>JASGEZ010000075.1:0-18245 GCA_047605905.1 Microlunatus sp.
GCCGCGGAGTGCAGAGTCTGTGCACGTAGCTGGCGCAGCGAGTGACGACCCCGTCGCGAGTGGCCGTGAGGCGGAGCGCTCCCGTCGCGAGCGGCCGCGCCGCGGAGTGCGGCTCTGTCTGGACTGACGAACGAGCGAACGCGTTTTTTGTTCGCTCGTGAGGAGGGAAGACAGAGTCTGTGCACGTAGCTGGCGCAGCGAGTGACGAAGACACTGTCGGTGGGTCGAACTAGGGTCGGAATCGTTCTGGTCAGAATCGTTCTGACAGCCGAACCGAAGGGCGGAAGCCGATGGCAGAGATCGTGTTGTTCCACCACATCTGCGGGCTCACTTCTGGTGTGCTCGCCCTCGCCGAGGACTGGCGCCGGGCCGGACACGTCGTGCACACCCCGGATCTGTACGGGGGCCGTGTCTTCGGCTCCATCGAGGACGGTGCGGCTTTCGTACGCGGCCCCGAGGGGCCGGACCAGGATGCGCTGGCCGATGCCGCTGTCGCCGATTTGCCGGCTGGCCTGGTCTATTGCGGCATCTCCGCCGGCGGTATGCAAGCGCAGCGACTGGCCCAGACCCGACCCGGTGCCGCGGCCGCGGTGCTGTTGGAGTGCTGTATTCCAGTGACCGGTGAGTGGGCGTTCGGGCCGTGGCCCGACGGCGTGCCGGTGCAGATCCACGGGATGGAGCTTGACCCCTACTTCGCCGGTGAGGGCGACTTGGATGCCGCCCGGGAGATCGTCGCGATGGTGCCGGATGCCGAGCTCTTTCTCTATCCCGGCGAGGGCCACCTGTTCGAGGACCGCTCGCTGCCGTCCTATGACGCGGAGGCTGCTGCGCTGCTCAGCCGGCGAGTGCTCGAGTTCTTCGACCGGATCGACTGACCTGGACGGGCGTTGAGGGGCGGGGCACTGAGACGTCTGACACAAAACCGACACATCTGTCGGCTTTCCTGGTAGCGTCCTTTGTATCCCTCCAACCTGTCGAAAGGCGCCCTTCCGCGATGGCTCAGCCGCAGCTCTCGATTCAGCTTTATACGGTCAACAACCTGCTCGTGTCCGATCTGGACGGCACGCTCGGGAGTCTTGCTGCGATGGGCATCAAGCAGGTGGAGGCGTTCGCCTTCGTCGACCGCGCCGAGCAGCTTGCCGCGGCATTCGTCAAGCACGGGCTGCAGGCCAAGACCGGTCACGCGCCGTTGCTCTCCGACGAGGTCCGCTCCCCTGATGGCATGGTCCCGGCCCCGTCGCATGCCGACGTGTTCGCGGCGGCCAAGACGCTGGGCCTGGAATATGTCATCGACCCGTTCGTCGCCCTCGAGCGCTGGCTGACTCGGGAGGCGATCGAGGAGACCGCCGGCCGCCTGAACGCCGCGGCGAAGGAAGCTGCCGAGCACGGACTCAAGGTCGGCTACCACAACCACGCGCAGGAGTTCGCCGCCGAGATCGACGGCGTCAGCGGCTACGAGTATTTCGTCTCGCTGCTCGATGACGAGGTCGTGCTGGAAGTCGACGTGTTCTGGGCAGCGACCGCGGAGGTGGACGTGACGGCCCTCCTCGGCCGGCTGGGTGACAAGGTCAAGGCGTTGCACATCAAGGACGGCGTCATCGGTGAGAACCCGTTCGTCGTCGGTGCGCCGGCGCTCGACAAGTCCGCGCTCGACCAGCGCGCCGCCGGCCTGGGCGAGCTGCCGCTGCTCGACTATCTGGCTGCCGCGCCGTCCACCGAGTTCGCTGTGATCGAGTTCGACTACGTGCACGGTGACCTGCTCGAAGCCGTGCAGGGCAGCGTAGAGTTCCTGCACAACAACGGAATCCGCTGACCGAAACCCTCCGAAGGGTTGTAGCCCGTCCGAGCGCCGACCACTCCCTGCGAACTTTTGTCGAGCTATCCACATCAGATGTGGTGAGCTCGACAGAAGTTTGCGTTTGGGGGCCGGTTGCCTGACCAAGAACGCTGACTCAGCCGAAGACGTCCTCGGCCGGGAACCAGGTGGTCGGATCTGACAGATCTCGGGCGAAGGTCAAGGACTCCGCGAGCGCCCGCACCGCGGGCAGTTCACCGGAACGATCCGGGTAGGGACCGGTGTCGCTCGTCGCCGCGGCGACTCTGACCCATCGGCCTTGTTCCTGCACCCAGACCATCGGGCTGATCTTGCCGTCGAAGACCACGGCGGGATGGCCGGCGATCGTGGTCGATCGGCCGTCGGGATTCGGTGTCTCCTCCGGGTGGCCGACAGTGATCGAGAGGTCACCGCGGTCGCCGGTGCGAAAGGCATTCAGATAGATCTGGGCGCTCGAGTTCGCAAGATCCACGCTGACCGATGAGAGTCGCACACTGCGCGGGACATCGAAGTCCACCGGTACGGGAATCGTCGTCGGGGTGAACTTCACCGCACCCGCGAGCCGGTCGATCGATGCTCGGGAGTTCTCGTCGCTGCAGGACACCAAGACCCAGGAGCGGTCCGTCAGTTGCCACATCAGATAGTCGGCTTCAGCGCCCGCACCATTGCGTACCGCGGGGTGCCCGTCGAAGGTCGTCTCGATCTTCTCGCCGACCATGTTCCCCGGGCCTCCCTGGTCGGGGTTGCTCAGGCTGACGTAGCAGTCGTCGCGCTGCTTCGTTGTCTTGTTCGCCACAGCCGCACCAGTGCTCTCGTGCTGGTCGGCGAGAGTCTGCGTGACCACCTCGATGCCAGGTCCGGCGGTCACCCGGTGCCGCATCACCCAATGCGTACGGGCATTGGGTTCGGACGCGACGGTCTCGTCGGGCATTGGCACGGTCGGCCCCGAACACGCCGAGAGCGCCAGCAGGCAACCTGCTGACAAGCCGGCCAAGCGTCTTCGGCTGCTCACGGCACCTCCTTGACCGGCGTCGTCGGAACTAACGGACCGGATCCGGCGCATACGTCAGCGAGGTGAGCCAACCGTTCGGCCATCGACGACGAAGATAGATCAACACCAAGCCGATCACCACGAACCGTGCCAGCATCCCCGGAATGCCTGCCTCCGGACCGTAGTCGCCGCCGTCGTAGATCAGCAGCGTGCCATCGGTCGGCACCGCCCGAAAGAAGCCCGACACCAGATATCCGCTGATCGGGAAGCCGAGCAGCCCCTGGCTGAGATTCCAGCCCAGGTGCAATCCGAACGGCAGCCATACGGCCCGAGTGCCGAGGAAGGCGATGCCGTACATGACTCCGCCCAGTCCGGTGCCGACCACTGCCAACCAGGTGGCGCCCGGATTGCCCAGATGTACGGCGCCGAACATGGCTGCCGCCAACACCACCGCGATCCAGCGACCACCCTGGACCGGACTCAGCACGACAGCCAAGCCGCTGAGCAGCAGCACTCGAAACACCAACTCTTCGAACGCCGCACTCAACGAGAGACTGGCGACCAACGACCCGAAGCCGGCACCGGTGAGCGAGTCAGGCTCGAGTCTGATCGCGCCGAGGCCCAATTCGGCGAACATGGCCAAGGTGATGGCGAGACCGGAGATCGCCAGGCCGATGACAACCTCTATCGGCGACCAGCGGCTGACGGTCAGACCGAGACCGCGCAGCACGGGGAGCTTCGCGTACGCGTACACCGCGATGGCGATGACGCCGAACACGAGGGCAAGCAGATAGATCAGCCCGTGCATCCAGGCAGCATGACAGGTGTCGGCGACCAGCGCGGAGCTACCGGCTCAGGAAGGACCAGTCCCCGGTCGGCTTGTGGCGATCGACGAAGGCGAGCAGGTCCGCTCGGTGCGGCGCGCTGACAGCGCCGCCCAGTCCGGTGACCGACAGCGAGGCGTTCAACCCGGCGAACCGCAGTTGGGTGGCCAGATCCCAGTCCTCGTGCACCCTGGCCGCCATGAAGGTGGCGACGAAGACGTCGCCGGCGCCGGTCGGGTCGAGCACCTCGACGGGTACGGCGGGCAGATCGACGACGACTCCGGTGGCCTTCTCGACTGCGATCACTCCGTCTCGGCCGCGGGTCACCACCGCCAGCGGTACGTGGTCGGCCAGCCGTTCGGCGGCCTCCTGGGCCGAGTTGGTCCGGGTGTAGCGCATCGCCTCGGCGTCGTTGGGCACGAAGACGTCGACCTGGCTCAACCGGTCGAGCACGCTCGGACACCAGACGCCGGTGGAGTCCCACCCGACCCCACCGACCACGATCGTGCCCGCAGCCCTGAGCTCGGCGACCCAGCCGGGCAGTTCCTCGGCGACACTGACATGCACGGCGCCGATCGGACCCAGCCCGGCCGGCCCCGACTCGGTCGAACCCAGCTCGGTCGACCCCAGCTCGGTCGGCAGGGCCAGGGGCGCCAGATCACGGGCGTAGGTGATGAAGCTCCGGTTGTGGGCCGAGGTCAGCGAGGCGCTGACCGGTGTCTGCCATCCCGGGACCTGCTCGATCCACGAGGTGTCGAGCCGCGGCTCAGCGTCGAGCAGCACCCGCAACTCCCGACCCAGTGGGTCGTCGCCGAGCCGGGACAACAACAACGCCGACGCTCCTGCGCGTGCTGCGGCGACCGCGCGATTGGCCACCCCACCAGGGCTGAGAGCGAAGCCGGAAGCGAACACCTCGGCCCCGACCTCGGGCGCCTCCACCCCGGCGAAGACCAGATCGCAGTAGATGTCGCCGGCGAACAGCAGATCGGCGCCGGCGGCGGGCGCATCGAGCTGGCTGTTCACGGTCGGACTCCTCGGAGGCTGGTGAAGAAGAGAATCCTGCCGTACGAGGCCCCTTGTTGTCCCGGTTGAGCTCACGCCATACGGTGGCGTGATGGTTCGACGTGAGGGGCCGTAATCAGGTGAAGCTGTGCATTCTCGGCGGCGGTGGATTCCGTACGCCGTATGTCTACCAGGCACTGCTGCGCGACGGCGGCAGCCCGCGGATCACCGAGGTCGCCCTCTACGACGTCGACACCCAGCGGTTGCAGGTCATGATGGCGATCTTGAGCCAGTTGGCCGGGCCGTTCACCGACGCTCCGCGGATCACGCCGACCACCGACCTGGCCGCGGCCGTCGCGGACAGTGACTTCGTCTTCGCGGCCTTGAGGATCGGCGGGCTGGAGGGACGGCGCTGCGACGAGCACGTCGCCTTGGACCTCGGTCTGCTCGGCCAGGAGACGACCGGACCGGGCGGACTCGCGTACGCCTTGCGCACCGTGCCGGTCATGGTGCAGATCGCGCAGTTGATCGCCGAACTCGCACCACGGGCGTACGTCATGAACTTCACGAATCCGGCGGGGATCATCACCGAGGCGATGCAGGCCGTGCTGGGCGAGCGAGTGCTGGGGATCTGTGACACACCGTCGGGTCTGGGCCGCCGGGTCGCCGAGTTGCTCGGTCTGGACCCGGACCGGACGCAGCTGGATTATCTGGGGCTCAACCATCTCGGGTGGCTGCGCCGCCTGCTCCATGACGGCCGCGATGTGCTGCCGGAGCTGCTGGCCGACGATGCCCTGCTGGGGCAGCTGGAGGAGGGCCAGGTCTTCGGGCTCGACTGGATCCGGTCGCTGGGCGCACTGCCGAACGAGTACCTCTATTACTACTACTTCCACCGGGAGGCGGTCCGGGGGATCGTCGCGGCAGGTACGACCCGCGGTGACTTCCTGGCCCGCACTCAGCGGGAGTTCTACGCCCAGGCTGCGGCCGCAGGGACTGATGCTGCCGCGCTGTGGCGGGGTACGGTCGCGCGGCGCAACGCCTCCTACATGGCCGAGGCCAGGGGCGGAACCCAGGATCACCCGGTCGGCGAACGGGACATCGAGACGGATCCGTCGCAGCAGGGATATGCCGGGGTCGCGTTGGCGGTGATGGCGGCGATCAGCCGCAACGAGCGCGCGACGATGATCCTGAACGTACGAAACGGCACCACCGTGACTGGGCTGCCGACCGACGCCGTGATCGAAGTGCCGACCGTTGTCGACGCCAATGGCGTGCACCCTCTGACCACCGTGCCGCCCGACCTGCATCAGCTCGGACTGATGGCACAGGTCAAGGACGTGGAACGACACATCATCTCGGCCGCACTCGGCGGATCGAGGGCCGAGGCGGTGCACGCGTTCGCGCTGCATCCCTTGGTGGACAGTGTGGGCACGGCGGAGCAACTGGTGGCGGGCTACATAGAGGCGATCCCCGAGGTCGCCGCGGTGCTCACCCGCTGACCGAAGGACAGCTGAGTGTTGGTGTTCGCCGACGGCGAGTCCTTCAACCTCCGCGGGTGTGGCAGCGGCGCTCCAGGTTCGTGCTCGCGAGCGGACCCATTCAGTTGGTGAGCACCTAGCATCAGAGATGCACTCGGCACCGGAAGGAACGATGGCTCAGCAGCAGAAGAAGCAGAACCGGCCCAAGCAGCCGCAGGATCGGTACGCACAGACGGCGAAGCAGCTCGCCTCCGCGGTCCAGCGGCTGCGCGGTTGGGTGGGTTCGGATCCCTCGCGCACCCCGGAGCTCGCCGACGCGCTGATCGCGCTGACTCGGCATCGGCTGCTGGGGCACGCCTACACCGCTGCCGCTCCCGAGGCACAGGAGTCGGTGAAACTGGCCGCACAGTTGTTGACCGCGGAGGGTCCGATCGGTCCGTACACCTCGGTGGACGATGCGGCCCGCTATGTCACCGCGGTCGTCCACCTGGCCGTCATCCAGTCGGCTGCCGGGATGGTCGAGGCCGGGGCCGAGACGGTGGGTTCGCTGAATGAGCTGCGCGAACAGCTCGGATCGCTGCCGCTGATCGATGCCTTGCCGGCGTCGACGGTCGTATGGGCACTGTGCTGCACGGCGCGTGGCGTACTGCAGGGTGGTGATACTGCCCAGGCGAACGCGTACGCCGATGCGATTCTGCAACGAGTGGCCGAGTCCGGGCTGCGGGAGGATGCCGAGGCTGCCTACGTCGTGCTGGACGCCGACCGGCTGGTCTCGGATGCCCGCTGGGCCGGGGGACTGATCCCGGACGCGCTGACTCATCTACACCTGGCGCGGGAGACCTACGACTCCGTGGTCGACGGCCGGCTCGTCCAGGCCGCCCGGCTGAGCCCGGTGTTGCGGCAGCGGCTGGCCGAACCTCTCTACGGGCTGTATCGCGACCTGGCCGATCGACTGCTCGGGGCCGGCGAGATCGACCTGGGGATCGTGACCCGCAGACAACTGGTCGAACTGCTCAGTGCGGTGGCGCCGCAGGAGGAAACTGCACGGGTCCAGCTGGCGGCCTCGCTGACCGATCTCGTCCGCGACCTGCGTACCCACGGTCGCGACGCCGAGGCCGAACTGGCGGCCGAGGAGTTGGCCGCCCTTCCGCAGGGCGATCGGGACGCGGCTGTGGAATTGGCCGGCGGCGTCTCCCGAGGTCAGCAGCCGGTCCGCTGGGAGCCGTTGAGTGCCTTCGCGGCGTACGCCGCTGCCGGGTCCCGTTCGGCGGCCCTGTCTGCGACCGAGGCGCAGTTGCAGCGCGAGGTCGCTGCTCGGCTGGCGGCCGAGCGGGAAGAAGCCCGACGGCTGGCCGCTGAGACGGAGCAGGAGGCTCGGCTGGCCGCAGAACGCCGGGAGGCCGAGCGGCTCGAGGCGCAGCGGCTGGCCGCGGAGCAGGCGGAGGCGGAACGACTGGCGACCGAGCGGGCCGAAGCGGAGCGGTTGGCCGCCGAGCAGGCGGAAGCAGCGCGGCTGGCTGCCGAGGAGGAAGCCGAGCGCGCCGAGCGGAAGCGGCGCCGCGAGGAGCGGATCGAGGCGCACCGACTCGAGCAGGAACGCCTGGAGGCAGAGCGGCTCGCCGCCGAACTACGCGAGGCGGAGGAGCGAGAGGCAGCGCGACGGGCCGCTGATCCGGCTGCCCAGGAACAGTTCGAGCTGGAGCGGCTACAGGCCGAACTCGCCGAGCTGGAGCGGATCGAGCGGGAGGCCGAGGAGAGGGCGGCTGCGGAAGCCGCTCGTCGACGTGCCGAGGAGGAAGAGGCCGCTCGGATCGAGTTGGAGCGACTGGCTGAGGTGCAGCGGGCCGAGGCTCGGGCGGCGGAGGAGCGCGCGAAGGCCGAAGCCTGGGAGGAGCGTCGGCGGGAGGAGGAACGGCTCGAGGCCGAGCGGGCCGAAGCTGCCCGGCTCGAAGACGCTCGGATCGAGGCTGCGCGGATCGAAGCCGAGGCGTCTCCAGCGGAGCCTGCAGCGGATCACGCAGAGCCCGTGGAGGACCACCCGGAGCCTGCAGACGACGAACTGACGACCACGTACCAGGCTTGGCAACAGGCCAAGGCCCAGGGCGACCGGAAGGCAGCCCGTGCCCACAACGAGCGGTTGGTGGAGTTGCTCCGGCCACGCGCCGAGCAGAATCTGACCGAGTACGGTCCGCGGCTGCTCTATGCGTTGGAGGAACTGTCGAGCGCCCGGCTGCGTGCTGGTGAGTTGTTCGCCTCCCGAGGTCCGGCCCGAGAGGCCAAGACGCTTGCCAAGAGCCTCGGCAGGCGCTGACCGGCCGGCCTCGAGGGAGCGCGTACCCGAGGCTGCTCGAGTTCGTCCGCGGGTCCTGAGCTTGGTTCAGCCCCCTACCGTGGATCCGACATCTGCCCCCGCAGATGCCGAGACCACACGTGTTGAAACACAGTGTTGAGACGAAGGAACATGCATGGGTCTGATCAAGAAGGTCGTCCGGACCGCCATTGCCGCCAAGGTCATTCAGGTTGCGGCGCGGGAGCTGCAGAAGCCGGAGAATCAGGCGAAGATCCGCGACGGATTGAACAAGCTGAACCGGACCGTCCGTCCGCGCTGACCCGCTGTTCCTCGCGGGTCGGGAACGCGCTCGACCGGCGCTCAGCAGGCCCGGAGACTCCCGCGGAGTGCGGCCCGGGGTGAGGCCAGGCACAGACGTTGGGTGCGGAGATCGTTACCCGACCGAACTGGATCGCGCCATTTTCAGCAGTTAGCGTGTGACTTTCGTGACCAGTGGGACGTGAAGGACGTGGCATGGCAGGTCGACGTACAGCCGCAATCGGTCGCCGGAGCCGGCGACGCCGAGGGCTGCTCGGCGCCGTACCGGGGCTGATCGTCCTCGGACTGGTCGCCACGAGCTGCGGTCAGGTGCCGACCAACGAGGCCGTGCCGCCCCCCGACAGCCAGACTCCCGCATCGGCGACGCCACTGCCCACGGCGAGCACGACACCCTCTGCGGTGCCGTCGCCCACCCAGGCGCCGACGACGACGCCGAAGCCAACTCCGGCCAAGACGACTCCGGCCAAGCCGGTCGTGCCTGCGATGTTGGAGAAGGGCGACAAGGGCATCAAGGTACGTGAGCTGCAACACCGGCTGCGTCAGCTGGACTGGTTCTCGGGCGACATAACCGGCAACTACGGCTCGACCACTGTCAAGGGTGTGAAGGGCTTCCAGAAGAAGCGGAAGATCGACGCCACCGGTGCGGTCGACAAGTTGACCTGGAACAAGCTCGTCTCGATGACCCGCAAGCCGACCGATGACGAGATGCACAACCGGCTGGTGCCGGGGCCGGCGATTCTCGAGCAGGGCGATTCCGGCGACAAGGTCCGCGATTTGCAGGCGCGGTTGAAGCAGATCGGCTGGTTCTCCGGCAATGTCACCGGGTCGTACGGTTCGGTGACTGTGGCGTCGGTGAAAGGTTTCCAGGCCAAGCGCCAGATCCCGGTGACCGGCGAGGTCGATCAGCGGACCTGGAACCGGCTGACCGCGATGACCCGGACGCCGACCACCGACGAGAAGCACAACAAGGCCGCGAAGCCATCGGCTGCCGGGCTGGATTCGCGCTGCATGACCGGGCGTGCGATGTGCATCAGCAAGAGCACCAATTCGCTGGTCTGGGTGGTGGACGGCAAGCCGCAGCTACGGATGGATGTCCGGTTCGGTTCGGCTGAGCTGCCGACCCGCGAGGGCGCGTTCTCGGTTGGTTGGAAGTCCCGCGACCACGTCTCGACGATCTACCACACGAAGATGCCGTACGCGATGTTCTTCTCCGGTGGTCAAGCGGTGCACTATTCGCCCGACTTCGCCGCCCGCGGCTACAACGGCGCCTCCCACGGCTGCGTCAATGTCCGCAACCTCTCCGGCATCCAATGGCTCTTCGGCCAGGTTCGTACCGGCGACAAGGTCATCGTCTACCGCTGACCCGGCCCTCCTGACTCGAGTTAGGTCTTCATCCCGGTTCGCCCTGAGGTGACTTCTGTCGAGATATCCACAGGTGATGTGGCGTGCTCGACAGAAATCCACAGATTTGCGGCGAGGCCGGTCGATTTCGGCGAACGTCCCCAATGTCTAGGCATGGACAATCGAGTACGTGAACTCATCGCATCACAGGCCGGAGTGATCTCGCGGGCGCAGGCTCTGAGTTCGGGTCTGAGCGCCCGTCAAGTGGACCACCGGGTGAAGAACGGCGAATGGGTGCGCCTGCACCCGGGCGTCTTTCGATCGTCGTTGGTGTCGCCTTCGGCCGAACAGGCATTGAGAGCAGCTGCCTTGTGGGCGGACGACGGGATACTGACCGGGCTTGGCGCCGCGTGGTGGTGGTACGCGGTTTCAGAGCCGCCCATGAAGTGGGAGTTCTTGATCGGTGGCACGTCTGGTCGCGTCGTTCAGGCGCGCGTCCGGCTCCTGCGACGTTGGGTCGACCCTACTGACGTGACGACGCATCGCGATCTTCGAGTCATCCGCCGTCCGCTCGCAGTGCTCCGGGCTGCGGCGGCGTTGGAGGCGGGACGTGTGGGCCACGGCGTACGCCTGATCGATCGGTGCAAGCAGACTGGTCTTGCCACCGGCCCGGAGCTGGAGGCGGCTTTCATCCGCAACCGGGGTACGTGGGGAACGAAGACGATGGGTGAGCTTCTGGAACGCACCGGCGACCGGGCTCACTCCGATCTTGAACGGTTGGGTGTCTCGCTCCTCAGGGACGCCGGTATCACGGGCTTCGTCGTCAATCTGGGACTGAAGCTGAGCACTGGGCGAGTGGCGGAGCTTGATGTCGCCTTCGAGGAACTGAAGATCGGTCTGGAGTTTGACGGCTTTCCGTACCACTCCTCCATGCAGGCACAGCAGGCCGACGCGCTTCGCCAGAACGATCTCGTACGTGATGGCTGGATCATCCTGCGTTTTCCGCCAGGCGAGCTGCGAGAGCACTCCGGTCGGTTCATTCGACTTGTGCGCGAGACCCTGCAGCGCCGAACCGCCGAACTTCTGTCGAGCTAGCCACATCTGATGTGGATAGCTCGACAGAAATCGGGTTCCGGGTGCGGGTGCGGGCGGTGCGGATGAGGGCCGCGGGGCGGGGTCAGGTACGGGCGGTGAGGATGAGGGGGCCGTCGGGGGTGAGGGCGATGGTGTGTTCGGAGTGGGCGCCGCGGGAGCCGTCGCGGGAGCGCAGGGTCCAGCCGTCGGGGTCGGTGTAGATCTTGTCCGTGGAGCCCAGGAACCACGGCTCGATGGCGATCACCAGACCGGCCTTCAAGGGCAGCCCGCGACCTCGGCGCCCGTTGTTCGGCACGTGCGGGTCGCCGTGCATCGTCCGGCCCACACCGTGTCCGCCGAAGTCGGTGTTGATCTTGTAGCCTGCCTGGGTCGCCACCCGAGCGATGGCGAACGAGATGTCGCCCAGCTTGGCGCCGACCTGCGCAGCCTCGATGCCGGCGGCCAGAGCGAGCTCGGTGGTCTCGATCAGCTTCAGATCCTCGGGCCGAGCCTCACCGACCACCACCGACAGGGCGGAGTCCGACACCCAGCCGTTCAGCGAGGCGGCGAAGTCGACGCTGAGCAGGTCGCCGTCGGCCAGCACATAGTCGAACGGGAGTCCGTGCAGCACGGCGTCGTTGACCGAGGTGCAGAGCACCTTGCCGAACGGGCTCGCCCCGAACGACGGGTGGTAGTCGATGTAGCAGGACTCGGCCCCGGCGTCCCGGATCATCTGGTGAGCCAGCTCGTCCAGTTCCAGCAGATTCACCCCGACCGCGGCCTTCTCCTTCAGCGCGGTCAACACGCTGGCCACGAAACGGCCGGCCGGTCGCATCTGTTCGATCTCGGCGGGGGTGCGGTACTCGATCACGAGGCCCGATTCTGCCTCATCGACGCGCTCGACCCCAGTCGAGCAGGTGGCTGTGGAAACTCGACGGGGGCACGTCGTCGCAGATCATCGCCCGGCAGACCCCTGCCGATCGCCAGCGCCGGCCCTGGGCATGGCCGGGGACCTCAACTCGTCGAGGTCGAGGTCGAGGTCGACCACCACCGGCGCGTGATCGGAGGGGAGCTTGCCCTTGCGAGCGTCCCGGTCGACGTAGGCATCGCCGACCACCAGATCCGGACTGGCCAGCACCAGATCGATCCGCATGCCGAGGTCCTTGTGGAACATGCCGGCCCGGTAGTCCCAGTAGGTGAACGGCCGGTCGTTCTTGCCCGGCCGGGCCGGCACGTCGACCAGACCGGTGTCGACCAGTGCCCGGACTGCGGCTCGCTCCGGCTCGGTGACGTGGGTGGAGTTCTCGAACGCGGCCATGTCCCAGACGTCGTCGTCGGTGGGAGCCACGTTGAAGTCGCCCATGATCACCTGGCGGGTCGGCGTCCCGGTCTCCGGCAACGTACGACGCAAGGTCGCCAGCCAGTCGAGCTTGTAGTCGTAGTGCGGATCGCCGAGTGCGCGGCCGTTCGGTACGTACACGCTGGTGACGGTCAGCGGACCGCAGCGGGCACAGGCGTACCGGGGCTCCGGATGCCCGGGCAGTTCGGTGGCGACCGGTTCCAGCCCGACCCGGGACAACACGGCGACTCCGTTCCACCGGCCGTCGCCGACATGCAACGCCTCGTAGCCCAGATCGGCCAACTGCGCGTACGGGAACGCGCTGTCCGCCGCCTTCGTCTCCTGCAGCGCCACCGCGTCGGGTTCGCGCGTGACCAGCCAGTCCAGCAGCCGGGGCAGCCGCGCGCCGATCGAGTTCACGTTCCAGGTAGCGATGCGCATGCGCGGATCGTAGTTCCATGCACCGACAGTGTTGGTCCGGATCCGTCGCGAGCGACCGTGAGCGGAGCGCGGCTCTGTCTGGACGACCGAGTGAGCAAGACACGTTCTTCCGTCTTGCGAAGGAGGGAGGAAGACAGAGTCCTAAGCGCGGGAGCGAACAGCGAGTGACGAAGACACAGCGTGGTTGCCGAGGGCGGGGACGACGACGGCGACGGCGTAGAAACCCGCGCAGACCAGCAGGGCAGGGCTGAGGCCGAAGCCGGTCACCAGACCGGCGGCGACCAACCCGCCGAGAGGCATGCCCGCCCAGGCCAAGGCGTCCAGGGGAGCGGTCACCCGGCCGAGCATCGGTTCGGGGATCCGTTCGAAGATGATCGCGCCCAAGATCGGGTTGAGGAACCCCGATGCCAACCCGGCGACGACATAGGTGACCACCGTGGCAGTCATGCCCGCATCGAGCCCGAGCACCAGGAACGGCGGCGGACCGGCGATGGCGAACGCGATGAAGTAGGTCGCACGCCGGGGCAACCGGTCACCGAGCCAGGACGCCAGCGCCGCCGTGACCACCTGGGCACCTGCCATGCAGGTCAGCAACAGGCCGAGGGCGCCGATGCCATGTCCGCCCTGATTCGCCCAAACCGGCAGCAGGACGGAGACCTTGGCCACGTCCAGCAGATTCGTCACGGCGATCATCAAGCCGAGCCCGAACAGCAGTCGGTCGCGGACCAGGAACTGCCACCCCTGTCGCAGCTGGGTCAGATAGCCCTCCGACTCCTGCGGAACGTGGTGCGAGCCCGCGATCGCGGCGGGTACGCAGCCGGCGACCACGAGCGCGCTGAGCGCGAAACAGGCCGCGGTGAGAGCAACGGTCGCCGGTGGACCCGCTGCCGCGATCAGCACCGCCGCCAATCCGGGTCCGACGAGTCCGCCGGACCGCTCGACCGCGCCGACCAGGCCGGTCACTCTGGTCAGCGGTACGTCGGCATGCCGCGCGACCAACGGCGCCATCGTGTGCTTGGCCGCATCGCCGGGTCCACGTAGCGCGCCCGCGACGGCGACGATGGCCAGCAAGGTGCCCAACGGCAGGGCGTCCAGCCAGTGCAGGAGGGGAATCTGCGCGAACAAACCTGCGCTGATCAGGTCTGCGACGATGCTGACCCGACGTTGCCCTAGCCGATCCACCAACGGGCCGCCGACGGCCTTGGTGAGCACGTACGGGGCGAGTTCCGCGGCCACCACGAACCCGGTCTGGGCCGCGGACCCGCTGCTGGTCAGCACGAACCAGGGGATCGCGATGCCGGCGACTCGGAGGCCGATCGTGGCCACGCCGATGGTGCCGACCGCACCCGCGATCGGCAGTACGGCTCGGATCCGTCCCGAGCCGGGAGTGCTCATGGCCGCGTCTCTTCGACCAGACCGTCTTCAGTGAGATCCTCTTCGCCGAGGTCCGCGTCCACAAGCGCAGCCTCGCTCGGGCCCACGGGCACGATCTGGAACCGCGCCCCCACCGGCCAGGTGCCGGGTCGTGGGTCGCGTCCGGGATCGCGCTGTGGGTAGGACTCCAACAGGGTGAGCAGATCCCGGCCCAGTCGGTTGGCTTCCTCCGGCGTCAACTCCAGCAGCACATCGGACAGTTCGAATGCCTGCTGCCACTCCGTCGGCCAAGCGGCCCGCTCCTCGTGAGCCTTCGTCAGTGAGCGGGTGATGGCGTTGATGACGCCCAGCTCGTACGCTTCGCCGGCCTCAGCCGCCGTCGGGTCCAGGCTCTGGGCGTCGAAGGTGGTGGCGCGATGGACTGCCTGCCACCAGCGGTCTCGCTCGTTGCCGCGTTCGGTGTCCTCGGCGATGAATCCATACCGCTCGAGCTGCCGCAGGTGGTACGACAGCGCGCCGCTGGTCAGGCCGAGCCGCCGGGCCAGGGTGGTCGCCGTGGCCGGGCCATGGGTGCGCAGCAGGCCCAGCACCTGTACGCGCAAGGGGTGGGTCAGGGCCTTGACGTTCTCGCCGGTGACGGTGATCGACGGTTCCATAGCGTGGAGTGTAGATAGCAAAGAAACATTTGCAAAGAGTCATTTTCAATATTCGGGCAGGGGCCGCGGAAGGTCACCTCCGCACCGAGCCGTCGCATGCGGTGCCCAGAAGACTGTCCTGGCCCCCTTCGGAACACGCTTGACTGTGGGCAGTCTCGATGGCAGGCACCGACGAGGCGGTCGCCGTCGGCACGGACCTGACCGGCACCGCGGACGCACCGACCGAGACCGAGATCCCTTTGCCGACGGCCGCTGGGCTGAGTTCACCGGTCTCCAGCGATGCCCGCTGGCCAAGGCAGATGCCCAGTTGGGTGAGCGGCGGGACGGCCAACTGCACGGGGGAATGTTCGGCGGTGAGCCGACCCAGTTCGGGCTCTATCTCGGTGGGGATGCGACACCGTCCGGGCTGACGGTCCGGGTGCTCGGGGAGATCGCCGTCGCCTTCGGACTGAAGCCATTCACGGTCGAGAGTTGGGAGTCCGACCCGCTGCGCTGGTGGCGGATCGAGCGGCGGCCGAACCGGCGCTGAATCAGCGCAGCACGAATCCTTCGCCGAGCGGATCTGCCGGGTCGAGCTCGAACTCGTGACGACCCGTGCGATAGGCCATGCCGCTGACCTCGGGCACCACCGCCTGGCGGCCGGCAGCCGAGAGCTCGGCGGCGATCCGGGCCCGGAAGACGGTGCCGACGATCGACTCGTGGACCAGGTCCTGACCGGGCACGAGTAGACCGACCGACGCGAGATTCGCGACGCGGGAAGCCGTCCCCGAGCCGCAGGGAGAACGGTCGACCTCACCGTCGGCGAAGACGGTGACATTACGCTGGTGCAACTCGCCGTTCTCGGTGCGGCCGAGGTCGTCGAACAAGATGGTGCCGTAGATGCCGCTGAGCCGGTCGTCTTCGGGATGGGCGGCGTACGCGGTGCTGTTGAGCAGGTGCTTCACCTCGCGACCGACGGCGATGAGTTCGGTGTAGTTCGCCGGCGTGACGCTGAGTCCGACGCTCGAAGCATCGAGATGGGCATAGATGGCGCCGCCGTACGTGACATCGACGACGACCGCGCCGCGCGAGGTCGGCACGGACACCTCGCGATGCAGCACATAACTGGGCACGTTGATGAAGTCGACGCCGATCACCTGAGACCCCTCGGTGCGGACGCGGGCGGTGACGCGGCCCGAGGGGACGTCGATCCGGACGTCGGTGACGCCCGAGGGGTCAGGCGTCACCAGCCCGGAATGGATCGCCCAGGCACCGAGTGCGATCGTGCCGTGCCCACAGGCGGTCGAGAAGCCGTCCTTGTGCCAGAACAGGACGCCCAGGTGAGCCCCCTCGTCGTCAGGTGGCACCAGGAATCCGCCGTACATGTCGGCGTGGCCACGGGGTTCGAAGCACAGCAGGCGCCGCAGCGACTGAATGGCGTCGTCACCGATCGCGACGACGCGACGCTCCGCGACCGTGGCTCCAGGGATCGTCGTCTCCGGCCGGACGATCCGGAACGGCTCCCCCGCGGTGTGGTAATCGATCGTCGCTACCGTGGTCATTCCGGCTCCCTTCGCATCACGGCACCTTCTGTTCCGCTGTACGCAGACGATGTCATGGTTCGGCGGTTCCGGGAATGCATGGCAACTCACGCGAGAAGTGGGGCTCCGGACTGTGCTGTCGGTGCATCATCACACTGCCCCGATGCAATCATTCGAATGCACTATTTGGTCAGCGGCGCCAGAGTTCGGGGGGCGACGTATGGTTGTTGCTGTCGGTCGGCGTAGCCCTGCGAGATGGGCCATTGCCCAATTGCTCGCGCGGAAGTGGCCCGCCGGAGACCTCAACCAACCTCTTATTCAAGGAGATATGAAAGACATGACCGTCGTCGTTGCCGTACCAGACAGCGCCGAAGGCAAGCTCGCCCTCGAGACGGCAGCCGCCGAAGCCAAGCTGCTCGACACCAACCTCGTTGCCGTGAATCTCGGTCACGGGTTTCTGGACACGAGCGCGTACGGGGACGTCACCGTGATGAACCTGTCGCCGGTCAGTGACCAGGTCGACGGGGTGCTGGCTGCGATCGAGCAGCACAATGCCAGTCGGCTGGTGATCGGCATCAAGCGCCGGACCCCGGTGGGCAAGGCTCTGCTCGGCAGCATCAGCCAGCACCTGCTGCTGCAGAGCCCGATTCCCGTGCTCTCGGTCAAGGTGCCGGAGGACGAAGAAGACTGACCGCCGGCTGAGGCGACGCCGGTGAGGTCTCAGGCCGCGCCGGCGTCATCGACCGCGGTGACGGTGAGAGTCTCTTTCGAGGGCCGGTTCAGAGGGCTTTCACTTCGGCGAGCACCTTGGACAGACTGTCCTTGGCGTCGCCGAACAACAGCGAGGTCTGCGGCTCGTAGAGGAGATCGTTCTCGATGCCGGCGAAGCCGGGTCGCATCGACCGCTTCAGGAAGACCACCTGCCGGGCCTGGATGGCATGCAGGATCGGCATCCCGTAGATCGGCGCTCCCGGCGTCGACTCGGCTGCCGGGTTGACCACGTCGTTGGCGCCGACCACCAGCGCCACGTCGGCATTGCGGAACTCCGGGTCGATGTCGTCGGCCTCGCGCAGTTGCGCGTACGGCACCTGGGCCTCGGCGAGCAGCACGTTCATGTGGCCGGGCATCCGGCCGGCGACCGGGTGGATCGCGTAGTCGACCTGTACGCCGCGCTCGGTCAGCACGTCGACCAGCTGGCGCAGCGTGTGCTGGGCTTGGGCTACCGCCAGGCCGTAGCCGGGGACGATGATCACCCGGCTGGCGTACGCCAGCAGGATCGCCACGTCGGCGGGACCGGTCGCCTTGACCGGCCGCTGGCTGGCCTCGCCGGCGCCCAACGTCGAGCCGCCCTTCAACGCCCCGAACAGGGTGTTGCCGAGCGAGCGACCCATGGCCGTGGCCATCAGCTTGGTGAGCAGGGCGCCGGCCGCGCCGACCAAGGTGCCGCCGACCAGCAGCAGCGGATTCTCCAGCACGTAGCCGCTGGCCGCCACGCTGAGGCCGGTGAAGGCATTCAGCAACGAGATCACGATCGGTACGTCGGCGCCGCCCACCGGCAGCACCAGCAGGACGCCGACTCCGGCGCCGATCACCGCCAAGGCGACGCCCGCCACCATGGTCGGGAACAGCGCCAGGAACACCGCAAAGCCGATCGCCGACAGCAGCGCGAGCCCGTACAGGATCGGGTAGCCGGCGAAGGTGATCGGCCGGGTCGTCATCAGCTCCTGCAGCTTGAGGAAGGTGACGATCGAGCCGGTGAAGGA
>JASGEZ010000076.1:0-3201 GCA_047605905.1 Microlunatus sp.
AATGTCCGCGCCTGTTTCAGATCTTCACTCATAAGATTCACCCCATGATTCATGGGCAAACATGAGCGATAGTTCGTCGCTTCGCTACGCGGGGCCGACTACACGCTTACTTTGTAACTAAATTCCAAGATAGAGTAATGTATGCCACAGACCTCAGCTATGTGGGCAAGAGTGACGACGGCAGCATCGTTCCCGTGCTTCAAAGAGACACAAACTTCATTTTGAGTGCGGAGCGCCGGTGGCAGTGGGACTGGGCTTTCCTCGCGACGGACAATGAGATCTATCTCGATACGGTCGCTGATGGACCGATTTCGATCCGAGGTCTGAAACTGGACCCAGCAATTCTCAAGAAAATATTCTATGACAATGCCAAGCGGATTTTCACGTTGACCCTAACCTAATTGCGACGTTTCAATTCGGTATATGGTGTGTGCGTCCGGGCCGGGATCACAAGAGTGGTTTGGGCCCGGTTCGCATGATCTATGTGTGGTGGTGATGATAGCGTGAGCTATAGCGAATAGTGTCTCACGACTTGCCTTAAATCGCTCGATACGCGAATGTGATTTGCAATCCCCTGTCATTTGGTAGTCGGTATTTCGCGTCTATGCCCTGTTGAAGGATGTGCGGAAGGCGCGTGGCGTGGTGCCGGTCCTCTCTTTGAAGAGGTCGTAGAAGCGGCTTCCCGATCCGAAGCCACAATCATAGACGATTGTGGAAATTGAGTCATCGGTATCCGCGAGCCGTTGCATGGCTCGGGCCAAACGGTATCTGATCACGTATTCGTTCACCGAAATGCCGAACACCTCTCGAAGAGTTGTATTGGCTGTACTGGGGTGAATGCCGATGCGTTTGGCGAGCGCGGTCATGTTCAATGGTTCAGCATAGTGGTTGTTGACGAATTCTGTAATCGCCTCTGCGCGACGGATCGCCATGCTCACTGGTGCCGGAGAAGACTTATTTGCTGTCAGAGCGTCATCGTTGGCGGCATCAAGCAACAGGCGGCGAACTCGTAATTTTGCCTCTTCTGTAACCAGCTGACGAAACGGCCCGCACTCTCTTCCCCAATCGTCCACCCATCTGGGCACAATCAAGAGGTCCGCTGGTTGTGCTGATACTTCCGATACAAACGTGCCTTGCATAACCGATTGCCTGACGCCTCGGTCGATCGGCATGGCGAGAAAGTCGGCGAGAGGCAAATAGATACAGACGAGGGACGCGCCAGGGGCTACTTCTATTGTTCTGTGAGGGATCGCTGCCCAGAATAGAACCAGCCGGCCAGCCTCGACTTGTTCTTGCCGCCCGTTGAACAGATAGGACATCCTCCCTGCGAGCAGCAGGTTAAGTTCAATGTGATTATGCCAGTGAGCGGCGCTCATGGCATCGGCAATGTGTCGCTCTATCCAGAAATCGTCAGGTGATACGGACGACGTGGCAAGGTCTTCACGTCCCTTGTGCATACATATGCTCTCCGACTCGAATCCAGGAATAAATAAACCGTTATCAGGAAGATATTCCAATCCGAAAGAGGCAAAAATGCCGTCATATTCATGTACGGGAGTTTCTCATGCCCAAGATTTGCCTCGTCGGTGCCGGTAGCACGGTGTTCGCACAAAACATCCTCGGGGATGTCCTTTCGACGCCGGGCGGCGCCGATTATGTGATCAGCTTGTTCGATATCGACGCAGAGCGGCTGAAGACCTCAGAGATCGTGACCAGGCGTATTTGTGAGGCGCTCAAGCTGAATAAGGTGCGGATCGAAGCGACACTTGATCGTCGCGTTGCCTTGCAAGGCGCCGATTTCGTCATCTTGATGATGCAAGTCGGTGGCTACAAGCCGGCTACTGTTACCGATTTCGAAGTCCCGAGGAACTACGGCCTGCGGCAGACTATTGCCGACACACTCGGCATCGGCGGCATCTTCCGCGGTCTGCGGACCATTCCCGTTCTCGAAGGGATTTGCCGCGACATGGAGGACGTGTGTCCTAATGCATTGCTGATGCAGTACGTCAATCCAATGGCGATCAATTGCTGGGCGATCAAGGAGCTCGCGCCGAGTATCCGGACAGTGGGCCTTTGCCACAGCGTGCAGGACACGGCTGCTCATTTAGCCGACTGCCTTGGTGAAAAGGTCACCAACGTCAACTATGTCTCAGCCGGGATCAACCACGTCGCCTTCTTCCTCAAATACGAAAAACTGCATTCCGACGGAAGCCGTGAGGATCTCTATCCGCGTCTTCTGGCGCTGGCGAATGGAGGACAAGGCCCTGCTGGTGATCGGGTTCGATTCGACGTCCTCAAGCGTCTCGGTCATTTCGTGACGGAATCGAGCGAGCACTTTTCCGAGTACACCTCCTGGTACATCAAGGAGGGCCGAAACGACCTGATCGAGCAATTGAACATTCCATTGGATGAGTACATTCGCCGTTGCGAGGTGCAAATCGCTCGGTGGCACCAATTGCGACGTGATCTCGAGGGCGACAAACCGATCGAAGTTTGCCGGAGCAACGAGTACGCTGCTGGTATCATTCACGCCATTGTCACGGGCCAATCGACCTTGGTCTACGGAAACGTACCCAACAATGGGCTGATCGAGAATCTACCGAGTGAGTGCGTCGTCGAGGTGCCCTGTCATGTCGACCGGAATGGCATTCAGCCTATTCGTATTGGCCGAGTTCCTTCCCAGCTCGCAGCGGTGATGAGGTTGAGCGTCTCGGTTCAGGAACTGACTGTCGAGGCGGCTCTGACAAAGAAGCGGGATCGTATCTATCAGGCCGCCTTGCTCGATCCACATACTTCCGCGGAACTTTCGCCCGACCAAATCTGGAAGCTGGTAGATGACATGATAGAGAAGCATGGCAACCTCCTTCCTTCCTATCACTAGACAACCAGATCGCCATCTCGCTGTGCCGAGCGAACATGACTCACCGCGTTGCGCCTGAGCAGGATTTACGCCTCGAAAGGAAGGGGTCTTTGGGTTTCCACCAGACGGCGGAGACTACTCCAATGGGGAGAGCAAGGGGCGGTCGCGCGTGTCGGCTCTGGCAGATATTGCTTCGGCGTGCCGCTCGAAACTTTCACCATTGCCAACGCCACGAGCACGCGAGCTGTTGGCGTCTAGGGCCCGCGGGAAGGCACCTCCACCATGGCTGAAATCGAGACATTCCTGACCCATCCTGGAGTTACCTCATGAGCAGCACCAAG
>JASGEZ010000077.1:0-6899 GCA_047605905.1 Microlunatus sp.
CACGATCACGTCGGCGGTGGAGGACCCGGTGACGGTGTTGCGGGTGTACTGCACGTGACCGGGGCAGTCGGCCAGGATGAACTTCCGGGCCGGGGTGGCGAAATAGCGGTACGCGACGTCGATCGTGATGCCCTGCTCGCGCTCGGCCCGCAGGCCGTCGGTCAGCAAGGCCAGATCGGCGCTGGCCAGGCCCTTGCGCTTGCTGACCTGCTCGACGTGGTCGAGAGTGTCGGAGAGCACCGAGTTGGTGTCATAGAGGAGCCGACCGACCAGGGTCGACTTGCCGTCGTCCACGGAACCCGCCGTGGCGAGCCGCAGGATCGTACGGCCGCCGGTCTTGGTGGCGGTGCCGGTACGCGATGCCATCAGAAATACCCCTCTCGCTTCCGGTCCTCCATCGCGGCCTCGGTCAGCCGGTCGTCGGCCCGGGTCGCGCCGCGCTCGGTCAGCGTGCTCACGCCTACCTCGGTGATCACGTCGGCGACCGTGGTGGCCACCGACAACACTGCGGCGGTGCAGGACATATCGCCGACGGTGCGATAGCGCACCGAACGCCGTTCGACCACGTCGTCGTCGCGGGCCGGGGTAACCTCGGTCACCGCCATCCACATGCCGTCACGCTCGACGACTTCACGCTCGTGGGCGTAGTAGATCGAGGGCAACTCGATCTTCTCCGCCTCGATGTAGTCCCAGACGTCCAGCTCGGTCCAGTTCGAGAGCGGGAAGACCCGGACGTGCTCGCCGGGCAGGTGGCGGCCGTTGTAGAGCGACCACAGTTCGGGTCGCTGGTTGCGTGGGTCCCACTGGCCGAACTCGTCGCGCATGCTGAACACGCGCTCCTTGGCGCGGGCCCGCTCCTCGTCCCGTCGGGCGCCACCGAAGACGGCATCGTGGCGGCCGTTCTGGATGGCTTCCAGCAGCGGCACGATCTGCAGCGGGTTGCGCTGGCCGTCCGGCCGCTCGCGCAGCCGACCGTCGTCGATGTAGTCCTGAACGCGGGCGACGGTCAGGTCGGCACCGTAGAACTCGGCCGCCCAGTCCCGGAAGGTCAGCACCTCGGCGAAGTTGTGGCCGGTGTCGACGTGCAGCAGCCCGAAGGGGATCGGGGCCGGCCAGAAAGCCTTGGCTGCCAGATGCAGCATGACCACCGAGTCCTTGCCGCCGGAGAACAGCATCACCGGCTTGGCGAAGGTGGCCGCCACCTCACGGAAGATGTGGATGGATTCCGACTCCAACGCCTGCAGCTCGGTCAGCGGTCGGACGTGTCCGGTCGTCATCTGCTGGCCCCCACGGGATCGGCATCACTGGCTGCGACGAGCTGGTTCAGCAGGGCGTACGCCTGCTCGACCGACTCCTCCAGCGGGACGACCGCCGTGTCGATGATCAGTTCGGCCGACGTTGGCTCTTCGTACGGGTCGTCGACCCCCGTCATGCCGGAGATCTCCCCGGCGCGGGCCTTGGCGTACAGACCTTTGACGTCACGGCTCTCGGCAACTGCCAGGGACGTGGCAACGAACACCTCGCCGAACGGTACGCCGGCTTCTGCGTGGTCGGCCCGGACCGCGGCGCGGGCCTCGGCGTACGGGGCGATCACCGGCACCAGCACGGTCACCCCGTGGCTGGCCAGCAACCGGGCGACCCAGCCGATCCGCTTCACGTTGATGTCGCGGTCGGTGCGGCTGTAGCCGAGCCCGGCCGACAGGTACGGCCGAACGGCATCACCGTCGAGCACCTGCACCTGAAGGCCGTCGAGCACAAGCCGGTCGGCGAGCGCATGGGAGATCGTCGACTTGCCGGCGGATGGCAGCCCGGTGAACCAGAGGGTCGCGCCCGAGGTGCTGACGCGTCGTGCTGGGCTATCGATGTTCATCGGTGGATTCCACATTCTGTCTTGGCCAGTCCGGCCCAACGGCCGGCGCGCGGATCGTCGGCGGAAGCTCGCGAGGTGCAGGGCTCACAACCGATCGAGGTGTAGCCGTCTTCGAACAAGGGGTTGACCAGCAAGGAGTTGGCCTCGATGTAGTCGGCGACTTCTTCGTCGGACCAGGTGGCGATCGGGAAGACCTTCACGATCTTACGGCGCAGATCCCATTCGACGAGCGGCGTGTTGGCCCGCGCGGGGGAGTCGGCTCGCCGAACTCCGCTCGCCCAGGCGGTGTAGCCGGTCAGGGCCTTGTCCAGTGGCGCGGTCTTCCGCAGTGCGCAGCACTGATCGGGATCGCTGGCGAACAGATCCTTCCCCCAGGTGGCATCCTGCTCGGCGACGCTCTGTGCGGGCGTCAGCGAGATCAGGTTCACATTGTGGATCGCTGCCACCGCGTCCCGGGTGCCGATCGTCTCGGCGAAGTGATAGCCGGTGTCGAGGAACAGTACGTCGATGCCCGGTGCCACCTGCTCGGCGAGGTGGATCATCACCGTGTCGGCCAGCGAGGACGTCACCGCCAGTCCGCTGCCGAACGTCGCGTACGCCCAGCCGAGGATGTCGAGCGCACTGGCGCCGGCGAGTTCGCGGTTGGCGCGCCGCGCCAGCCCGCGCAGGTCGTCGCTCGGCTTCGGGAACTGGTGCGTCAGCTCGGTGGCAGTCACTGCAGACCCGGCTTCGAACGACTCGGACTCGGAGCCGGTCGCAGTCCGAGGAATCTCACCGAGAAGGCGCGCTGGCAACTCCGGCACTCCCAGCCGTGGTCTTCCAACGGAAACAGCGTCTCTTCCGCGCAGTAGGGGCAATACATCACCGCCTGCCGGTTCGCGTGTCCCGCCCCGGCAACGGGCTCGGGTGTCGAGCTGCTCATGCGAGTGCTGACTCATCGGCCCTCACAACCCACTGGGCGAACCGCTCGCCGTCGTGGCGCTCGGCCAGGAAGTTCTTGGCGACCCGCTCGATGTAGTCCGGCAGCTCGTCCGCGGTCACCTTGTGCCCGCGAAGTTTGCGTCCGAAACCGGCATCCATACCCAGGCCACCGCCGAGGTGCACCTGATAGCCCTCCACCTGGTTGCCGTTCGGCCCGGGCACCAGCTGACCCTTCAGGCCGATGTCGGCGACCTGGATCCGAGCGCAGGAGTTCGGGCAGCCGTTGAGATGCACAGTGATGGGCGTGTCCAACTCGCCGAGCCGCTGCTCGAGTTCGTCGACGACGCGAGCGGCCTGGGCCTTGGTCTCCACAATCGCGAGTTTGCAGAACTCGATCCCGGTGCAGGCCATCACCGAGCGGCGCCAGGCACGCGGTCGAGCCGACAAGCCGAGCCGCTCGGCACCCGCGACGAGGGAGTCGACCTGGTCGGCCGCCACGTCGAGGACCAGGATCTTCTGCATCGGGGTGGCTCGCAGCCGGAACGAACCGTGTGCCTCCGCTAGGTCGGCCAGGTCGACCAGCGCTTGACCACCCGTACGACCGGCGACGGCGGACAGGCCGATGAAGTAGTTGCCGTCCTTCTGCAGGTTGACGCCGACGTGGTCGCCCGGTCGCTCCGGGGTCGCTGGAGCCGGGCCGTCCGGCAGCCTGCGCTGCAGGTACTTCGTCTCCAGCACCTCGCGGAACTTCTCCGGACCCCAGTCCGCGATCAGGAACTTGATCCGAGCGCGGCTGCGCAGCCGACGGTAGCCGTAGTCGCGGAAGATCGCGCAGACGCCGCCCCACACCTCGGCGACGTCGTCCTCGGCGACCCAGGTGCCGAGCCGCTGTGCGAGCATCGGGTTGGTCGACAGTCCGCCGCCGACCCACAGGTCGAAGCCAGGACCCAGTTCGGGATGCACGACGCCGACGAAGGCGATGTCGTTGATCTCGGGCACCACGTCCTGCAGGGGGTGGCCGGTGATCGCGGTCTTGAACTTGCGGGGCAGGTTCGAGAACTGCGGGTCACCCACATACCGGTCGACGATGGCCTTGATGGCGTTGGTCGGGTCGATGATCTCGTCGGCGGCGATGCCGGCCACCGGTGAGCCCAGGATGACACGGGGGCAGTCGCCGCACGCCTCGGTCGTGGACAGGCCGACCGCTTCGAGCCGGCGCCAGATCTCCGGTACGTCCTCGACGCGGATCCAGTGCAGCTGGATGTTCTGCCGGTCGGTGATGTCGGCCGTGTTGCGAGCGAACTCGACGCTGATCTGGCCGATGACGCGCAGTTGCTCGGTGGTCAGGGCGCCACCGTCGATCCGAACCCGGAGCATGAAGTACTCGTCATCCAGCTCGTGCGGCTCGAGCGTGGCGGTCTTGCCGCCGTCGATGCCGGGCTTGCGCTGCGTGTAGAGCCCGTACCAGCGGAATCGGCCGCGCAGATCACCGGGATCGATGCTGGCGAAGCCGCGATGGGCGTAGATGTTCTCGATCCGGGCGCGGACGTTGAGGGGGTTGTCGTCCTTCTTGGACTGCTCGTTCGGGTTGAGCGGTTCGCGGTAGCCGAGCGCCCATTGGCCCTCACCACGGGGTTTACGGGCGGGACGGGCGGCAGTCTTACGGGCAGGCCGTACCGTGGGGGTCTGGGTCATCGGATCCTCAGTCGCGGAGTTGGCCGTCTGCGGGGGGTGACGGCGATGGTCGGCGGATGTCAGCGCGCGAGCGCGTGACACATCATCGACTTGGTCCGCGCGAGGTCGACGAAGCGACGCACAGTCAACTCCGCCGCCCACATGCCGGTGCTGAGCGCGTAGTGCGAGCAGCAACTGGGCAGGGGAGCAGGACGCATACCGACAGCCTTTGTCACCCGGCTAGGGAAATCAACTTGAAATCTTGATATATGAGACATAGGTCCACAATGTGATATTGGCCATGGGTCAGGCCGACGGGGGCTGCGGACGCTTGCGACCCGGCCTTCTCACGGGACTCGTCGGCTGCTCGGGGCGGTTGGGGCTCGTGCTGGTGCCGGCGTCCGGTGCCTCGCGGAGTCGGGGCGAGTTGGCCGGCACGGTCGTGGCCCGGTAGGTGCGCAGGTGCTCGATGCCGGAGAGCCGGGGCCAGACGAAGTCGATGGCTGCGTTGCAGGCAGCCCCGATCAGCACAGCCATGGCGGTGACGAAGGTCCAGATCAAGAAGGCGATCGGCGCGGCCAGCGGGCCGTAGATGGTGGTCGAGCCGGCCGAGGCGATGAGCACGGCGCGGAGCACCCAGTTGCCGCCGAGCCAGATGACCAGGGTCAATCCGGCTCCCGGCATCTCGGATATCCAGCGGGTGCGCACCGGCACGGAGAGGTGGAACAGGCCGGCGAGCACGCACGCGGTGCCGGCGAGCACGATCGGCCAGTAGAGGTTGTTGAGGAACTCGAGTCGGGTCGGCAGCAAATGGTCGACCAGGGTCGGTCCGGCCAGCACCAACGGCAGCACGATTGCGCCGATCACCAGGAAGAACGCGTACAGACCGAAGGACAGCAGTCTGGTTTTCACCACGTTCCGCAGCCCGGCGAGGCCGTACATGATCGTGATGGTGTCGACCAGCACGTTGAGCGCCCGGGAGCCGGACCAGACGGCCAGCACGAAGCCGATCGAGATGATGTCGAACCGGCCACCGGACAAGACGTCGTCCAGGGTCGGCTTGATCAAGGTGTCGACGGCGTCCGGGGTGAGGGCCCGGCTGCTCATGGTCAGGACCTCTTCGCGGAAGTCTTCGAGGGTGGCGACGTCGTAGCGTTGGGCGACGAAGCCGACGGCACCTATCAGCGCGAAGATCAGCGGCGGTAACGACAGCACGGCGAAGAAGGCCGCCTCGGCGGCGAGGCCGGTCACCCGGTAGCGAAAGCAGATGCTGATCGTGCGGCTGATCACCTCCCAGACCTGGGAGAGGCGGAGGCGTAGCTGCGGCGGGATGCGATCACGAACGCGTGCCGCAACCTCCTTCACGCTCTGCAGGCCGGCCACCCGGCAAGCCTAGGGGAGAACGTCCCTCAGGCAGGGGAGGAAGGTCTGCTGTGGCTCCACCAAGATTGGTACGAATCCGTACGGAAACGTACGGTCTGCGCCATTCTTGAGCTATGACAACCGTGCGTGCAGACGAAGTGCGGATTCCACGGAAGGTACGCGAGGCGGTGACTCGTCATGAGCAGGTGGTGGTGCTCAACCGCGAGAGACCCGTGCTTGCCATCGTGCATCCAGATGATCTCCCTCGGCCAGGCGTACGAGGTCGTGGCCGGACCGTGCGAGAGATCGCTTCGTTGTTGACCGGCGTGCCGGATCCCGACCCAGACTTTGCCGAGGACATGAACACTGTGCTCGGCAGTGTGGGACCTATGCCGGGGGACCCGTGGGAACAGTCGTAGACACAACCGTCTTCATCGACTTGGAGCGTTCTGTTCCGCGGCGTCAGCAAGTCCGTTCGGTCAGCGTCATCAGCGAGCGCTTGATCGAGTGCCTCGGACCTGACGAAGAAGCCGCGATTGCCGCCATCACTGCCAGCGAATTGCTCCACGGCGTGCACCGCGCTGGTCCGACACATCGGCCTCGGCGCGAGGCATTCGTGGAGTCGGTCCTTGCCGTCATGCCCGTCATCGATTTCGATCTACTCGCAGCCCGAGCCCATGCGCGAGTGTGGGCAGATCTCGCGGCCTCAGGTTCTCATGTCGGACCACACGACCGGATCGTCGCAGCGACCGCGATCAGTCTTGGCTGGCGTGTTGGAACGGCGAATGCTCGCCATTTTGACCGGATTGCGGGTCTCGACGTGATCCAGATCCGCTGACGCCATGGTCCGGGGTTCGTGCTGGTGGGCGATACTGGGTTCGAACCAGTGACCTCTTCCGTGTCAGGGAAGCGCGCTACCGCTGCGCCAATCGCCCGAGGTGGAGACGGGATTTGAACCCGTGTACACGGATTTGCAGTCCGTTGCCTCGCCTCTCGGCCACTCCACCCTGAGGAGTTCGCTCCCCCCTGGTGGACTGGAGAACACTGCTCCCCAAGGGATGGGCGAGACTCG
>JASGEZ010000078.1:0-7697 GCA_047605905.1 Microlunatus sp.
ATCAGCGGGGTCCGATGCCGCAGTGTCAGCCAGAGAATGCCGATCCCTTGGGTGAGACTGAGCACCAGCAGACCGGACGCCGCTTCCGCCGGGGTGGCGCCAACCGCGTGCAGACCGGCGAGCACCACCGCGAACGAGCTGGTGAAGCCGACGAGAGCCGCGACGATGCCGGCGATCAACGGTCGCGGAGCGTGCTGGTGTTCCATAAACAGAACTCTAGAACGTTGGGTTCTGCCTACGGAACAGGTTTCCGCCGTGCGGCCATAGGCTGAGGGCCGTGGACGACCTGGCCAAGCTGGTGGGCGAGCGGATCCGTGCCGCTCGCCGAGAGCGAGGGCTGTCGCTCGGGGCGCTGGCCGAGAACGCGGGAATCGGCAAAGGGTCGTTGTCGGAGATCGAGAACGGGGTCCGCAATCCGACCTTGTCGACGCTCTACGCGCTGGCGGGAACCCTGGCGTTGCCGCTGTCGTCGCTGCTGGCCGGTCGACCTGGCGTCCGGGTGGCCTCCCCGGGTGTCGAGGCGCTACTGCTGGACGTGCACGACTCGGCCGGGGCTACGGTCGAGGTGTACCGGCTGACGTTGGAGTCCGGAGCCGAGCACCGCTCGGTGCCGCACGGTCCTGGGGTCGTCGAGCATCTGCTGGTCACGAGGGGCTGTGCCCGGGTCGGCCGACTGGGCGAGGAAGTCGAACTCGGAGTGGGGGAGTCGGCGGCCTGGGTGAGCGATGTCGCGCACTCGTACGCCGCTCTGCGGGATGAGCCCGTGGAGTCGGTGCTGGTCATCCGCTCACCCTGCACGGGTACTCCTGGGGCTGACGCGGCTGATCCCGGTGCCGGGGAGCTGTGACGAGGGTGTCCTCTTCGAGCCGCGTCTCTTACTCTGAGGGAGTGACCACCGCCACACCGCCATCGCTGTTCGATCGGTTGGAACCCCTGCTGGCCAGCGTGGGCAAGCCGATCCAGTACGTCGGCGGCGAGCTGAACAGCGTCGTCAAGGACTGGGACTCCGTCGAGGTCCGCTGGTGCCTGATGTACCCCGACGCGTACGAGATCGGCCAGCCCAACCAGGGCGTCGCGATCCTGTACGAGGTGCTGAACGAGCGGGACTGGATCCTGGCCGAGCGGACGTACGCGGTCTGGGCCGATCTCGAGCAGCTGATGCGCGAGCACGGCGTGCCGCAGTTCACCTGGGACTCGCACCGTCCCGTGGCCGACTTCGATGTGCTCGGGGTCAGCTTCGCCACCGAGCTCGGCTACACCAATCTGCTGAACGCGATCGATCTCGCGGGGATGGCGCTGCACGCGAGGGACCGTGGGGAGGATGAGCCGATCGTGCTGGCCGGTGGCCACGCCGCCTTCAACCCCGAGCCGATCAGCGACTTCATCGATGCGGCGGTGCTCGGCGACGGCGAGGAGATTGCCCTGGCCATCTCCGCGGTGATCCGGGAGTGGAAGAGCGAGGGTCGGCCCGGTGGCCGGGACGGTCTGCTGCTCCGGCTGGCCGAGACGGGCGGGGTCTACGTGCCGAAGTTCTACGGCGTTGCATACGGGCCTGATGGGGCGCTGGCGTCGGTGACCCCGAACCGGCCCGGCGTGCCGGATCGGGTCGTCAAGCACACAGTGATGGACCTGGACTCCTGGCCGTACCCGAAGAAGCCGCTGGTGCCGCTGGCCGAGACCGTGCACGAGCGCTACTCGGTGGAGATCTTCCGCGGCTGTACGCGGGGCTGCCGGTTCTGCCAGGCCGGCATGATCACCAGGCCGGTACGCGAGCGCAACATCGAGACGATCGGGGCCATGGTGCAGGCGGGGATCGAGGCGACCGGTCTGGAAGAAGTCGGCCTGCTCAGTCTGTCCAGCGCAGACCACTCCGAGATCGCACCCGTCACCAAGCAGCTCGCCGATCGCTACGAGGGCACGAATGTCTCGCTGTCGCTGCCGAGCACCCGGGTGGATGCCTTCAACATCGACCTGGCCAACGAATTGTCCCGCAACGGGCGGCGCTCCGGGCTCACCTTCGCGCCGGAAGGGGGTTCGGAGCGGCTCCGCAAGGTGATCAACAAGATGGTCAGTGAGGAGGACCTGATCCGTACCGTCGCCGCGGCCTTCGCGAACGGCTGGCGGCAGGTGAAGCTCTATTTCATGTGCGGGCTGCCGACCGAGACCGACGAGGACGTCCTTGGCATCGCCGACCTGGCGCGGAAGGTGATCCAGACCGGCCGGGAGGCGAGCGGCCGGCGGGACATCCGGTGCACGGTGAGTATCGGTGGCTTCATCCCCAAGCCGCACACGCCGTTCCAGTGGGCGGCGCAGTGCGACGCGGACACGATCGACCGGCGGCTGAAGCTACTGCGCGACACGGTTCGGCAGGATCGCCAGTTCGGCAAAGCGATCGGCTTCCGCTACCACGATGGAAAGCCGGGCGTTGTCGAGGGCCTGCTGTCCCGCGGCGATCGCCGGGTCGGTGCGGTGATCGAGGCGGTCTGGCGTGATGGCGGCCGGTTCGACGGTTGGAGCGAGCACTTCTCCTACGACCGCTGGATGCGCTGCGCTGAGCAGGCACTGGACGGGACCGGCGTCGATGTCGCTTGGTACACGACCCGCGAGCGGGACTTCGATGAGGTGCTGCCCTGGGACCACCTCGACTCCGGTCTGGACAAGGACTGGCTCTGGCAGGACTGGGAGGACGCGCTGGACGAGACCGAGGTCGAGGACTGCCGCTGGACCCCCTGCTTCGACTGCGGCGTCTGCCCCGATCTCGGCACCGAGATCCAGATCGGTCCCACCGGCCGCCAACTTCTACCGCTGACCCCGGCATAGTGACCGGCACGTCCGATGGCGTGGGCAGGCTCATTTCCAGTTGGCGAGTGCGCAAATATGGGCGAGAGTTGCGTTCATGACCGCCGTCACAGACCAGATTGCCCATGCCGACGAGATCAGCACGTGTGCTGAGCTCACGGCGTTGGTCGGCGAGCCGATCCAGCGGGTTCGGGACAAGGTCCGGCCAGTTCTGCACGAGCTGGACCGGCAGTGGCTGGCGGCTTCGCCCTTCTGCCTGGTGGCGACCAGCGACGCCGACGGTCGCTGCGATGTGTCGCCGAAGGGCGATCCGGCCGGACAGCTGGCGTATGTGTTGGACGAGCAGACGATCGCGATCGCGGAGCGGCCGGGCAACAAGCGGATGGACGGCTACCGCAATGTCCTCGCGAATCCGCACGTCGGGTTGATCTTCTTCATCCCTGGTCGGGGCGACACGCTGCGGATCAACGGTCGTGCCCGACTGGTCCGTTCGGCTGACTTCTTCGACGCCATGATCGTCAAAGGGCACCGACCGATTCTGGCGCTGGTCGTAGAAATTGAGGAGGTGTTCCATCACTGTGCCAAGGCGTTTCTCCGCTCGCAGCTGTGGCAGCCCGAGACCTGGCGCGATCCGCTGCCACCGCGGCCGGTGATTGCGAAGACGCTGGATGCCCAGGACCAGACGCTGGCGGAGCTGACCTCCTATTACGGCGAGCAGTACCGGGAGAAGCTTTATCGGTGACTGGCCAACCATGCTCGTACAGCCGTGTCACCTGATGACCGGCGGCGAAGGTGCCGTCCCACGGGATTCCTCCGATCGAGTGGTGCGTAGATGTCGTTTCGATCGAAACGAAGCAGCAATAGCGCACCTATCGATTCGGTGGGCCTGTCGTACGAACGGCCTGAACCGCCGCACCGGTCGATCTGAGCTATCCCTACCCGGCGGTCGACTCGGAGACTGCGGAGATGGCCGTTGCCTGCAGGACGGCGAGCGGGTCCCTGAGTCGGTCGGCGAGAGCCGGGTCGAAGTGTCTGATCTCGTCGCTCAGGAGCTGAACGGCGACGGTATAGGCGGTCGCGAGGGCCGTGGCAGTGGCATCGACCGGCAAGGTCGCGGCGAACTCGGCGAGGATTGACGGCGGTAGTTGATCCACGCCCCGGCCCTGGTGGGTCAGCACCCCATGCCGAAGACAACTGAGGCTGATGATCTGGTCGCGCAATCCCTGCAGCATCTGTACGCCCTGCCAGTTGCGGTGACGCGCGATCGCAGATCGGGCATGCAACGCATACAGCCAGGCCCACCCGGCTATCGCATGCGGGTCGATCGGATCCTGCCGAGTCGGCGTCGCGGACTCGCCGAACAGTCGCTCCAAGGGCTCATCGCCCGTCGCGGCGAGTGTTCCGGTGGGCCAGAAGGACACGTCCAACTGCAGTGAACTCGGCAGCAGATGCACCCGGTAGAGAGCCGGTCCAGCCCACACGTCGAGGGTGTCCGACACCGCGGTGAATTCGCCGATCAGCTCGGTCCAGCGGTCCGCAACGTCGACCACGGCAGACCCGTCGGCGATCTCCAGGGCGAGATCGATGTCGGACCAGCGATCGACGGTTCGCCGGGCGGCGGATCCGACCAAGGCGGCGGCACCGATTCCTGGGTCGGCTCGTGCCTGAGCGACGAGCCGACCGAGCAATTCGCTCCGGTCGTCCTCGGTGAACACGATTCGACCCTAGAGGGGCACAGGCAGGCGCGATCCTGCGGTCAGCATGGCGACGTTGCGAGCGCTCCAGAACGGGTTTGCTCGGGTTGGTCGGCCTTGCTCGATCTGCAGACCGAGCAAAGCCGACCAACCTGAGCAGGATCGACAAACCCGAGCAAGGGCAACCCGGGGTATGCCAGGTAGTCGCCGGAGGAGCACAGCGGGACGGGCGGCCGTCCTCGTAGAGCCGCGGGGTCTGGTGGTTGGCTGCGAATACTCCGTTGGGTCGACGACCGAACGGATGCGGACCAGCCGACGCCAGGTCAGCTCGTCATATCCCTGACGAGTATCGATCGTATCCTCGGCGAAGTCGAGATGGGTCCGTCCGCTCATCCGCGGGGCGAGCGCTCGCGTGAAGGCAGTGGCGTCGGCGCCGACCTGCAGGGCCATCTCCGGGCTCATCACCGGGCCGCCGTCGAAGGCGAGGAACTGTCCGTCGAGTTGTGAGATCGCGCCACCGCCGACACCGCCGGATCACAGATCGCGCCACCGCCGACGCGAGCAACCCGGCGAACCGGGTCGATCGTGACCGACGACAGCGCCTCGGTCTTGACGATCACGTCGTCCAAGCCACGCTGGATCAGCGGACCGGCGTTGTGCCCGGTGTCCTCGCCGTCGACCGCTACAGGTCCCACGCTGTCATGCGAGTGACACCGGACGCGTACGAATTCGCGCGACCCCAGCAAGTGCCGAGTTGTCAGATTCTGTGGTTGCTCGGACGACCGCAGAATCTGACAACTCGGGTCGGTAGTCTCCCCGCGTGACGTCACGTCCCCAGCCGGAACAACAGGCGCCGCCGGTGCAGTGGTTGCGGGTTCGGTACGCCCGACGTGGTCGGGCGCGTTTCACCAGTCACCGGGACTTCGGCCGGGCTTTCGAGCGGGCGTTGCGACGGGCGCAGGTGCCGATGGCGTACTCGTCTGGGTTCTCGCCGCACCCGCGCATCTCGTACGCGAATGCCTCGCCGACCGGTTCGGCGAGCGAGGCCGAGTACGTCGAGATCGGTCTGGCGGAGCAACGCGATCCTGAGCAGGTCCGTGCGGCGCTCGATGATGCGCTGCCGGTCGGACTGGACATCGTTGCCGTCCAGGTGGCACCCGGCGACACGCTGGCCGAGCTGTTGACCGCCTCCCGGTGGCGGATCGACGTCGTCGGCGTCGATCCCGTCGTCGCGGAGCGCGCAGTACAGACGTTCCTGGCCAGCGAGTCCGTCGAGGTCTCGCGGATGACCAAGTCCGGGCTGCGTACCTTCGACGCGCGAAGCGCGGTGGCGCGGCTGAGCTATGAGCCAGGGCGGCTGATCGCGACCATCGCCCACCAGGTGCCGCTGGTCAGGCCAGACGACCTGCTCAGCGCACTCGCCGAAGTGGAACCGGACTGGCGCCCGACCCACCCGCCATTGCTGACCCGGCTGTCTCAGGGCATCGTCGATCCGGTGACCGGGGAGATCACGCCGCCGCTGTGAACGACTCCGTCGGGTCCGCTGATGGCCAGCATTTTCGGTGGCCCTTCGGTCGTGTGGGATAATGATTGACGGCTGAGGTGCACCCGCACCTCACTCGATGACTTCCCGCTCCGCGAGGTGACAGCTCGTGGAGAACTGCGGGTGAGCTGTCTCCACCGCGACGAGCCGCTTGACGGCGAGTTCGACCGCGGGAGATCGGCTCCCGGCCATCGACGCCACAGGCTTCCGCGACGCGGCCCCCAACCGCCGTTGCGACCGACATGAGGTGCGATCTTGCACCTGCAGAGGAGTACGGATGCTCGATCACGAGCCCGACACGCACGACACCACCAGCAACTCGACCACATCGCCGGACACGGATCAGCCGGCCGCGCCGCGGCGGCGTCGTCGCGCTGCCACCCGTAAGGCCGGGCCGCCCTCGGTCGCAGCGGCACCTGCCGAGTCTGAGGCTGCAGCACCTGCCAAGTCCGAGGCGCCGGCAGCCGAGGCAGATGCCGGCGCACCTGTGACGGTCGAAACCACTCCCGCCGGGGACAACGATCCGCAGAGCGCTGGCCCCGAGGGCACCGCCCCGGAGAAGCCGGCCAAGAAGACAGCCCGCAAGCGGACCGCCAAGGCGCCAGCCGATGGCGCTACCGCCACCACCCGCGCACCGCGGAAACGAGCCGCCAGGAAGACTGCGGCCAAGGCAACCGGTACGGCCGACGACGCCGGGTCCGAGTCCGCAGGTCCGACGGATGCACAGAACCCGGCCGTTCAGCAGAGCCAGGATGCTGCGGCCGCCCTCGACGAGATCAGACTCGCCTTGCAGGCCGAACTGCCGCCGGGTCCGCCCGCAGAGGCGGTTGAGGCGGTCCAGGCCGAGTCGCAGCCCGCTAAGGACGCTGAGGCGGAGCTTCCTGGTGTCGTCGAGGAACCCGCGACGGACGAGGCGGCGGTTCAGCCCGAGACTGATCAGGCCGCAACCGACCAGCCCGAGCTGGCGCTGGTCGAGCAGGCGCCAGCCGAAGCAGAGTCGGCGGAAGCAGAGTCGACCGAACTGGACGCCGCAGAAACTCAGCCGGCTGCGGCTGAGCCCACGGAAGAATCCGAGGAGTCGGCGGTCGCAGTCGTGGAGTCGCCTGCTGACGCAACGGATGAGACCGGGGAACCGTCCGCCGAGGCCGACGATGCCAGTGCTGATGGTGCCAGTGCTGATGATGTGAGTGCCGACGACTCCGACGAGGCCACCGGCGAGAGCGATGAGGAAGAGGACGGCGCACCGCGTCGCCGTCGTCGTCGCCGCGGTGGGCGTCGTCGTCGCCGTGGTGGCGCGGACAGCGACAGTGACAACCGTCGGGACGGCTCCGAGCAGAACGCCGAAGCCGCCGCCGTCGAGGCCGGGGCCGGCAGCTCCGACTCCGCTCCGCCCAAGGCTGCTGACGACAGCGAGCCCAAGGGCGCCGAGAGCGGCGCCGACAACGACGCTGATACGACCGATGACGACGCCTCCGGCGAGGAGACCGGTCAGCGCCGCCGCCGGGGTCGGCGCCGGCGGCGCGGCGAGGACAGCGCACCGGCAGCCGACGATCCGGCCGAGGTCGTCGTCCGGGTCCGCGAGCCCCGATCGCGCAAGCAGGCCGCCCAAGAGGTCAGCGGGATCGAGGGATCGACCCGGATGGAGGCCAAGCGGCAGCGCC
>JASGEZ010000079.1:0-30306 GCA_047605905.1 Microlunatus sp.
CCCAACATCGATACCGGCATGGGTCTGGAGCGGGTGGCGTACCTGCTGCAGGGCGTGGACAACCTGTACGAGATCGACGAGGTCTACCCGGTGATCGGGCGGGCCGCGGAGCTGGCGGGCAAGCGCTACGGCGCGAACCATGACGACGATGTCCGGCTCCGGGTGGTCGCCGACCACGTCCGGTCGAGTCTGATGCTGATCGGGGACGGTGTCACACCCGGCAACGAGGCTCGCGGGTATGTGCTGCGCCGGTTGCTGCGACGGGTGGTGCGCTCCATGCGGCTGCTCGGGGTCGACACGCCGAGCTTCGCCGAGCTGTTCCCGGTCAGCAAGGACGCGATGAAGGGCTCCTATCCCGACCTGGAGACCGACTTCGCCCGGATCTCCGACATCGCGTACGCCGAGGAGGAGGCGTTTCGCGGCACCCTCAGCCAGGGCACCCATCTGTTCGATCTCGCGGTCAGCAGTGCCCGCTCGCATTCCTCGAATGTCTTGTCCGGCGACCGGGCCTTCCAGCTGCACGACACCTACGGCTTCCCGATCGAGCTCACCCTCGAGATGGCGGGCGAGCAGGGCCTGGAGGTCGACGAGGCCGGTTTCCGGCGGCTGATGAGCGAGCAGCGGGACCGGGCCAAGGCCGACGCGCGTGCCAAGAAGGGCAGCGGCGTCAACACCGAGGTGTACGCGCGGCTCCGGGCCGACGGCGAGACCCCGTTCACCGGCTTCGACACGCTGACCCAGGAGAGCGCGGTCCGCGGCATCGTCCGGGACGGCGAACTGCAGGAGGTCGCGCAACCCGGCGACCAGATCGAGATCGTGCTCACCGAGACCCCGTTCTACGCGGAGTCCGGCGGCCAGTCCGGTGATCACGGCGAGATCGTCACCGCCGACGGGCTGCGGCTGCAGGTCTTCGACGTGCAGCGACCGGTCAAGGGCCTGGTCGTGCACAAGGTGAAGGTCGGCGACGGCGAACTGCGCACCGGTCAGACGGTGCAGGCGATCGTCGATTCGGACTGGCGGCTCGGTGCCTGCCAGGCGCACTCGGCGACCCACGTCATCCACGAGGCGCTGCACGAGATCCTCGGACCGACGGCGCTGCAGGCCGGCTCGTTCAACCGGCCGGGCTACATGCGGCTCGACTTCCGCTGGAACCACGCCGTCAGCGACGATCAGCGGGCCCGGATCGAGCAGTTGTGCAACGAGGCGATCCGCGCCGACCTCGGCGTGTCCGCGACCCTGATGCCGCTGGCCGAGGCCAGGTCGTCGGGTGCGATCGGTCTGTTCGGCGAGGTGTACGGCGAGATCGTCCGAGTCGTCGACATGGGCGACGGCTGGTCGCGGGAGCTGTGCGCAGGTACGCACGTCGCGCAGTCGGCCCAGGTCGGCCTGCTGGCGCTGAACGCCGAGTCCTCGGTCGGATCCGGGATCCGCCGGGTCGAGGCGTTCGTCGGGATGGAGGCGTTCCAGCATCTGGCCAAGGAGCGGTCGCTGGTGATGGGACTGGCCGACACCTTGAAGGTGCAGCCCGATCAGGTCGCCGACCGGGTGGCGCGGATGGTCGCTCAGCTGAAGGAGGCCGAGCGGGAGATCGCTTCCTTGAGATCGGCCAACCTGATGGCCGGGATCGACGCGATCCTTGCCAAGAGCCACGACATGTGGGGGATCGGCTACATCAAGCACCGGGCTGAGGGTGTCACCGGCAACGACCTGCGCAACCTCGCGCAGGAGGTACGCAACCGGGCCGGGCACGGCGCTGCGGTGGTCACGATCATCGGCGGTACCCCGGACAAACCGGCCGTCGTGGTCGCCACCACCGAAGCTGCCCGGCATCGCGGTGCCAAGGCCGGTGAGCTGGTCAGGATTGCGGCGCAGGCGCTCGGCGGCAAGGGCGGTGGCAAGGACGACCTGGCGCAGGGCGGTGGCACCAACGCGGCCGGCATCGACGACGCCTTCCGCGACGTCGAGCACGCCATCGGCGCCATCGCCACGAGATGACACCCGAGTTGTCAGACTCCACGGTTGTCATAGCGACCATGGAGTCTGACAAGTCGGAGGGTTCATGAGGTCGGGGGTGCGCCTTGCGCTCGATTGGGGGCAGGCGCGGATCGGGGTGGCGGCCTGCGATCCGGGCGGCACACTCGCGTACCCGGTGGAGGCGGTGCCCGCCGGTCCTGGTGCGATCGGCCGGATCCTGGCGCTGGTGGCCGAGTACGAGCCGATCGAGATCGTGGTCGGTTTGCCGCGCTCACTGTCCGGTGGTGAAGGCCCGGCCGCGGCGACGGTCCGGGCCCAGGTCGCCGAGCTGGCCGGTGCCGTACGGCCGCTGCCGGTGCGGCTGGTCGACGAGCGGCTGACCACCGTGACGGCTGCCCAGCGACTGCGCGAAGGCGGTCGGTCGGCCAAGAAGCAACGGGGCCGAATCGACGCTGCGGCTGCTGCCGGGATCCTGGAACACGCGCTGGACAGCGAACGTCACCGACGAAAACCGCCGGGCGAGCTACTATCGGACGCGCCCGACGGGCAGGGGCACTGAGCCGAGCACCGAGGAGTACGCCGCGTGACATCCATGCTGGACCCGGATCTCAAGCCGAGCCCGGCCCGTGAGTTCGTGCACAAGGGCAAAGGCTGCCTGGCCGTTCTCCTCGCGGCCGCCGTGTTGGTCTTCGGTGGCTACTTCGTCTACGACCGAGCCAGCGGCTTCCTGGCCAGCTGGGGCGAGATTCCTGACTACCCCGGTCCCGGGAAGGGCGAGATCACCGTCACCATCCCCGATGGCGCCACGGTCAGTCAGATCGGCGGCATTCTGGTCGACAACAAGGTGATCCAGTCCACGGCGGCTTGGGACCAGGCGGTCAAGACCGAGGAGCGCTCGACCAGCATCCAGCCCGGCAGGTACAAGATGCAGACCGAGATGGCCGCAATCGATGCGCTCACGCTGCTCATCAACCCCGGCCAGTCACGGATCCGGTCGCAGTTCACGGTGCCGGAGGGACTGCGGCTGACCGCGCAGGTCAACACCCTGGTGAAAACCACCAAGATCAAGCGATCCGCGTACGACAAGGCGCTCGACAACCCGAAGAAGCTGGGCCTGCCGTCGTACGCGAAGAACAATCCCGAGGGCTTCCTCTTCCCCGACACCTACGAGCTGACCGAGGGGGCGACCGCAACCTCGGTGCTGAAGCAGATGACTGCGCGCTTCGACGACGTCGCCGCGGAGGTCAAACTCAGCGCCCAGGCGAAGAAGCTGGACCGATCGCCCCGGGACCTGGTCATCGTGGCCTCCATCCTGGAGGCGGAGGTGCGTGGCAAGGGCGACCGGGCGAAGGCGGCCCGAGTCATCTACAACCGACTCGACAAGGGTGAACCTCTCGGCTTGGACTCGACGGTCATCTATGCCGAGAACCTGAAGACGAACACCACCACGCCGAAGGACCGGGCGAGTGATTCGCCGTACAACACCTACAAGGTCAAGGGCCTGCCGCCCGGTCCCATCAGTGCGCCCGGCAAGGCTGCCTTGGAAGCGGCGGCCAACCCCGCGAGTGGCGACTGGATGTATTGGGTCACGGTCAACTACGACACCGGCGAGACCAAGTTCGCCAAGACGCTGACCGAGCACAACAAGTACGTCAAGGAATTCCAGGCTTGGTGTCAGGCGAAGCCGGGTCGTTGTGACAGCTGACGTGGCGACAGCCGAGGAGGTCCGGTCGGGAGGTCGGCGTCGCTGCGCGGTCGCCGGTTCGCCCATCGCCCACTCGCTCTCACCGGCGTTGCATCACGCGGCGTACCGGTTCCTCGGTCTCGACTGGGAGTACGGCCGGCACGAGCTGGTCGCCGACCAGCTCGCCGGATTCGTGGCCGAGTGCGACCCGAGCTGGCGCGGCTTGTCGATGACCATGCCCTTGAAGGTGGCGGCGCTCGAGCTGGGCGAGGTGGACGAGGTCGCTCGGCTCGCGATGGCCGGGAACACGCTGGTGTTCGGTACCGACGGTGTCCGTCGGGTCTACAACACCGATGTCGCCGGCCTGGTGAACGCCCTGACCGCCGCCGGGCTGCGGGACGTCGCCGACGCGGTCATCCTCGGCGCCGGCGCGACGGCACGCTCGACCGTCGTCTCGCTGGCCCGACTCGGCGTCCGCCAGATCGTCGTGGTGGCTCGCACCCCGGCCAAGGCCGCGCCGCTGATCTCGTTGGCCGAGTCCTTGGGCGTGGAGCTGATCGTGCAGCCCTGGACCGCCCCCGCCGTCGGCAGCGATCTGCTGATCTCGACCGCCGCTGCGGGCGCTGTCGACAACCGGGCCGCCGAATGGGTGTCGGTCAGCGGCGCAGTGTTCGACGTCGTCTACGATCCGTGGCCGACCGCTTTGGCGCAGGCCGCGGCCGATCGGGGCCGGACGGTGCTCAGCGGACTGGATCTGCTGGTGCATCAGGCAGTGCTGCAGGTCGAGCTGATGACCGGCGCAAGCGTCCCGGCCGAGGTGTTGTACGACGCCGGTCGTGCGGCACTGGCGGTGTAATCGTGTCGCTGTGAGGCTGCGTGGACAGTCGGCGGTGGGGTGAGTCGGCCGTGGAAAACTGGCCCGCATGCTCAGATGGCTGACGGCAGGTGAGTCGCACGGTCCCGCGCTGGTCGCGATCCTGGAGGGATTGCCCGCGCACGTCCAGGTGACCAGTAGCGACATCGCCGAGGCCCTGGCGCGCCGCCGGCTCGGCTTCGGTCGTGGCGCTCGGATGAAGTTCGAGGCCGACCACGTCACCATCCTCGGCGGCGTCCGCCACGGGGAGACCCAAGGTGGGCCGGTGGCGATCCAGGTCGGCAACACCGAATGGCCCAAGTGGGAGACCGTGATGTCGGCAGATCCGGTGGATCCGGCCGTGCTCGAAGGGCGGGCTCGTAATGCTCCGCTGACCAGGCCCCGTCCTGGGCACGCCGACCTGGTGGGCATGCAGAAGTACGGCTTCGACGAGGCCCGCCCCATCCTGGAGCGGGCCAGCGCCCGGGAGACCGCCGCGCGGGTCGCGCTGGGCCGGGTGGCCAGTGGCTTCCTGCAGCAGGCGTACGGGGTCACCCTGCTCAGCCATGTGGTCGAACTCGGCTCGGTCGCCGCACCGGCCGGTGGAGTCCTGCCGACGTTGGACGACCTGGAACTGATCGACGGCGATCCGCTGCGCTGCTTCGACCGTGACGTTTCCGCGCGGATGTATGCCGAGGTCGAGGCCGCTCAGAAGGACGGTGACACGCTCGGCGGTGTGGTCGAGGTGGTGGTCTGGGGCCTGCCGCCGGGTCTCGGCTCCCACGTGCACTGGGACCGCCGGCTGGATGCCCGGCTGGCCGGGGCGCTGATGGGCATCCAGGCGATCAAGGGGGTCGAGGTCGGCGACGGCTTCGAACTGGCCCGAACCCGGGGCAGTCTCGCCCACGACGAGATCGTGCACGGCGCCGAGGGCATCCAGCGGGCATCGCATCGGGCCGGCGGTACCGAGGGCGGCATGAGCACCGGCGAGGTGCTGCGGGTCCGGGCGGCGATGAAGCCGATCGCCACTGTGCCGCGGGCGCTGCGGACCATCGATACCGCGACCGGCGAGGCAGCTGTGGCGCATCATCAGCGTTCCGATGTCTGCGCCGTTCCGGCTGCCGGAGTGGTGGCCGAGGCGATGGTGGCGCTGGTGCTGGCCGATGCCGCGATCGAGAAGTTCGGTGGTGATTCGGTGGCCGAGACCCGCCGCAACTACGAGGCGTACCTGGCCGACGTCACCGCTCGCGGCCTGCAGGTCGGCTCGTGAGCCCCGTCGTTCTGCGAACCTGTCAGACTCCACGGTCGCTATGACGACGATCGAAGCTGACACGTCGGGGGCGATCGTGCTGGTTGGTGCTTCCGGCTCCGGTACGACAACGGTCGGCCGGCTGCTGGCTGTCGCCTTGGGCCGGGAGCACCTGGACGTGGACATGGTGATCGCCGAGCGTGCCGGAAAGCCCGTCTCCGAGATCTTCATCGGCGACGGGGAAGCCGCCTTCCGGGCCCTCGAGGAGAGCACCACGATCGAACTGCTCGACCGGGTCGCCGTGCTGTCACTCGGCAGCGGGGCAGTGCTGTCTCCGGCGATACGCGCAGCTTTGAAGGGACGCCAGGTGTTCTGGTTGCAGGTATCCGCGGGCGCGGCCGCTGAACGGGTCGGGCTGACGGCCGCCCGGCCCGTGGGCTTCGGTAATGTCCGGGGTCGGCTGATTCAGTTGCTGAATCAACGTGCCCCGCTCTATGCCGAGGTGGCCAGCGTCTCGATCGCCACCGACGGGCTGACCGCCGAGGAAGTGGCGGCCCTGGTCGTGGAGAGGCTCCGCCGATGACACGGGTTGTCCGAGTCGCGGCCGAGCAGCCGTACGAGGTTGTCATCGGGCATCGGCTACACGACCGGATTCCCGCTTTGGTGGGGGAGGGAGTGCGGCGAGCCGCGGTCCTGCATCCGCCGACCATGATCGAATCCGCGGAGCGGATCGTGCATGCATTGCGCGAGGTGGGGATCGAGCCGGTGCGCATCGACGTACCCGACGGCGAGGCAGCCAAGACCAGCCAGGTCGCGGCCCGCTGCTGGTCTGTGCTCGGCACCGCAGGCTTCACCCGGTCCGACGCGATCGTCGGTCTCGGTGGCGGGGCAACCACGGATCTGGCCGGCTTCGTCGCCGCGACCTGGTTGCGCGGCGTCCGCTATGTCGCCGCCCCGACCTCACTGCTGGCGATGGTCGACGCCGCCGTCGGCGGCAAGACCGGCATCAACACTCCCGAGGGAAAGAACCTGGTCGGCGCGTTCCACGAGCCCGCCGGGGTCTTGTGCGATCTGGAAACCCTGGCCAGCCTGCCGGAGGCGGAGCTGCGGTCGGGTCTGGCCGAGGTGGTCAAGTGCGGCTTCATCGCGGACCCCGAGATCCTCACGCTGGTGGAGGCCGACCCGGCCACGGCGCTGGATCCGAGTAGCGAGGTGCTTGCCGAGCTGGTGCGTCGGGCCATCCAGGTCAAGGCTGACGTCGTCTCGGCCGATCTCCGCGAGTCCACCTCGGTCGGCACCAAGGTCGGACGAGAGTTGCTCAACTACGGACACACCTTCGGTCATGCCATCGAGCAGCACGAGCAGTACCGCTGGCGCCACGGCGAGGCCATCAGCGCAGGCATGGTCTTCGTCGCCGAGCTCGCCCGGCACGCCGGACTGATCGACTCCGCGCTGGCGGAGCGGCATCGCGCCATCCTGGCGTCGTTGCGGCTGCCGACGAGCTATCGCGGGGGCACCTTCGAGGCGTTGCGGGGGCTGATGGCGGTGGACAAGAAGTCGCGGGGCACGACCTTGAGGTTCGTGGTTCTGCACGGATTGGCCCAGCCCGCCATCCTGGCGGGACCGGCGGAAGAGTTGCTGGAGGCGGCGTACGCGGAGATCTGCTGAGGCAGCATGACCTGGCGGCTGGTCACGGAGTTCTTGGCCTCACTCGGCTACGGCGTGCTCTCGTCGATCGTCCCGGTGTTCAACGCCGAGGTCTTTCTGCTGGCGACCCAGACGCTCGGGGTCACGGCGGAGTTGACGGCGGCGCTCGGTGCGGCGGTCGGCCAGACGATCGGCAAGGTGATGCTGCTGTTCGCGCTGCGGCACGGCACGAGGGTGCCGTTCCTGCAGCGCCAGCTCGACCGTGCCCGGGCCCGCGCGGCCGACAGGGCGGAGGGCAAGCACCCTGGCCGGGCTCGGCTGGCGTACCGGCGCTGGTCCGAGCGGCTCTTGTGGCTCATCGGGCACAGCCACTGGGGTCCGCTGATCGTCTTCCTGTCCGCCGCCACCGGGATGCCGCCGCTGCTGGCGGTGCAGTTCATCGTCCCCGCCACCAAGATGCCGGCCTGGGTCTATGCGGTCACCGTGCTGGTCGGCCGATCGATCCTGTTCCTGGCCATCGCCTTCGGCGCCAGCGCGATCGTGACAAGCCTGTGGCCGTGAGCGACTAGACTGAGTCGCCGCCCTCGGACGGGGGCTGACGAACTCAAGCAATACGCGAAGGGCACGACGTGGCGTCGACGAACGATCTGAAGAACGGGATGGTGCTTGACCTCGACGGTCAGCTGTGGTCGGTGGTCTGGTTCCAGCACCACAAGCCGGGCAAGGGCAACACCGTGGTCCGGACCAAGCTGAAGCACGTGCTGTCGGGCAAGGTCGTCGATCGGACCTTCAACTCCGACACCAAGGTCGACACCGCCAATGTGGACCGGCGCGAGATGCAGTACCTCTACCACGACGGCACCGGCTTCGTGTTCATGGACGTCACCACCTACGACCAGCTGAGCATCGCCGACGAGACCGTGGGCGATGCGAAGAACTACCTGCTCGAGGGGCAGACCGCGACCGTGGCGCTGCACGAGGAGAATCCGCTCTATCTCGATCTGCCGGCCTCGGTCGAGCTCGAGGTCACCTACACCGAGCCGGGCCTGCAGGGCGACCGGAGCACCGGCGGCACCAAGCCGGCGACCGTGGAGACCGGCCTGCAGATCCAGGTCCCGCTGTTCCTCACCACCGGCGAGAAGGTCAAGGTCGACACCCGCACGGGCGAGTATCTGGGCCGCGTCGGCGCCTGATGACAGCCCGGACGACCCACCAGAGCACCCAGACCAAGGCCCGCAAGCGAGCCCTCGACATCTTGTTCGAGGCCGAGCTGCGGGAGGCGGACCCGCTGGTCACGCTCGCCGAGCGGGCCGCCGACGCCGAGCCCCCGGTCCGGGAGTACACCCGGGAGCTGGTCCGCGGTGTCGTCTCGAACACCGACGACATCGACCGGCGGATCGCCGCAGCGCTGGCAGACGGCTGGTCGCTGAACCGGCTGCCGCGGGTCGACCGCAATCTGATGCGGATTGCGGTCTACGAGATCGACGGCACGTCCGTGCCGGATCCTGTGGCGGTTTCGGAGGCGGTCGGACTCGCCGGACAGCTCTCGACTGACGACTCCCCGGCCTTCGTCAACGGTGTGCTGGGCACCATCGTCGCCACCAAATCGACTGGCTGACCCGCACGTGGGCAAGGCAGGTCAAGACTTGGCCGAGCGCTCCGATTCCGACTTCAGCGACACCGTCATCCGCAGCGGCACCTCGCGGATGAAGATCACCGCCAGCAGGGAGACGAGCGCCGCACCGGCGCCGACCAGGAAGATCAGCCCAGTCGCATCGCCGTAGGCGGCCCGGACGACCTGCAGCACTGGGCCGGGCAGCTGGGACAGATCCAGGTCGCCCAACCCGCCGCCGGCCTGGCCGCCGTGGATGCCCAGTGCGGCCAACCCTTGCACGATCAGGTTCTGGACTCGATCGGCCAGGATGGCGCCGAGCACCGCGACTCCCAGCGCACCGCCGAGAGAGCGGAAGAACGCGACGCTGGCCGAGGTGGCGCCGATGTCTCGGACATCGACCGTATTCTGCACGGCCAACACCAGGTTTTGCATCATGGCGCCGACGCCGAGACCCATCAGAGCCATGGCGATCCCGAGCAGCCATAGCGGGGTGGTGTGGTCGATCGTGCCCAGCAGCACCAGCCCGACCACCAGCACCGCCCCACCGCTGACCAGGAACACCTTCCAGCGACCGGTCCGGCTGACGATCTGGCCGGTCAGGGTCGAGGAGAGCAGCATGGCCGCCATCAGTGGGATGGTCAGCAATCCGGCGTACGTCGGGCTGTAGCCACGGGCGAACTGGAAGTACTGGCCGAGGAAGGTCGTGCCGCCGAACATCGCGATGCCGACCGACACGCTCGCCACGATCGCCAGCACGGCGGTCCGGTTGGCCAGCAGCCGCAACGGAACCAGCGGCTCGGGCGCCTTCAGCTCCCAGATGACGGTCAGGACGACCAGCACGGCGGTGGCACCGAGGAAGGCCGCGGTCTGCCAGCTCCACCAGGCATAGTCGGTGCCGGCGAAGGTCACCCAGAGCATCGGCAGGCTGGCCGCGGCGGCCAGCATGATGGCGCCGAGGTAGTCGATCCGCGGCTGGCGTCGCACCGCGGGGACTTTGAGGGTCCGCTGGATCACGATCAGGGCGATCAGCGCGAGCGGTACACAGACGAAGAACGTGGATCGCCAGCCGAGTGCAGTGTCGACCAGCAAGCCACCCAGCAGCGGACCGGAGACCGTGCTGACCGCCATCACCGAACCCATGTAGCCGGCGTACCGGCCGCGCTCTCGCGGCGCGATGATCGTGCCCATGATCGCCTGGACGAGCGCGGTCAGGCCGCCCATGCCGAGGCCCTGCACCACCCGCATGGCGAGCAGGAAGGGGACGTTGGGTGCCAGCCCTGCGGCCACCGAACCGGCGACGAAGATGACGATGGAAATCTGGACGAGCAGCAACTTGTCGAACAGATCGGCGAGCTTGCCCCAGATCGGGGTGGTCACGGTGGTGGCCAGCAGCGTGGCCGTGATCACCCAGGTGTACTGACGCTGGGTGCCGTGCAACTGTCCGATGATCGTCGGCAGCGCGACCGCGACGATGGTGGAGGACAGCAGGGCGGTGAAAAGAGCCGCCAGCAGACCCGACATGGCTTCGAGGATCTGGCGGTGGGTCATGGTCTCGGGCTCGGCAGCCCGACGTGGCGCGACAGTGGCGGTCACGAGTATCTCCTGCGCGATGAGCAGTGTGGATCAGCGAGGCCTCATTGCTTGCTTCATACAAACATTAGATCAGCGAGATGCATAGCGCAACTAAGTATGGGTGATCGTCGTCACGCGTCAGGCGATCGGGCCGGAATCGCAGGGCGGGGCTGCTAGTCTCGTACGCGGTCACAGCCACCCTTTAAGACCTGTCCGGTGAGGCAGGAAAGGACGGTCATGCACTCAGCCGGTTCTCCCGCGCCCTCGAACGCATCGCCAGTTCCACCGGCGATCCTGGTTCTCGAAGACGGGAGGACCTTTCGAGGACGCGCATTCGGTGCGATCGGCGAAACCTTCGGCGAAGCCGTGTTCGCCACCGCCATGTCGGGCTATCAGGAGACACTGACCGACCCCAGCTATGCGCGTCAGGTCGTGGTCGCCACCGCGCCGCACATCGGCAATACCGGCTGGAACGACGAGGACGACGAGTCCAGCCGGATCTGGGTCGCCGGCTACGTGATCCGTGACGCCGCCCGGATCCCATCGAACTGGCGCTCGCGGCGCAGTCTGGGCGAGGAACTCAACCGGCAGGGCATCGTCGGGATGTGCGATGTGGACACCCGCGCGCTGACTCGGCACCTGCGCGAGCGCGGTGCGATGCGGGTCGGTGTTTCCAGCACCGAGACCGATCCGCGGGCGCTGCTCGCCCGGGTCCTGGGCCAGCCGCCGATGCTCGGTGCTCATCTGGCCGACCAGGTCAGCACGACGAATGCGTACGTGGTCCCGGCGCAGGGCGCCAAGCGGCTCACGGTGGCCGCGGTCGATCTCGGCATCAAGTCGATGACCCCGCACCGGCTCGCGCAGCGGGGGATCGAGACCCACATCCTGCCGGCCACGGCCAGCTACGCCGACATCGCCTCCTGCCGGCCGGACGGGGTGTTCTTCTCCAACGGTCCCGGCGACCCGGAGGCCGCCGACGGACCGGTCGAGGTGCTGCGCGAGGTGCTGGCGAACGACATCCCGTACTTCGGTATCTGCTTCGGCAACCAGTTGTTCGGTCGGGCGCTGGGCTTCGGCACCTACAAGCTGACCTACGGCCACCGCGGCATCAACCAGCCGGTGATGGACCTGACCACCCGCCGGGTCGAGATCACCGCGCACAACCACGGCTTCGCGGTGGACGCCCCGCTGAGTGAGCCGACCTCCACGCCGTACGGGGTCGCCACGGTCTCACATGTCGGTCTCAACGACGACGTGGTCGAGGGCCTGGAACTGCGGGACGCCGAAGGCCGGCTGAAGGCATTCTCGGTGCAGTACCACCCGGAGGCGGCGGCGGGTCCGCACGACGCCAGCTATCTTTTCGACCGGTTCGTCGAGCTGATGCTGGACCGATCGGCCGGCCCCCAGTCAATCAGCAACGAGAGAGGGGAGGCCTGATGCCGAAGCGGACTGACATCTCCTCGATCCTGGTGATCGGCTCCGGTCCGATCGTCATCGGCCAGGCCTGTGAGTTCGACTACTCCGGCACCCAGGCCTGCCGGGTGCTCCGGGCCGAGGGTTTCCGGGTGATCCTGGTCAACTCGAACCCAGCCACGATCATGACCGACCCCGAGTTCGCCGATGCCACGTACGTGGAGCCGATCACGCCGGAGTTCGTCGAGCAGGTGATCGCCAAGGAGCGCCCCGACGCGCTGCTGGCGACCCTGGGCGGTCAGACGGCCCTGAACGCGGCGGTCGCGCTGCACGAGAACGGCATCTTGGAGAAGTACGGCGTCGAGCTGATCGGTGCCTCCATCGAGGCGATCCAGCGCGGTGAGAACCGGGAGCAGTTCAAGGCCATCGTGGAGAGCCTGGACCTCCCGCCCGATCTGCTCGACGGCACCGATCCGACCACCCCGGACGTCGGGGTGGCCCGCAGTGCCATCTGCCATTCGATGGACGACGTGTTGGCAGCGGCCGACGAACTCGGCTATCCGCTGGTCGTGCGGCCCAGCTTCACCATGGGCGGGGTCGGCTCCGGCTTCGCGCACCACGAGGACGACCTCCGCCGGATCGCCGGCGCCGGCCTGGCCGCCAGTCCTACCACCGAGGTGCTGATCGAGGAATCGATCCTGGGCTGGAAGGAGTACGAGCTCGAGGTCATGCGCGACCGCGCGGACAATGTGGTGATCGTCTGCTCGATCGAGAACTTCGACCCGATGGGCGTGCACACCGGTGACTCGATCACCGTCGCTCCGGCGATGACCCTGACCGACCGTGAATACCAGCGGATGCGCGATGTCGCGATCGGCATCATCCGTGCCGTGGGCGTCGACACCGGCGGCTGCAACATCCAGTTCGCGATCGACCCGGCGACCGGCCGGATGATCGTGATCGAGATGAACCCGCGCGTCTCCCGGTCCAGCGCCTTGGCCTCCAAGGCGACCGGCTTCCCGATCGCCAAGATCGCCGCCAAGGTGGCCATCGGCTACACCCTGGACGAGATCCCCAACGACATCACCGCCGAGACGCCGGCCAGCTTCGAGCCGACGCTGGACTACGTCATCGTCAAGGTGCCGAGATTCGCCTTCGAGAAGTTCCCGAGCGCCGAGGACACCTTGACCACGCACATGAAGAGTGTGGGCGAGGCGATGGGCATCGGTCGCAACTTCACCGAGGCGCTGGGCAAGGCGCTGCGCAGCCTGGAGGATCCCAAGGCTCCGTTCGACTGGACCCGGCCGGTCAGTCCGGCCGATGTGGACTCGCTGCTCACCCAGGCGGCCCGCCCGCACGACGGTCGGCTGCAGGTCGTCCTGCAGGCCCTGCGGGCCGGTGCCACACCGGAGCAGGTGCACGACGTGACCAAGATCGATCCCTGGTTCGTCGACCAGCTGGTGTTGCTCACCGAGGTCGCCGCGGAGATCAGGGGGGCCACTGAGCTGACCCCTGAGCTGATCCGGACCGCCAAGCGACACGGCTTCTCCGACGCCCAGCTCGCCGATCTGCGCAACCTGCGGGAGGACGTGGTCCGGGGGGTCCGGCACGCCCTCGGCATCCGGCCGGTGTACAAGACCGTCGACACCTGCGCGGCGGAGTTCGCGGCCAGGACGCCGTACCACTACAGCTCCTACGACGACGAGACCGAGGTCGAACCGCGGATCCGGCCGGCGGTGCTGATCCTGGGCAGCGGGCCGAACCGGATCGGGCAGGGGATCGAGTTCGACTACTCCTGCGTGCACGCCGCGATGTCTTTGTCGAGCGCGCCGGACAACAACGGGGCGGGCTACGAGACGATCATGGTCAACTGCAACCCGGAGACGGTCTCGACCGATTACGACACCGCCGACCGGCTCTACTTCGAGCCGCTGACGCTGGAGGACGTGCTCGAGATCTACCACGCCGAGCTGGCTGCGGGGCCGGTCGCCGGCGTGATCGTGCAACTCGGCGGCCAGACCCCGCTGCGGCTGGCGCAGGCCCTGAAGGACGCCGGGGTGCCCGTGGTGGGCACCAGCCCGGAGGCGATCCACCTGGCCGAGGAACGCGGCGCCTTCGGACAGGTGCTGGCCGAGGCCAACCTGCCCGCCCCCAAGCACGGCCTGGCCAGGTCCTTCGTCGAAGCCCGCGAGATCGCGGAGAAGATCGGCTATCCGGTGCTGGTGCGGCCCTCCTACGTGCTCGGTGGCCGGGGGATGGAGATCGTCTACGACGAGGCGACCCTGGCCTCCTACATCGACCGCGCGACCCAGGTCTCGCCCGAGCACCCGGTGCTGGTCGACCAGTTCCTCGACGACACCGTCGAGATCGACGTCGACGCCCTCTACGACGGCTCCGAGCTCTATCTCGGTGGGGTGATGGAGCACATCGAGGAAGCCGGCATCCATTCCGGCGACTCGGCGTGTGCGCTGCCACCGATCACGCTGGGGGCTGAAGTGATCGACCGGATCCGGCACTCCACCCGGGCCATCGCCGACGGGGTCGGCGTCCGCGGCCTGATCAACATCCAGTTCGCACTGGCCGGTGACACCTTGTACGTGCTGGAGGCCAACCCACGCGCCTCGCGTACGGTCCCGTTCGTCTCCAAGGCGACCGCGACCCCACTGGCCAAGGCCGCGTCCCGGCTGATGCTGGGCGCCAGCATCGCCGAGTTGCGAGCCGAAGGGCTGCTGCGGCGTACCGGAGACGGTGCCAGCGAGACCCACACCGGACCGATCGCGGTCAAGGAGGCAGTGATGCCGTTCAATCGGTTCCGCACCGTCGAGGGGATCTCGGTCGACACGGTGCTCGGACCGGAGATGAAGTCGACCGGCGAGGTGATGGGGCTGGACGTCGGCTTCGGCACCGCCTTCGCCAAGAGCCAGGTCGCGGCCTTCGGGCCGCTGCCCAGCCGGGGCACCGTGTTCGTCTCGGTTGCCAACCGGGACAAGCGGTTCGTGATCTTCCCGGTCAAACGGCTGGCCGACCTCGGCTTCGAGATCGTGGCAACGGTCGGCACGGCGTCCATGCTGCGCCGGCACGGCGTGAAAGTCACGACCGTACGCAAATACAGCGCGGGACCCGGCCCGGACGGCGAGAAGACCATCGTGCAAGCGATCCTGGACGGCGAGATCGACCTGATCTTCAACACCCCGCACGGCGTCAGCACCGACGGGCGGCCGCGGTTCGACGGGTACGAGATCCGCACCGCCGCAGTGCTGCGCAATGTGCCGTGCGTGACGACGGCGCAGGGCCTGGCGGCGGCCGTGCAGGGGATCGAGGCGATCCGGGCCGGCCACATCGGGGTCCGGTCGCTGCAGTCCTGGACGGCCGACCTCGGCACCGATCTGACCCAGCCGGCTGGTCGGCCGTGATCTACTCCCGCCTCGTCCGCCCGGTCCTGTTCCGGGCGTACGGCGGTGATGCCGAGCGGGTGCACGAGCAGACCTTGCGGGCACTGGCGACGATGGGCCGGGTGGCCCCGCTGCGTGCCGGACTACGCGCCGGACTGGGTCGACACCGGCACAGTGTGACGGTGGCGGACATCGACTTCCCGTCGCCGGTGGGGGTCGCGGCCGGCCTGGACAAGAACGGACTGGCGGCCCGGGCCTGGTCGGCGCTCGGTTTCGGGTTCGCCGAGCTGGGCACGGTGACCGCCCGGTCCCAACCGGGCAACGACCGGCCACGGCTGTTCCGGCTGCCCGCCAGCCGGGCGATCGTCAACCGGATGGGTTTCAACAACGACGGCGCCGCCGCGCTGGCGCAGCGACTCGACGCGCTCGGGGTACGTCGCGGCAACGCCCGGGTCGGCATCCCGCTGGGAGTCTCCATCGGCAAGACCAAGACCACCCCGCTGGAGTCGGCGAGCGCCGACTATCTGGCCTCGCTGCGACTGCTCGCTCCGTACGCCGACTATGTCGCCGTGAACGTCTCCAGCCCCAACACCCCCGGGCTGCGGGCACTGCAGGATGCCGACAGCCTGGCCGAGCTGCTGGGCGCCCTGACCGCCGAGGCCCGCGTGCTGGCCGGGCCCCGTGCCAGGGCCGTACCCGTGTTCGTGAAGCTGGCCCCCGACCTCACCAACGAGGCCTTGGAGGAGGCGGTCGAGGTGGTCGAGGGTTCCGGCGCCGCCGGCCTGATCGCCACCAACACCACCCTGTCCCGAGCTGGGATCGCACCGGCCGATGCCGCGCGCGCCGCCGAGGCCGGCGGGCTGTCCGGGGCGCCGCTGACGATGCGGGCACGCGAGGTCGTCGGTTTCCTGGCGGAACGGACCGAACTGCCGATCATCGGCGTCGGCGGGGTGATGACGCCGGACGACGGGCTGGCCCTGCTGGACGCCGGCGCCCGGCTGATCCAGGTCTACACGGGCTTCATCTACGGTGGGCCCGGGCTGATCACCAGCCTGAATGCCGAGTTGTCAGATTCTGTGGTCGCCCGAGCGACCACAGAATCTGACAAGTCGGAGCAAAGGGGAGGAGAACCGCGGTGACCGGTTATGGCGAGCGGCTGGCGGCCTTGGTGGCCGAGCGGGGACCGCTGTGCGCGGGGATCGATCCGCATCCGTCGCTGCTGACCGCCTGGGGGCTGCCGGTGGATGCGTCCGGCCTGGAGCGCTGCGCTCGGACCATGGTGGCGGCCCTCGGCGACCTGGTGCCCGTGTTCAAGCCCCAGTCGGCCTTCTTCGAGTTGCACGGATCGGCCGGCATCGCCGTCTTGGAACGAGTGCTCGGCGATCTTCGGGATGCCGGTGCGGTGTCTCTGCTGGACGTCAAGCGGGGTGACATCGGCTCGACCATGGACGCGTACGCGGCCGCCTATCTGTCCGACGGCGCGCCGCTGAGAGCCGACGCGATCACCGTCAGCCCCTACCTGGGCTTCGGGTCGCTGTCCGGCACCATCGAACTGGCCGAGGCCGAGGACCGCGGGGTCTATGTGCTGGCGCTCACTTCCAACCCGGAGGGCCGTCAGGTCCAGCACGCCCGGGCCGAATCGGGGCGACTGGTCGCGGAGGAGATCGTCCAGGCGGCGGCCGCGGCCAACGCCGGAAAGGCGTATGGCAATGTCGGACTGGTCGTCGGCGCGACCATCGGCCGGACCGGAGTCGACCTGTCCGGCGTGCACGGTTCGCTGCTCTCTCCGGGGATCGGGGCTCAGGGCGGGGGACCGAAGGATCTCGTCGAGGTGTTCGGGAACGCGCTGCCCTATGTGCTGCCCTCGGCGAGCCGGGAGCTGATGAGTGCCGGTCCGGATCCGATTGCGATCCGGACAAAAGCCGAACAGATGCTGACCCAGATGAAGGCGACACTGCTGGTGGGGTAAGTTCACTGGCTCAACCACGGATTCGCGGCGCGAGCCGTGGCTACCCTGCTGACTGGCATTTTCGAAGGACCTAGTGTGACGATTCCCCCGCTGAGTGACGAGCAGCGGCAGCAGGCCCGGTACGCGGCCACCGAGGCCCGGCGCCGACGCGCAGCCGTGAAGCAGTCCCTTCGGACCGGTGAACTGACCCTGGCCGAGGTGCTGGCCACCGCTGAGACCGACGACGTGATCGCCCACGCCAAAGTCGTGGACATCCTCAAGGCATTGCCCCGGGTCGGTGCCGTGCGTGCCGACCGCGCGATGGAGAAGTTCGACATCGCCCCGAACCGGCGGCTGCGTGGCCTCGGCCGCCATCAGGCCGCTGCCCTGGTGGCCGAGTTCGCTCCCCGGACCACGTGAGTCGCGACCCAGGACGACGACACCCTGGCCTCACCGTGGTGTCCGGTCCGACGGCGGTCGGCAAGGGCACGGTGGTGGCCGAATTACGGCGGCAGCATCCCGAGGTGTTCGTCTCGGTGTCGGCGACCACGCGGCCGCCGCGACCCGGTGAGATCGACGGAGTGCACTATCTCTTCGTCTCCGAAGAAGAGTTCGACCGGCTGGTGGCGGGGGAGGAACTGCTGGAGTGGGCGATCGTGCACGGCCGGCACCGCTACGGCACGCCGCGCGGGCCGGTGCTTGGTGCCATCTCGGGCGGCCGGGAGGCGGTGCTGGAGATCGACCTGCAGGGCGCCCGGCAGGTCCGGGAACGCTGGCCGGATGCCTGCCTGGTGTTCCTGGCCCCGCCGTCCTGGGAGGAGTTGATCCGTCGGCTGGTAGGTCGCGGAACCGAGACGGCCGAGGAACGGGAGCGCCGGCTGCAGACCGCCACCGAGGAGTTGGCTGCCGAAGCGGAGTTCGACACCACGATCGTCAACCACGATGTCGCCGGTGCGGTGGCGGACTTGGTAGCATTGCTGGGTCTGTAGCCGTACGGACGGCTGTGTCGCGCCCACCTGGCGCCGCCAGCGCACTGTGCACCATCTGAATCGAAGGTTTGCTCTTGTCTGGAAACGTGGTTGCCGAGGGGATCACCAACCCCCCGATCGACGAGCTTCTCACCCACTCCGACTCCAAGTACCGACTGGTGCTGTTCGCCGCCAAGCGGGCTCGCCAGATCAACGCCTACTACTCCCAGCTCGGCGAGGGCCTGCTCGACCACGTCGGCCCGCTGGTGGAGACCGGGGTGCAGGAGAAGCCGCTGTCCATCGCGCTGCGTGAGGTCAATGCCGGCGTGCTGTCCTGCATCGAGGGCGAAGAGGCCGACGAGAACGCCGAGTCCGAGTTGGACACCCCGACGTACGACAACCCGGCCTGATTTCTCGGCTGCGATCTCGCGGTGGATGCGGCCACCGCGAGGTGGGATTGGGGTGAGTCATGAGCCGCGTCGTCCTGGGCGTCGCCGGTGGAATTGCGGCGTACAAGGCATGTGAGTTGTTGCGGCGGCTGCAGGCCGAAGGACACGACGTCACCGTCATCCCGACCGCGGCGGCACTCGAATTCGTCGGGGCCGCGACCTGGGCTGCCTTGTCCGGCAAGCCCGTGCACACCTCGGTCTTCGACAACGTGCACCAAGTGCCGCACGTGCGGCTGGGGCAGCAGGCCGATCTGGTCGTCGTCGCCCCGGCCACCGCGGATCTGCTCGCCCGGGCCGCCACCGGCCGGGCCGACGATCTGCTCACCTCCACTCTGCTGACCGCGCACTGCCCGGTGGTCTTCGCCCCGGCCATGCACACCGAGATGTGGCTGCATCCGGCGACCCAGGCCAATGTCGCGACCCTGCGGTCCCGGGGTTGTCTGGTGATCGACCCGGACGACGGCCGGCTCACCGGCCCCGACTCCGGGCCGGGCCGGCTGCCGGACCCGGCCGAACTGCTGTCGGTGACGGCGTCCGTCCTCACCGATCCGTCGATCGTCGGCCGCGCTGCCGGGCGGGATCTGACCGGTCTGCGGGTTGCGGTCAGTGCCGGCGGCACCCGGGAGCACCTGGACCCGGTGCGCTTCCTCGGCAACCGCTCGTCGGGGCTGATGGGCTGGGCGTTGGCCCGTGCGGCTGTGCTGCGCGGTGCTCAGGTGGACGTGGTGGCGGCCAACGTGGATCTGCCGGCGCCACCGGGGGTCGTGGTGCATCGCGTCGTCTCCACCGCCGATCTCGCGGCCGCGATGGGCGAGCTGGCCATCGGGGCCGACCTGGTAGTGATGGCGGCGGCACCGGCCGACTTCACGCCGAGCGCCCGGAGCGACACCAAGATCAAGAAGGACGGCGTTGGTGGGTTGCAGCTGGATCTGGTGCAGACCACCGACGTGCTGGCGCGCCTGGTGCGGACCCGGACCGATCCGCGACAAGTGCTGATCGGCTTCGCCGCCGAGACCCCCACGGCCGACAACTCACTGATCGCCCTCGGCCGTGCCAAACTGGCTCGCAAGGGCTGTGACGTGCTGGTGCTGAACGAGGTCGGGGAGCACAAGGCGTTCGGTCGCCCGGACAACGAGATCGTGCTGCTCACCGACGCCGGGGCCGAAGGGCCGTATGCCGGCAGCAAGGACTACCTGGCACACCTGCTCTGGGATCGTGCCCTGCAGCAACGATCCCGCAGGTAAGGTGCCCCTGTGCCGGTGAGTCGCACCGGCGGCCAGATACCCGAGTTCTTTCTGAGGGGCACAACCATGGCAGCACGTCTGTTCACTTCCGAATCGGTGACCGAGGGTCACCCGGACAAGATCGCCGACCAGATCAGCGACTCGGTCCTGGACGAGCTGCTCCGGCAGGATCCCACCAGCCGGGTCGCCGTCGAGACCCTGGTCACCACCGGGCTGGTCGTCGTCGCCGGCGAGGTGACCACGGACGCGTACGCCGAGATCCCCTCGATAGTTCGCCGACGGATCCTCGAGATCGGATACGACTCCTCCACCAAGGGCTTCGACGGCGCTTCCTGTGGTGTGTCCATCGCCATCGGGCAGCAGTCACCGGACATCGCCCAAGGTGTCGATGACGCGGTCGAAACCCGAACCGGCGAGTCGAGCGACGAATTCGACCATCAGGGCGCCGGCGACCAGGGCTTGATGTTCGGGTATGCCTGCACCGAGACCGAAAGCCTGATGCCGTTGCCGATCGATCTCGCGCATCGGCTCGCCGAGCAGCTTTCGGCGGTGCGCAAGGAAGGGGTCATCCCCTACCTGCGCCCCGACGGCAAGACGCAGGTCACGATCGAGTACGACGGTGAGCGCCCGGTTCGGCTGGACACCGTCGTGCTGTCCACCCAGCATGCCGCCGACATCGACCTGGAGACCCTGCTGACCCCGGACATCCACAAGCACGTCGTGGCGCCTGTCCTCGACCGCTATGACATCGACGCCCGCGGCCATCGGCTGCTGGTGAACCCGACCGGGCGGTTCGAGATCGGTGGCCCGATGGGCGATGCCGGTCTCACCGGCCGCAAGATCATCGTCGACACCTACGGCGGCATGGCCCGGCACGGTGGTGGCGCGTTCTCCGGGAAGGACCCGTCCAAGGTGGACCGGTCGGCGTCGTACGCGATGCGCTGGGTCGCCAAGAACGTGGTCGCCGCGGGTCTGGCACGCCGTTGCGAGGTGCAGGTGGCGTACGCGATCGGCAAGGCGCATCCGGTGGGCTTCTATGTCGAGTGCTTCGGCACCGAACAGGTGCCGGTCAGCCAGATCCAGGACGCAGTGCTGGCCGTCTTCGATCTGCGGCCGGCGGCGATCATCGTCGACCTGGACCTGAAGCGGCCGATCTATGCGCAGACCGCTGCGTACGGGCACTTCGGGCGGGAGCTCCCCGAGTTGACCTGGGAGCGCACCGACAGGGCTTCGGCCCTGGCCAACGCGGTACGGGGCTGAATCGGCCGGAGGCCGCGGATACTTGACCATGTGAGCCAACTGCTCTGCCCGGTCCTGATCGGGCGTGATGACGAGTTCCAACTGCTGCTCGACACTGTCGACCGGGCGGCTGCGGGACAGGGCAGCGCTGTGGCCGTCACCGGGGAAGCCGGCGTGGGCAAGTCACGGCTGGTCCTGGAGGTGTCGCGAGCGGCGCGCGCCCGCGGGCTGTCGGTGCTGACCGGGAGGGCCGTCGCCAGTACGGCGCCGGTAGCGCTACGGCCATTGGCTGAGGCCGTGTTGGGCGGGGTGCGCGATCGTGGGGAGTCCGACGTCCCGGACCTCGGTGCCTACCGGCCCGTCTTGGGTCGGCTGGTGCCGGAATGGCTGCCATCAGAACCGGCCACGGTTCTCGAGTCCTCGGTGGTGCTGGGAGAGGGTCTGCTCCGGCTCCTCCGTGGTCTGGCCGGCGCGCGCGGCTGTGTGCTGATCATCGAGGACCTGCACTGGGCTGACCCGGAGTCGCTCGCGGCGTTGGAGTATCTGATCGACCACGTGGCCGGTGAGTCGATCCTGTGTTTGGTCACGGCGCGCGCGGGGGAGTCCGGACCCGGAGCGGTTCTGTTGAGCGAGCTGGCCGGCCGCCGGGTTGCGACGATGGTCGAGTTGGCACGTCTCGGTGACCAGGAGATCGCCCGAGTGGCGGAGTGCTGCCTGGCCGCCGCCGAGTTGCCTGCGGCCCTACGGCGATTCCTCACCGTCCATGCCGACGGGTTGCCGTTTCTCGTGGAAGAGTTGCTCGCCGGGATGGTAGCCGACCGGGTGCTGACAGTCGCACCCGACGGGAGCTGGTCGCTGACTCGCGAGATTGCTTTCCGGGTGCCGCCAGCCTTCTCCGAGACCGTCCATCGACGGCTGCTGGCCCTGACACCCGCAGGGGTCGAGGTGTTGCACGCCGCTGCCATCCTGGGACGTCGGTTCGACTGGTCGCTGCTCGTTGACGCCATTGGTCAACCGCGACAGGAGGTCGTTGCCACGCTGCGTGCTGCTGTTGGCGCGCAGCTCGTGACTGCCGACTCGGATGGCTTCCGGTTCCGGCATGCCCTGACCAGGGACGCGGTGCTGGACGGTGTGTTGCCACCGGAACGGACAGCGCTGGCACACCGGCTGCTGGACAGTGTCGAGCGTCTCCATCCCGACTTCCCCGGGCCGTGGTGTGAGCTCGCGGCCGGCCTCGCCGAGGATGCCGGCGAGCTTGCACGCTCGGCGGGACTGTTGCTTCAGGCCGGCCGACGTGCCACCGCATCGGGCGCGCTGGACAATGCGGAACCTCTGTTGCGGCGCGCTCGCGGGCTGGCGCTCGACGACGCCGAACCGCCGAGCGATGCGGAGCTGGTGATGCGGATAGAGGAGGCCTACACCGAGATGCTCGCCCTGGCCGGCCGGGTGGATGAAGCGTTCGAGGTCGGCGATCGGCTCCTGGCATGTCTGGACCCGACCTCCAGAGTGCCGGCCGATCGTGTCGAACTTCACCTGCGGTTGGCACGGGCAGCCATTGCGGCCGCTCGTTGGAAGGTGGCCACAGAGCACTTGGGCGCCGCCCGCACGTCGATCACCGCCGACGGCGGTGGCCATCCCGCTCAGGTGGATGCACTCGCCGCCCAAGTCGCCTTGGGAACGGGTCAGTTGGATGAGGCCGAGGCGCTTGCTGGGATCGCGCTGTGTGAGGCCGAGCGGGCACGGCTCCCAGCCGTGGCGTGCGAGGCACTGGAGGTGGCCGGTCGGATCGCCCGTCAGCAAGACCTGCGCGCCGCCGAAACCGCCTTCACCCGGCAACTCAGAACGGCCACCGCCCATGGGCTGGCTCTTTGGCGGCTGCGCGCGCTGCACGAGTTGGGAACGATCGATCAGCTCCGGACCGAAAGCGTGGACCGGCTGGTCGAGACCCGTGAGCTGGCCATTGAGGTCGGTGCGGTTGCGCTGGTGGCCACCCTCGACCTGCAGATCGCAGCCGGTCTGCTCAAGCAGTTTCGGGGAACTGAGGCTTTGAGCTTCGCCCGGCGCAGCGTCGATGCCTCCCGCCGGTTGGGGCTGGCCACCTTGCCGATGGCGCTGGTCCTGGAGGCGACGGGCCATGCGCAAGGCGGCCGGACCGAGGAGATGGAGGGCTGTCTGGCGGAAGCGTTGGCCCTGGCCCCCGATGACGCCGACGTGTTGGGTAGCACCTGGGGACATTGCCGCGCGACCACCGCCCTGCTGGCGGAGGACCGTCCACGAGCAGTGGTGGAGATGACGGCCGGTGCTCGATCACTCCAAGCTTCTCCGGCCAGCGTCGCACCCCCGTTCCTTGGGCTGCGAGTGCTGTTGCTCGCGGTCGATGACGATCCAGCGGCGGTGCGGAGAGAAATCGAACGGCTCCGGAGGGGCGGTCAGACGCGGCACTGCATCGTCGAGAGTCTGCTGAGGTATGCCGAGTCCCTGCTGTTCGGACGGGCAGGTCACGCAGCAGAGGCAGGGTCCGCGTTCGAAGACGCGGATGGCGGGATGGGGGAGCTGGTCGCCTGGTACCGGCAGTATGCGCGGCGGGTGGCGGCCGAGTCGGCAATCGACCATGGCTGGGGTGAGCCGGTCCTGTGGCTGCGGGAGGCAGCAGCATTTTTCGGCGACCGTGGTGACGTGCAATTGGCTGCTGCCTGCCGGGCGCTGCTGCGGCGGACCGGAGCCTCGGTGCCCCGTCCCGGACGCGGTCGGGCAGACCTGCCCACGGGTCTGCGGGCGCTGGGTGTGACCAGTCGGGAGGCGGAGGTGGGAGAACTCGTCAGTGGGGGCCTCACGAATGCCCAGATCGGCGAGCGGCTCTATCTGTCGCCACGCACCGTCGAGAAGCACGTGGCAGCGTTGCTGGTGAAGACCGGTTGCCGAGGGCGTACTCAGTTGGCTGGGTACTGGGCGCGGTTACCTGGGTAGTCCGACGCCGGTCGAACGGGTTGTTCGACCGAAGCATCCAGGGCGGTCGGGAGCCGACGATGGTTCCATGACGACGACGGAACCTCAGCACCACCCGGACGGGATCGCCTTGGAGTTCTGGACGGCCCGGTCATGAACCTCCCGGCGGTGGCGACCACCGGGATCGACGCGGTGCTGCAGACGGCGGTCGATCGCGGCGAAGTACCGTTCGCGGTCGGGGTCGCAGCCGATACCACCGGGATCGTCTACGAGGGAGCCGTCGGCGGGCCGAACGGCGCCGGCCATCAGCACCTCGGCGGTGTCGGCGTCGACAGCGTGTTCCGGATCGCATCGATGACCAAGATCGTGTCCACGGTCGCCGCCCTGCAACTGCGGGAGCGAGGTGAGCTGGACCTCGATACAGCGGTAGAGGTCTATTGCCCGGACTTCGCCGGGGTAGTGGTGCTGGCCGGCTTCAACAGGGACGGGCCGGTGCTCCGTCCGCCGGTCAGCCGCGCCACGGTGCGCCAGCTCCTGACCCATACGGCTGGGTTCGGCTACCCGTTCTGGGACGCTGCCCTGCTGCGTTGGCACGCCGGCTCACATCGGCAGCAGCTGCCGGATGGTCTGCGAGGTCTGTTCGCCGCGCCGATGGTCACCGATCCTGGAACCCGATTCAGCTACGGCACGGCCACGGACTGGCTGGGCCGGGTTCTCGAGGCGATCAGCGGCCAACCGCTCGACATCCTGCTCGACGAGCTGGTCCTCGGTCCGCTCGGCCTGCGGTCGACCGGTTTCCGTGTCGCCGACGCCGACCGGCACAAGCTGGTGCCGGTACATCGTCGGGGCGGGAACGGCGACTGGATCGCGACCGACCTGGAGTGGGACTCCGCACCGGAGCACTGGCCGGCCGGGCACGGTCTGTACTCCACACCGAGCGACTTCCTCCGGTTCCAGCGGATGCTGCTGAGCGGCGGCTCCCTGGACGGGATTCGGATCTTGACCGAGAAGACGGTGGCCGAGATGTTCCGTAGCCAACTCGGCCGGCTCGCGTTCCCGACCAGAGTGACCACCGCCGAGCCGGCAACCAGTTGCGACTTCGTACCCGGGCCGGGCGCCACCTGGGGCTGGGGTCTGCTGCTGAACAACGCCGCCGAGCCCGGCTTGCGGGCTCCAGGCAGCGGCGGCTGGGCCGGCGTCTTCAACACCTACTTCTGGATCGACCCGACCAGTCGGCTGACAGGCGCTCTCTACAGCCAGTACGCGCCGTTCCTTGATCCAGGGGCACTCGGGCTCTATCGCGCATTCGAGCGCAGCATGTATGGCAGGAACCGGCTATGACCACGCTCTCCGCGTCTCAGGACGGACCCGAGCCGGGAGGGTTCCAGCTGGACGAGATCGGTCCGGCGAACTATGACGCCTGGCTTGTGCCACGGTTCTTCGCTCCACTGGCCGACCGGCTGATGGAATCCACCCCGCCGCGATCCGGTGAGCACGCGCTCGACCTCGCGTGCGGTACGGGGGTGGTCACCAGACGGGTCGCTGACCTGGCTGGCCCGGCTGGTCGGGTGATCGGGGTCGACATCAACTCCGCGATGATCGACTTCGCCGGCTCCCGGGAGGGCCGAGAGCGGTCCGCGGCTGAGCGGTCGCCCATCGAGTGGTTGGTCGGAGACTCCGGGCACCTACCGGTACCGGCCGCCTGGGCCGACATCTGCTATTGCCAGCAAGGCTGGCAGTTCTTCACCGACCAGCGGAAGTCTGCGCAGGAGCTCGCCCGCGTGTGCCGACCCGGTGCCCGGGTTGCCCTGACGATCTGGCGCGCGATCGAGCACAATCCGGTCTTCTCCCTCCTGGCCGAGACACTTGATCAGGAGATTGGTCACGTCGCGGCGGCGACGATGCGCGCTCCGTTCGCGGGTCCGACGAAGTCAGCGCTTCGCGAACAGCTCACTGCTGCAGGATTCGACCGGATCGCTGTGCGGATCTTGCTGCTCGAGGTGCGCTTTCCGTCGGTGTCGGTCTTCCTTCGTCAGGAGGCCGCAGGCTCGCCGTTGGGCACCGTGCTGCAGCGAGAGACCGAAGACGTCCTCGTGGCACTCACTCGGTCCCTCGATCAATCCCTTGGTCCGTATCTCGACGAGGACGGTCTGATCCTCCCAATGCAGACCTGGCTGGTCACCGCACGGCGCGCGGTCTGAGCACGATGACCGTGATCGTGGGCATCCTCCATGATGGCTCCTGTCCACGGCTGCAGTGCGTACGTGTCCTCCCGGGGTTCACCGCGGATCGACGGGTTTGGGTCTGGGTAGGACCGCCTGGAGCGAGCGGGCCAGCACCGAGCCCACCAGCAGCCCGAGGGCGATCGCACCGATCAGCTCGATGACGCCGAAGCCGGCGGTGGATGGGCTGCCCGGGCCGAGCGCGAGCTCGGTCACCGACAGCAGCCCGAGGCTGCCGGGCACCAGCATCCAGAAGGCGGGGAGGAAGAGCACGAGTCTGGGCAGCTGCGGACCGAGGAGGGCCACGGCGGAGGCGGCGAAGCTGGCTGCCAGACCACCGAGGAACCCGCCGAGGGATGCGCCGGACAGCTGTTGCCCCAGCACCTGGGCGCCGAACGCGGCGGCCAGCACCAGCACCACCCAGGGCATGAAGGAGAGCCTGATGCCCTCGTTCAGGCACAGGCCCGCGCAGATCAGCAGCAAGCCGACTGGGACCGCCCACCAGCCCAACTCGTCGACCCGGATGTTGTTCAGCCGGGCGGCGGGGACGCCGAGCAGCCCGGCGGCGGCGAGGACTCCCAGCGCGAACAGCAGCAGTTGCACGGTGCCGTAGCCGAGTCTCGAGACACCAGCCACCATCGCGCCCGCCGCGATCTCGGACAGCCCGGTGACCAGGGTCGCACCCGGCAACAAGATGGCGAGCGGCGGCAGCAGGGTCCGCAGCGCCCCGTCCACCAGACCGGCCGCGGCGGCACCGAACACGAGGCAGCCGACGACGAAAGCAGCCACCGTCGGCAACAGGACGGTCAAGCCGCGGCTCCGGCCGCTCAAGCGGGCCAGCCCGAGCACGAGGGCCGAACAGATGGCCGTCAGGACCAGATTCGCGATGCCGGGCTGCAGGATCAGCCCGATACCGACCGAAATGATCACCCAGGCGAACTCCGACAACCACTTCGGATATCGCTCAGGCTGATCGCGGAGCGCAGTCAGCCGGGCCATCGCCTGGTGGGCGTTCAGCTTCCCGGTGAGGAGTTGGTGCCGGATCCAGCGCACCTCGGCCGATTGATCGAGGCGCAGCGGGCCACTGATCGTCTCCATCGTGGCCGGTTGACCCGACCCCAGCGCGAGCATCACACCGGTCGGACTGGTGGCCACCTGGATGGCCGGGTGACCGAGGTGGCGGCCGACCTCGATCAGGTCCTCGTCGATCTCGTACACCGGCTGTCCGGTGGCGACCATCGCCACCGCCAGTTGGGTGAGCAGGGCGCGGTCGCGAGCTGGGTCCGCGTCCGGGAGTTTCGGTTGATCCACGACTGGTCTCGGCTACTCGATGTTGTCGTTGTGCTGTCGGCCGTGGATCACCCGGCGCGTGATCTTGTCGAGCCCGGCTGCCCGCCGGGCAACGAATCCGCCGACCGACACACCGGCGGCCAGGCCCAGTCCGGTGCCGACCGCACTCAGCAGGTCGGCCGTGCCGCCACCTCCCGCACCGGAGGAGATGAGTGAGTCGACACCGCGGAACACCGCCAAACCGGGCAGCAACATCACGATCGCCGCTGTCGTCACGGCCTGCTCCGGAACTCGTAACACCCGCTGGGCGAGATAGCCGAGAACTCCGGCGAGGATGGCGGGGCCGGCAACGGCGAAGCCGACCGGTAGATCGAGGGGCAGGATCGGTAGGTAGACCAGGTAGATCGCTGGAGTGAGGAGCGCTGCCACCAGAACGGTCTTCGGGCTGGCGCGGGCAGAGAGCGAGAAGCCCATGCCGGCGAGCAGCGCGGCAAGTGCGCTGTAGCCGACTCCGGTGAATGCCGTGACATGGGCCGAGACGGTCAGTGGGAGGCCGGCCAGCTCGGAGAGGATGAGGATCGCGCCGATGCCGACCGCGATCCCCATGGTTATCACGACCACCTCCAGCCCGCGCGCCGAAGCGGTGACGTAATACCCGTCCAGGGCGTCTTGGGCGGCGCCGACCACCGCCATCCCGGCAAGCAACACGATGATCCCGGAGACGACGACCAGGGAGGGTGTGTCGATCCAGGCGGCCATCCCCTGGGACTGGAGCCAAGCAACCCCGAGCGCGAGTCCGGACGGGATGGCCGCGCTGATCACCCGGACGAAGAACGTCGGGAAGCCCGCTCGGCCGAGGGCTGCCGCGGTTTCGGCCACCACGGCCGCCGAGATCGCGGCCAGCACCATGGTTCCGGCGCTGCCGCCGAGGGAGATGACAATGCCGACGGCCATGATCGAGCCGCCCAAGGTCCCCACCCAGTGGTGGTAGGGCTGGGGTGCCCGCAGCACCGCGACCAATTCTTCGCGGGCCTCGTCCACCGACGGCCGTTCCTCGGCGGACGCTTGGGTGATTCGGTCCACCAACCGTTGCACGTTCTGCAGCCGCGAGTGATCCATGCTGCGCTGCCGGATGACGCGCAGCACGGTCAACGGGTCCTCGTCGAGACCCCGGTGGACCGAGACGGTGATCGAGGTGAAGGTGATGTCGACGTGAGCCGAGGTGATGTCATAGGCCGCCAGCAGACGCAGGGTGGAGGCGGTCACGTCGGCTGCCGAGTCGCCCATCACCAAGAGCGCCTCGCCGACGCGAAGTGCGAGGTCGATCGCGGCCCGGGCGTGCCATTGGCTGACCTGGTCGTCCTGCGCCGGCAGCGCGAACGTCATGGTCTCCGGATCGGTGTTCCGCACCGCGGAAGCGGCAAGGTCGCGCAATGCTTTGACGGACTGAATGGGACTGTCCGGATCGGGTGGAACCTTGCTCACCGGAACAGGCTAGGGCCTAATACGGACGCTGGACAGAAGCCGCCGGTCTGCGGGCTGCCGGCCACTGTCGGTGGCTCCTGACATCATCGGCACGTGCCCGAGACCTCGACTCCGACCCTGCCCGTGGCGCGGGTCGCTGTCGACGTGTCCTTGGCGCACCTGGACCGGCCGTTCGACTATCGAGTGGCAGCGGCCGATGACGAGTTGGCCGTGCCGGGAGCCCGGGTGCGAGTGCGGTTCGCCGGCCGGCTGCGAGACGGGTTCGTGCTGGAGCGGTTGGCCAGGAGCGACAGTGACCGCGAGCTGAGCCCGATCTGGAAGGTGATCTCGGCCGAGCCGGTGCTGACGCCGGAGATCGCGACGCTGGTCCGCGCCGTGGCCGATCACTGTGCCGGCTGTTTCGCCGACGTGGTGCGACTCGCAGTGCCACCCCGGCATGCCGCGACGGAGCAGGCCGACCGGGTCGAGCGGCCACCGCTGCCGGACTTGGGCGCCGGAGCGGTCAGCGCCCTCGCCGGCTATCCGTCCGGACCGGAGTTCCTCACGGCCCTGGGAGCCGGCGGCCGTCCGCGGGCGTACTGGCAGGTGATCCCGTCCGCCGATCCCACCGGAGACTGGGCGGACGGGCTGGCTGTGGCGGCGCGGGCCACGGCCGACAGCGGGCGCAGTGCGGTGCTGGTGGTGCCCGATCAGCGAGATCTGGCTCGGCTGCGAGCCGCGTGTACGCGCTGGCTGGGCCGCTCGGGTTTCGTGGTGCTGACCTCGGAGACCGGTCCGGCTGCGCGCTATCGGGCGTTCCTGGCGGCGGTGCGCGGTGACGTCCGGGTGGTGATCGGAAACCGGGCGGCGGCGTACGCGCCGGTCCGCGATCTGGGATTGGTGGGGTTGTGGGACGACGGTGACGACCTGCTGGCCGAGCCACGGGCGCCGTATCCGCACACCCGGACGGTGCTGGCACTGCGCGCCGCGCAGGGACGGTCCGCGGTGCTGTTCGCGGGCTACGGCCGCAGCTGCGAGACCGAGCAGTGGCTGCAGCACGGCTGGTTGCGGGCGCTGGCGGCCGGGCGGACCCAGACCCGGCACACGGCGCCGCGACTCCGCGTCGCGGTCGACTCC
>JASGEZ010000080.1:0-23222 GCA_047605905.1 Microlunatus sp.
ATCCTCCTGCGCGTCTGCTGATGGGCCCGGGCCCGATCAACGCCGACCCACGGGTGTTGCGCGCGATGTCGGCCCAGCTCATCGGTCAGTACGACCCGGCGATGACCGACTACATGACCGAGACCCAAGCGCTGTATCGCCAGATCTGGGCGACCGACAACGACGCGACGCTGCTGGTCGACGGTACGTCGCGGGCCGGCATCGAAGCGGCCGTCGTCTCGCTGGTCAAACCCGGGGATCGGGTGCTGGTGCCGGTCTTCGGCCGGTTCGGGCATCTGCTGGCCGAGATCGCGGAGCGAGCCGGCGCGGACGTACACACCATCGAGACCGCGTGGGGCCAGGTGTTCCCGACGTCGGTGATCGAGCAGGCCGTCGCCGCGGTCAAGCCGCGACTGCTGGCGGTCGTCTACGGCGACACGGCGACCACCATGAACCAGCCGCTGGACGAACTGGGCGAGATCTGCGCGCGACACGGCGCGCTCTTCTACACCGACGCCACCGCCTCACTGGGCGGCAACGACTTCGCGATGGACGACTGGGGCCTGGACGCCGCCACCGCGGGTCTGCAGAAGTGCCTGTCGGGTCCGTCCGGCTCGGCGCCGGTCAGTCTGTCCGACCGCGCTGTCGAGGTGATCCGCTCCCGGAAGAAGATCGAGGCGGGGATTGCACTGGACACCGACGAGGCGTCGCCGGACTTCATCCGCTCCAACTACTTCGATCTCGGTCAGATCATCGACTATTGGGGGCCGCGCCGGCTGAACCACCACACCGAGGCCACCACCATGCTCTACGGCGCCCGCGAGTGCGCCCGGATCATCCTCGAGGAGGGTCGGCAGGCGGTGATCGATCGGCACGCGCTGGCAGGTCGGGCGATGCTGGCCGGTGTCCAGGGCCTCGGGCTGGAGGTGTTCGGCGACGTCAGCCACAAGATGAACAACGTCGTCGCGGTCGAGATCCCCGCCGGTATCGACGGCGACGGGGCCAGAGCCGCGCTGCTGGCCGATTTCGGCATCGAGATCGGAACCTCGTTCGGGCCCTTGGCCGGCCGGGTCTGGCGGATCGGCACCATGGGCTACAACGCGCGCAAGGACGCCGTCCTGATGACACTTGCCGCCTTGGAGTCCGTGCTGCGGCGCGGCGGCGTACGCATCGGCACCAGCGGTGCCGGTGTCGACGCGGCGCTCGAGGTCTACGAGGGCTGAGCGATGACGGCCGTCCCGTTGCTCGAGATCACGCCCGACGCCCTGGCGAACTCGGCGCGCCGGATCATGGCGCGCTGCAACGAGCTTGCCCGGATCTCCTCCCTCCGGGGCACGAGAATCGAGCGGGTCTATCTGTCCCCCGAGCATGCCCGGGCCAATCGACTGGCCGCCGAGTGGATGCGCGATGTCGGCCTCACCACCCACCAGGACGCGGCCGGCAACCAGGTGGGCCGGATCGCCGGAGCTGATCCGGAGGCGCCCGCGCTGATGCTCGGCTCACACCTCGACACCGTGCCGGATGCCGGCCGGTTCGACGGGATCCTCGGCGTGCTGATGGCCATCGAAGTGGTCCGGCTGCTGCGGGCCCGGATCCCGACCTTCCCGTTCTGTCTGGAAGTGATCGCCTTCTCCGACGAGGAGGGCACCCGGTTCGGCAAGGCACTGCTCGGCAGTGCGGCCGTCGCCGGTTCCTGGGATCCGGCCTGGTGGGAGCTCACCGATGCTCACGGCACCACTGTGCGCCAGGCATTCCTGGAGTTCGGTCTCGACCCCAGCCGGGTCGGTGAGGCCGCCCGGCGACCGGACGAGCTGGTCGGCTATCTGGAGGCGCACATCGAGCAGGGTCCGCAGCTCGATCGAGCCGGCCAACCCCTGGCCGTGGTCTCCTCGATCGCCAGCGCCAGAAGATTCCAGATCACTATCCGCGGCGAGGCACGGCACGCGGGCGGCACCCCGTACGACATGCGGCACGATGCGCTGCTCGGCGCCAGCGAGGCGGTCGTAGCAGTGGAGCGACTGTGCCGGGCCGAGCACCACCTGATCGGCACGGTCGGTCAGCTGAGCACCTACCCCGGGGCGGTCAACGTCGTCCCCGGCGAGGCACGGCTCAGCCTCGATCTGCGCGGAGAACTGGAGGGCACCCGGGATCGGGTCTGGAACGCGCTGACGCGGGAGCTAGACCTGATCGCCGGCCGGCGAGGTCTGGAATGGGAAGCACGGGAGGTCCACACCGCCAGTGCCGTGGTCTGCGAGCCGTTGCTGATGGACGTGGTCCGCGCGGGCATCGAAGGCAGCGGGCAGTCCGACCCGATGAGCCTGTTCAGCCCGGCCGGACATGACGGGATGGCGATCGGCCGGATCACCGACATCGGCATGCTGTTCCTCCGCAACCCGGACGGGATCAGCCACCATCCCGACGAGTACGTCAGCACCGAGGACATCGCGGTCGGGCTGCGGGCCTTCGCCGAGGCCATCGTCCATCTCGCCCGGGAATCCCGGTACTCATGAGCGGCCTACAGACCCGGATCGGTCAAGCCGCCGACCGGCTCAGCCCCGCGGAGCGTGTCGTCGCCGAGCATCTGCGCCAGCATCCTGACGATGTCGTGCTCTACAGCTCGACCGAGCTCGCGCGGCGTACCGGGGTGTCCAAGGCGACCGTCAGCCGGCTGCTCCGCAGTCTCGGCTGGGACGACGCCCAGCAGGCACGGGCCGACTTGCTGGCCGAGCGTGCGCGGGGGGTCCCGGTCGGCCATCCGTCGCCGGCCCTGGCTCAGGACAATGTGGCGGCTGCTGCCGACGCCCTGGCAGAAGCGGGACAGGCAGGGATCGTCGCCGCGGTCGTGGCCGCCCGGCAGATCGTCGTGGTGGGCTTCCGCAACAGCTTCCCGGTCGCTCTGCATCTCCGCCAGCAGCTGGCACAGACTCGGCCGGGGGTCCGGCTGGCTCCGCTGCCCGGTCAGACGCTGGCCGAAGAACTCGTCGACCTTGGAGCCGACGATCTGGTGATCGTGATCGGGTTCCGGCGCCGGCCGGCCTTCTTCGGCGCGCTGATGGACCAACTGCGCTCCGCTCCGGTCAGGGTGCTGGCGATCGTCGACCCGTCCGGCGAGGAACACCTGGTCGGACACGCCTTCGGACTGAGCTGCCCGATCGAAGGCACCGGTGCCTTCGACTCCTACGAAGGGGCGATGGCGCTGGTCGCCCGGATCGCGTCGGCGGTGCAGGACGCCCTGGGCGAGCCGGGCCGAGCCCGCGCCCGGGCCATCGCCGACCTCTACCGCGAGCTGGGCGAGGTCGAAGACGGCTGACGGGCCGAATGCGTGACAGACCTGCGCCTCAACAGCCGATCCATCGCGTTTCGCGAGCAGATCCGGCGTTGAGGCGCTGATTTGTCACAGAAATCAACGCTGCCGGAGCATCTCGATCGCTGCGGCCACCCGGCGAGCCCGGGTTTCCGGTCTCTTGGCGTCGGTGATGGCTCGCACATGCTCCTTGCGATGGGAGTACGGCAGCGCGTCGAACACGGCGCGCAGGCCCGGCTCGGCATCGAGGGCCGCGGCGAGATCGTCCGGCACCTCGACCACCCGCTCGGCAGCGTCCACCTCGATTGAAGCCGTCACCTCATCGCCGATCTCCACCCCGAGCTCCGCGCGGACGGCCTTCGACAGCCCGATCAGGTTCTTGCCACCCATCACCGCCAGTCGGAGCCGGGCGGTGCGATCACCGATCGTGACCCGGACAGCAGCCCGCTTGCCGCCGCCCAGTTCGACCACCTGCGCGTCGGTCAGCTCAATGGCGGTCGCGGGGCCGGTTGGCTCCAATACGGTTTTCACGAGCAAGCCCATCGCGGCAGGATAGCCCGGTGCGCTTCGTTCTCATCCGCCACGGCCAATCAGTCAACAACCTGCTGTATGCCCAGACCGGCGATTCGATCGGTCGTCACCACGACCCGGCGCTGACGCCGTTGGGTCATCGGCAGGCCCAACTGCTCGGCGATGCCCTGGCCGACGGAATCCTGCCGTGGCAGATCACCCAACTGCACTCCAGTCTGATGACCCGCGCGGTCCAGACCGCCGCTCCACTCGCCGAGGCGCTCGACCTACCGCTGACCGGCCACCCGGATGTGTACGAGACCGGCGGGCCGTTCGTCGAGGAAGTCCCGGGCGTCCGGATTCCGCATCCGGGAGCGACTGCCGATGATCTGGGCGCCCTGTCGGGACGGCTGATCCTGCCCGACACCGCCGGAGCCAACGGCTGGTTCCCCGGTCCGTACGAGGACGGCGCCGAGCTGATCATGGACCGCGCCCACCGGGTGGTCGCCGATCTGCGGTCCCGGCACAGCGATGACGATGTCGTCGCGGTGGTGATGCACGGCGCCTTCTTCCAGTACCTGTTCCGCGCACTCCTCGGCATCGACACCATGAGCGGCTGGATCACGAAGCACAACACCGCGATGACCCTGATCGCCGACGAACCGATCACCGGCACCGCGACCGCCCATCGGATCGACTGGACACCGCACCTCAGCGGCGCCCTCCTGACGGAGTGACACTGGTTGAGAGAATCGCCATCACCGCCGCTCTCGGCGATCACGAGTTCGGGCGTCAAATGGTGAGTCCGCGGCGGATGCATTTCGCCTATTGGCCTCACAAACCGGCCGATCATTCACTTCAGCAGCGCCCGGACCGACTTCCTCCGGCGCACAAAATACTAATAACCCTCCTGCACCTGCCGAAATTCCACAATGCCCGCGAACTCCCTCGCGCAGGGCTATCATCCCGGGAAGAGGCCCTCAAGGTCGAGAGAGCCATATTCCTTGGAGGTAGTCCATGAGACGGATCAGATCCCTGTTGGTTGTTCCGCTTGTCATCGCTCTTATGGTCGTTGCGAGCCTTCTTGCGGCTGCGCCTGCACAGGCCGCCGGCTCGGCCTCGGTCTCGGGCACGATTGTCGGCCCAGGGCCGCTCGGGCTGAGCGAGGTCGAAGTCATGGAGCTCACCTTGAGTGTCTCCAACGGGGACTCGTGGCGTTTCGTGACTGGCGATGAGCTGCGAAACGGCGAGAACACGTTCTCATTCACAGGCCTGGATGCCGGTGACTACCGGCTTGAGGTGAAGCCCGAGGCTGAGAAGATCCTTGGCGGCGGATATCGACTGACCGTCAGGGAGTTCACCCTGGAGACGGGTCACGTCAACATCGACGTCTCGCTCACCCGCGGAGGCTACGTCAGGGGCAAGGTGACTGGCGGTGACGAGAACATCTTCGTCGAGCTCTATTACGTGCACACTGTCAATGGGAGAGAAGTATGGGATCCCTACGGCAATGACACCGTGGCGCCAGGTGGCACCTACGACATCGATATCCCGTTCTCCGGGGTATTCGTTCTGCAGGCGGCCTCGAAGGAAAACAAGTTCTGGGCGCCTGATACTGCGAAGTCGTCGTTTACCCAGGACCAGCATCCGACCGTTGACTTCACGATGCGACAGAGCGCCCAGATCACGGGAACCGTCAGCTTCAACCCCGCCGATCTCGGCACTCCGCAAATGCAGGAGGACGACGGAGGCAATTTCGTCTACGCCGTTGTGCAGCGAGAAGCTTCTCCCGCGTACTGGACCACGGCGACCTACGCGGCACACCTGTCCGCGCCCGGCAAGTTCACGCTCTGGGTGCCGGGAGCCGGCGACAACAGATCGCTGCGCGTGGTCTACTACGACGACTGGCGGCGGTTCCCCAAGACATACTGGGACGGCACGACCTACGGTACGGCCTCGGCCGACGCGGCGAAACTGTTCACGACCACATCTCCGATCGTCTATTCCGGCCGTGACATTACTCTGAGAAAGGCCGCCCCACCGAAGCCGCCGAAGAAGGCTGCGACCTTGAAGATCAGCGCGAAACCGGGCAAGGGCAAGGCAACCGTGACAGTCAAGGTCTCCGCATCGGGGGTTTCCGCGTCGAAGGTCACCGGGAAAGTCACGATCAGCCGCAAGCAGAAGGTCCTCAAGACCGGCTCGGTCAAGAAGGGCAAAGCCAAGGTCACGATCACGAGGCAGAAGAAGGGCAAACAGACCTACACCGTCAAGTATCTCGGCAACGACAAGGTCAAGGCGGCGACGAAGTCGATCAAGATCAAGATCAAGTAGCGCGCTGCCGCCACGGCCACCTGGCGGACAGCGATGTCCGCCAGGCGGCAGACTGCGGCCGTTTGTCTGGTTTTGCCACGCGCCACTAGGACGGACGGCTCCGCTGAGCGGCCATCAAGGGGCAGAATCCTCCTCGTGGCCCGTCGTAACCCGCCCCCGGTCGAGGATGACTTCACCGAGCACATCGTCGACATCGATGTGTCCTCGGAGATGCAGACCAGCTATCTCGAGTACGCGTACTCGGTCATCTACTCGCGCGCACTGCCCGATGCCCGCGACGGGTTGAAACCCGTGCAGCGCCGGATCCTCTACTCGATGCAGGAGATGGGCGTACGACCGGATCGTGGGCACGTCAAGTGCGCCCGGGTGGTCGGCGAGGTGATGGGCAAGTACCACCCGCACGGTGACGGCGCGATCTACGACGCGCTGGTCCGCACCGCCCAGCCGTGGACCATGCGGCTCACCCTGGTCGACGGGCACGGCAACTTCGGTTCCCCCGACGCCGGACCGGCAGCGATGCGCTATACCGAGTGCCGGATGGCCCCGGCCGCGCTATCGATGACCGACGGACTCGATTCCGACACCGTCGACTTCAAGCCCAACTACGACGGCAAGGACACCGAGCCCACGGTGCTGCCGGCGGCCTTCCCCAATCTGCTGGTGAACGGCGCCTCCGGGATCGCGGTCGGGATGGCGACCAACTGCGCGCCGCACAACCTGATCGAGGTCGTCCAGGCGCTGCGGCATCTGATCAAGCATCCGGACGCCGATGTCGACACCCTGATGCGGTTCATCCCCGGACCGGATCTGCCCGGCGGCGGCAAGATCATCGGTCTGGAGGGGATCCGGGACGCGTACGCGACCGGCAAGGGGTCCTTCCGCGTTCGGGCGACGACCCGGATCGAGCAGGTGCATCCGCGGCGCAAGGGCATCGTGGTCACCGAACTGCCGCACATGGTGGGGCCGGAGAAGGTGATCGACCAGATCAAGAACCTGGTCACTTCCCGCAAGCTGCAAGGCATCGCCGACGTCAAGGACCTCACCGACCTCGCCAATGGCACCCGGCTGGTGATCGAGGTCAAGAACGGCTACCACCCCGAGGCCATTCTCGAGCAGCTCTACAAGGGCACCAAGCTGGAGGACTCGTTCGCCATCAATGCCGTCGCGCTGGTCGACGGCCAGCCGCGCACGTTGACGCTGAAAGAGCTGCTGACGGTCTACCTGGAGCATCGCTACGAGGTCACCAGACGGCGGACCGAGTTCGACCGCAGCAAGGCGCGTGACCGGCTGCACCTGGTCGAGGGCCTGCTGATCGCGATCCTGGACATCGACGACGTGATCGCCATCATCCGCTCCAGCGACGACACCGCCCATGCTCGTGGCCGGCTGATCGAGGCGTTCGAGCTGACCGAGATCCAGGCCAACTACATCTTGGAGATGCCGCTGCGCCGGCTGACCAAGTACTCCACCATCGAGCTGGAGTCCGAGCGCGACGAGCTGCAAGCGAAGATCGCCGAGCTGACCGAGATCCTGGAGAACCCCGAGCAGCTGCGGACCGTTGTCGGCAACGAGCTCGCCGCGATCGCCAAACAGCACGGCACCCCACGCCGGACGATCCTGCTGGCTTCCAGCGGAGTCACCACCACTGCAGCAAGCACCCCTCTGGAGGTCGCCGACGACCCGTGCTGGGTGCTGTTGTCGTCGGCCGGGCTGTTGGCGCGGACTGCGACCGACGATCCGCTGTCGACGGGTGGCGGTCGGGCGAACCACGACGTGATCGTCTCGGCCGTACGCGGCACCGCTCGCGGCGAGCTGGGCGTGATCACCTCGGCCGGTCGGCTGATCAAGGTCAGCGCACTCGACCTGCCGACCGTCCCGGCCACGGCGAATGCCCCCAACCTGCAGGGCGGTACGCACGTCTCTGAGCTGATCACCCTGGAGAACGGCGAGCGGGCGCTGTGCCTGACCACGCTGGCCGAGACTTCGCTGGGGCTGGCGCTGGGCACCGCCCGCGGGGTCGTCAAGCGGGTCAATCCCGAGGTCCTGGGCCGTGACTCCTGGGACGTGATCCGGCTGGAACCGGGTGACTCGGTCGTCGGGGCGGTCGAGCTGACCAGTGATACCGATGAGCTGACCTTCATCAGCTCCGATGCCCAACTGCTCCATTTCCCGGCGTCGATCGTCCGGCCGCAGGGCCGCTCCGGCGGCGGTATGGCCGGCATCAAGCTGGGCGCCGGAGCCAGCGTGGTGTTCTTCGGTGCGGTGCCGCCGGAGGATGCCGTCGTCGTCTCGGTCAGCGGCTCGTCGACCGCGTTGCCGGGCACCGATGCGGGTTCGGTCAAGGTGACTCCGTACGCCGAGTATCCGGGCAAGGGCCGCGCCACCGGCGGCGTACGATGCCATCGCTTTCTCAAGGGCGAAGACACCCTGCTGCTCGCCTGGGCTGGCCCGTCCCCAGCCTGGGCTGCGGCCGCCAGCGGCTCCCCGGTCGACCTGCCCCCCGCCGATGGTAGGCGCGATGGATCGGGTACGCCGTCAGGTCAACCGATCGCTGCTATCTCCTCCCCGCAGCGCTGATATCATCAGCGTCAGAGGTGATATCGAATGGCTGATGTACTCATCAGGAACGTGGATGACGAGGATCTGCGACGCATCGATGCCCTTGCGGCCGACCAAGGAATCTCCCGCAACGAACTGCTCCGGAGGGAGGCCCACGAGGTCGCTCGACGGCATGCGCTGAGCCAAGTGAGCCTCGAGGACCTACAGCGAGTTGCGAAACTTGCGAGAGGCGTGCTCGACGAAGATCTCATGCGGCGAGCCTGGGAGTAGTCGGTGACAACTTTCGAGGGCTGGCTCATCGACAAGTCGGCTCTCGTTCGACTACCGGCGTCTCCGGACCATGACACCTGGCTCAACAGAATCCAGCGCGGGCTGGTGATGACCACACCGTTGACACTGGCCGAACTCGGCTTTTCGGCCGTCAATGCACGAACCTGGACTCAGCTACAACGGGAACCGCCCTTGGCACTCATGCCCGTGGTCGGCATGAACCCGCGTGCCGAGTCTCGTGCCCTTGAGGTTCAAGGCCTTCTGGCCAGCTGCGGCTACCACCGCGCGGTGGGTGTCGCAGATCTGTTCATCGCCGCAGCTGCCGAGGAGTCAGGACTGACTCTCTTGCATGTGGACAAGGACTTCGAACTCATAGCCAAGATCACCGCGCAGCCCGTCGAACGCTTACGTGGCGACCTCTGAGGTCTGAGCAAGCTAAGCGTCGATGGCGGCGGCATCCAGGCGGTAGGCACCGTCGACGATGAACTCCTTGCGGGGAGCGACCTCGTTGCCCATCAGCATCTCGAAGGTGGTCTCGGCGATCAGTCCGTCGTCGACGGTCATCCGGCGCAGGGTGCGGTGCCGGGGGCTCATGGTCGTGTCGGCCAGCTGGTCGGCGTCCATCTCCCCCAGCCCCTTGTAGCGCTGCGGCTCCTTGAAGTTCAGGTTCCGCTTGGTCAGCTCGGCGGCTTTGCGCTGGTACTCGGCGTCGGAGTAGGTGTAGATGTACTTCTCCATCCCCTTGCGCGGGTTGGTCAGCTCGAACCGGTGCAGCGGCGGTACGGCGGTGAACACCCGGCCGGCGTCGACCAACGGACGCATGTAGCGGAAGAACAAGGTGGCCAGCAGGCAGCGAATATGCGCGCCGTCGGAGTCGGCGTCGGCCATGAAGATGATCTTGCCGTAGCGCGCCGCATCGAGATCGAAGGTCCGACCGGAGCCCGCCCCCACCACCTGGATGATCGAGGCGCACTCGGCGTTCTTCAGCATGTCTGTCACCGAGGCCCGCTGCACGTTGAGGATCTTGCCCCGGATCGGCAGCAGGGCCTGGAACTCGGAGTTGCGGGCCAGCTTCGCGGTGCCCATCGCCGAGTCGCCCTCCACGATGAACAGTTCAGTGCGGTCCACGTCGGTGCTGCGGCAGTCGGCCAGCTTGGTCGGCAAGGAGGACGACTCCAAGGCGTTCTTGCGCCGCTGCGCCTCCCGGTGCTGCTTCGCCGCGACCCGAGCCCGGGACGCGCCGACAACCTTCTCCATCGCCGCCCGGGCCTGAGCCTTGGTCGCGCCCTTGGTCGAAGTCAGGAACGCGGTCAGTTCGCGGTTGACGGCCTTGGCGACCAGCCCGGCCACCGGCGGCGTACCGAGCACCTCCTTGGTCTGACCCTCGAACTGCGGCTCCGCCAGCCGTACGGTGACGACTGCCGTCATCCCCTCCAGGACATCGTCCTTGACGATCTCCTCCCCCGACTTCAACAGCCGGGTGCCCTCCAGGGCGCCGCTGAACGACTTGGTCAGGGCACGTTCGAAGCCGGCGACATGGGTGCCGCCCTTCGGGGTGGCGATGATGTTGACGTACGAGCGGGTGGTGGTCTCATAGCCGGTCCCCCAGCGCACCGCGATGTCGATGTCGAGGTCACGCTCGACATCGGTGGGCGTCATGTGCCCGGCGTCGTCGAGCATCGGCACGGTCTCGGTGAAGCGATCCTGGCCCTGCAACCGGACGACCTCGGTGACGGCCTCGTCGGGGGCGAGGAATTCGCAGAACTCCGCGATCCCGCCCTCGTGCAGGAACCGTTCCGTGGTGGCCTCGTCGCCCCGCGCGTCGGTCACCTCCAATGCCAGACCCGGCACCAGGAAGCTCGTCTGCCGGGCCCGGTTGTGCAGATCGGTCAGCGACAGCTGCGCCTCTTTCAAGAAGATCTGCCGGTCCGGCCAATACCGGACCCGAGTCCCGGTGACACCCTTCTTGACCCAGCCGAGCTTGACCAGCCCGCTACCCGGAGTGAACTTCGCCGTCGGACCGTCGCCATCGAAGACCCCCGGCGTACCTCGCCGGAACGACATCCCCCAGGTCGCTCCGTTGCGATCCACCTCGACATCGAGCCGGCTGGACAAGGCGTTGACGACCGAGGAGCCGACGCCGTGCAGACCGCCGGTCGCGTTGTAGGACCCGGCGCCGAACTTGCCGCCGGCGTGCAGCTTGGTGAACACGACCTCGACGCCGGACAACCCGGTCCGCGGCTCGACGTCGACCGGGATGCCACGACCGCGGTCGACGACACTGATGCTGCCGTCGTGGGCGAGTTCGACACTGATCTCCCGGCCGAAGCCGCCGAGGGCCTCGTCGACGGCGTTGTCGATGATCTCCCACAGGCAGTGCATCAGCCCGCGGGTGTCGGTGGAGCCGATGTACATCGCCGGCCGCTTGCGTACCGCTTCCAGACCTTCCAGGACGAGCAGATGCCGCGCTTCGTAGTCGCGACCCTCGAGGCCCGGTTGATCCGATGGGGCGGGCTTGGAAATGGGCACGGTGCGAGGGTACCGTCGAGCCCTCTCAGGTCTGAGTCGTTACACAAGAGTCACGGATCTGAGATGCGAAAATGGAACATCAGAGCCTGGTTGGATGTTGACTAGGTGTACCGGTTCGATCGAGTCAGAGTTCTCCGACAGTGAGTCGGCAGCACGATGTATCGATCGGCCGGTACGAGCACTCCGAACATGCAAGAGCATGGCTGAGGAAGAGAGGCCACTATGACCACCACCGTCGTCGAAGAGTCCGCCTTGAACGCGGCCGACCGCTGCGATCGCTGCGGAGCTCAGGCCTACGTACGAGTCACCATGGCAAGCGGGTTCGAGCTTCTCTTCTGCGCGCACCACAGCAAAGAGCACGCCGACAAGCTCAAGCAGGTCGCCCTGCGAATCCACGACGAGACCGAGCGCATCCGGTAAGCACACCGATAGCGGATCGGCCCCTCGTACCTCGTGGTGCGGGGGGCCGATCCGTCTCCGGGCCCGCGACAGCCGAACTCACCCGTTCCTGCTCGGGTTTGTCGGCTTTGCTCGGTTTGCAGATCGAGCAAAGCCGATGAACCCGAGCAGGAACAGGGGTCGGGTCCGCAGGTCAGGAGCTGGTCGTCAGCGGTGGGCGCGGGCAAAGGCTCGAGTGAGTCGGTCCGCGATCAGCCGAGGCTCCCTGAGGCCGGCCCAGGTCCAGCGCACCAACTGCCAACCCTGGTCACGGATGGCGTCCTCACGCAGTTTCTCTCGGTACACCGCGTCTTCGAAGGTCTCCTCCGGACGCCGGAAACGCCCGTACTTCACCTTGCCGTCGAACTCCCCGACGGTACGCCGCTCCAGCCACGCGAAATCGCATCGCCCGATCAGGTATCCGTTCTGATCGAAGATCTCGTGCTGCAGCACAGGCATCGGCAGGTCCAGCTGCTGCATCACTATCCGGCTGTACGACTCCCCGACACTCTCGCTCCGCCCATCCGCGAAGGCAACCACCCGACGCGCCTGGGGAGCGCCGTGCCATCGTTTCGCCTGATCAAGACACTCGGCCAACATCGCACGGTCGACGTCGAGGGCGAGACCTCCGTCAGCAACAGCCACCGCTTGCTCGTACGGCAATGTCCGGGCGAGATCGACGACCGTACGCGGTAGTGAGGTGACGGCCCTTCCGCCCACGACGGCCCGATCGACGTCACGCAACTGCGAGCCGTGGACGCGGAGTGTCGGTCGGATCACGCCACCACCGTGACGGTCACGGGTGACATGAACGGTGTCGACCATGGTCGCGAACAGGGGCAACTGGTGCAGCGCTGCGGCAGAGCCGTGACTCAGCGCAGCCCGCGGATGCAGCTGCGGAACCGTGCCGTCAATCAGGTGGAGGTGCGGCGTACGCAGATCCCACGGGTCGCTGGCTTTGCTGCTGGACTCTGATACCCGCAGATAGGCACCCCGACGTAGACGGACCAGCTCACCTCGCTGTCGCATGCGAGCCACCTCGTCAGTCGAGAAGCCCATCCGAACCAGATCGCTGGTGAGTACCACATCGTTGTCCATGAGGACAGTCGAAGCCCTACCAAGCCCTGTCGCCTAACGCAGCGTCAGGGTTATCCACAGATTGTGGAAAACTCGTGATCCCAAGGCCGAGCTCGGACCCGAAGCCTTACCTCTTCCTGCTCGGGTTAGTCGGCTTTGCTCGGTCTGCAAGCCGAGCAAAGCCGATGAACCCGAGCAGGAACGCGTACGGGAGCGGGAACGCGTACGGGAGCCGGAGCAGGAACCAGCGCGGCGCAGGTCAGTCCAGATAGTCGCGGAGGACCTGGGAGCGGGAGGGGTGGCGGAGTTTCGACATGGTCTTGGACTCGATCTGGCGAATCCGCTCGCGGGTGACGCCGTAGACCTTGCCGATCTCGTCCAGTGTCTTGGGCTGGCCGTCGGTCAGGCCGAAGCGCATCGAGACCACGCCGGCCTCGCGCTCGGAGAGGGTGTCCAGCACGTCGTGCAGCTGCTCCTGCAGCAAGGTGAAGCTGACCGCGTCGGCCGGCACGACGGCTTCGGAGTCCTCGATCAGGTCGCCGAACTCGGAGTCGCCGTCCTCGCCCAGCGGGGTGTGCAGCGAGATCGGCTCACGACCATACTTCTGGACCTCGACGACCTTCTCCGGGGTCATGTCGAGCTCCTTGGCGAGCTCCTCCGGGGTGGGTTCGCGACCGAGGTCCTGCAGCATCTGGCGCTGCACCCGGGCGAGCTTGTTGATGACCTCGACCATGTGCACCGGGATACGGATGGTGCGGGCCTGGTCGGCCATGGCGCGGGTGATGGCCTGCCGGATCCACCAGGTCGCGTAGGTGGAGAACTTGTAGCCCTTGGTGTAGTCGAACTTCTCCACCGCGCGGATCAGACCGAGGTTGCCCTCCTGGATCAGGTCCAGGAACAGCATCCCGCGGCCGGTGTAGCGCTTGGCCAGCGAGACCACGAGCCGCAGGTTGGCCTCCAGCAGGTGGTTCTTGGCGCGTCGGCCGTCCTCGGCGATCCACTCGTAGTCGTCCAGGTCGCTGGCGCCGACCTTGACGCTGTCGTCATTGAGCATCTCGTCGGCGAACAGGCCGGCCTCGATCCGCTTCGCGAGCTCGACCTCCTGCTCGGCGTTCAGCAGCGCGACCTTGCCGATCTGCTTCAGATAGTCCTTGACCGGATCCGCCGTGGCACCGGCCGCCATCACCTGCTGCTCGGGCTCGTCGGCGTCGTCGGCCTCGGAGAGCACGAAGCCCTGGTCCTCGGTGAGTTCGCCCTCCAGCTTGGCCTCGGTCGCCGGCTCGAAGGTGGACTCATCGACATCGTCGAGGGTCCGCTTCTTGCCGACCTTCACCACGACCTCGTCGCCGTCCACGGCGACCTCGACACTGGTTGCGCCGTCGGTGTCCGTCGCGTCCAGCTCGATGTCCTCGACCACCAGGTCAACCGCGTCCGGCTCCAGCTCCGGAACGTCAGCACCGCCGCCCTTGGCAGCAGTCGCCTTCGTGACAGTCGCCTTCGCGGCAGCCGCGGTCTTCTTCGCCGGGGCCTTCTTGGCGGGCCTCTTCTTCGCGGCGGCCTTCGTCGGTGCCGACGTGTCCGCGTCCACAGCCTGCAGCCGAGCGGGTGCTTTCTTGGCGGGCGCCTTCTTCGCCACCGGAGCACTGACCTGCTGCGCTCTGCCGGTTGCGGCCGCCACGGCCTGCGCTGACAGCTGGACTTCGGAGGGGGGTGTCACAAAGAGCCTCTCGGACGTACGAGTCGGGTGGTGCAGTCTGCTCGGCGAGTTGTGCTCACCGGGCTGGTCTGGTTTCAGGGCAGGCAGCGGCCGATTGGATGTCAATAGGTGCTCCAACGGACATTCTGGCACGAAGTTCAAGGACTTCACGGATTGACCGGTTTTCGGCCTGCCGGAACGCCGAGCCCTACTCAGCCTTGACGGCGAGCACCGGGCAACCGGCTCCCAGCAGCACCCGCTGCGCGTTGCTGCCCAGCAGCAGCTTGCCGACCGGCGACCGCCGCCGCAGCCCGATGACGATGAACTCCGCCGCGGTCCGGTTGGCCGCGGTGATCAGTTCCTCGGCCGGGTCGAGTCCGTCCATCGACGAGGACAACTCGTACGCCACCCCTGCGTCGTCCAGTTCGGCGGTGAGCTCGGCCACCTCCGGTTCCGGCGAGGTGTGCACCACGATCAGGCGTGATCCCCGGAGCCTGGCCTCGGTCAAAGACCGTTCCAACGCCGCCCGGCCCTCGGGCTTGGCCGAATAGCCGACCACGATGGCCGTGTCCCTCACATCCGTCACGGAGCGATCTCCCACAGGTGAACAGGTACGTTGGTGTGCATCAGTTCCAGGTAGGTCCGGAGCATGCCGCTCAGAGCTTCAGCCCGGGACTCCCCCGCCTGCTCTCGCCGCGACACCACCGCAGTCTGCCACGTCGCACCGTTCGCCGCGCGCAGGCAACGCTGCTCGATCACACCTAACAACCGCCCGGACTCGGCATCCGAGACGCCCCACTCGGCCAGGCCCTCGGCTGCCAGCGGCAACAGCTTGCGGACCACCAGCTCGGCCACCTTCACCTGGCCGATCCGCGGCCAGTAGACGTCGGCGTTGATGCCGTGCCGGATGCCGGAGCCGAAGTTCTCGTTCGCCGCCTGGAAGGACATCTGGGTCCAGATCGGCCGGTCCTGGGAGGCCAGCGCGCGTACCAACCCGGCGAAGAACGCGGCATTGGCCAGCGTGTCGACCACGGTGGGCCCGGCCGGCAGCACCCGGTTCTCCACCCGCAGATGGGGTGAGTCGCCGCTGATGTCGTACACAGGTCGGTTCCAGCGATACACGGTGCCGTTGTGCAGCCGGAGTTCGTCCAAGGTCGGTATGCCGCCGGCATCCAGCACGGCGATCGGGTCCTCGTCGGTGCTGATCGGGAGCAGCGCCGGGAAGTAGTTGGAGTTCTCCTCGAACAGATCGAAGATCGAGGTGATCCAGCGCTCCCCGAACCAGACCCGGGGCCGGACCCCCTGGATCTTCAGTTCCTCGGCCCGGGTGTCGGTGCTCTGCTCGAACAATGGGATGCGCGACTCCGCGACCAGTTCGCGCCCGAACAGGAACGGCGAGTTCGCCCCGACCGCCACCTGCACACCGGCCACGGCCTGGGCGGCGTTCCAGTAGCCGGCGAAGTCGTCCGGGCTGACCTGCAGATGCACCTGGGTGGAGGTGCAGGCCGCCTCCGGCATGATCGAGTCCGACGTCATCCGAAGCCGCTCGACCCCGTCGATGGCGATCTCCAGATCCTCTCCGCGCGCGGCGAAGATCTGCTGGTCCAGCAAGGAGTAGCGCGGGTTCTCGCTGACGCTGTCCAAGGTCACGTGCTCCGGCATCAGCGTGGGCAGGATCCCCACCACGGCCAGATGGATGCCCACCGCCTCGACCTTGTCCTCGGCCGCGTTGAGCGCCCGCCGGATGGAGGTCTCGAAGGAGGCGAAGCCGCCGTCCGCCAGCTGTCGGGGGGCGACGTTGATCTCGATGTTGAAGCGTCCCAGCTCGGTCTGAAACGCCGGGTCGGCGATGGCCTCCAGCACCTCGGCATTGCGCATCGCCGGCTGCATGTCGTCGTCGACCAGGTTGAGTTCGATCTCCAACCCGGTCATCGGGTGATCCGCGTCGAAGTGCGACGCGGTCAGCATCCGAGCCAGCGCGTCGAGCCCGCGTCGGACCTTCTCTCGATGCCGCGTCCGATCCTCGCGAGAGAACTGCCTGGCCTCGACCTCTGCGCCCATGTGCCCATCCTGGCGCAACAACCTCACCGAGGGCTACTGCCCCTCCACTACGCTCTCGGTCGTGTCCGAGTCCCAGTCGATCGATCCCGCGGTCGTAGCCCCCGTCGCCGATCGCCGGCCAGTCCGCCGCGAGCACCATGGTGACGTTTTCGATGATCCGTACGAGTGGTTGCGGGACAAGAACGATCCCGAGGTGATCGCCTATCTGGAAGCGGAGAACGCCTACACCGAAGCGCGTACGGCCCACCTGAGCGACCTCATCGAGGCGGTCTTCACCGAGATCAAGACCCGGACCCAGGAAACCGACCTGTCGGTGCCGACCTACACCGTGCACGTCAGTCCTGTGATCGGCGAGACCGTCGCGTACTGGTACTACACCCGCACCGTCGAGGGTCAGGAGTACGCCATCTACTGCCGGACGCCGGCCCCGTCCGGCCCCGGCACGCCGCCGCAGACCGACGGCCCGATCGCGGGCGAGGAGGTGCTGCTCGACGGCAACCTCGAGGCCGCCGGCGAGGAGTTCTTCTCCCTCGGCGCCTTCACCGTGTCCGGCTCCGGCCGACTGCTGGCCTACGCGACCGACACTTCAGGCGACGAGCGCTTCCGGCTCCGGATCAAAGACCTCGACACCGGCGAGCTGCTGGCCGACGAGATCGACGACATCGCGTACGGCGTCGCGTGGGCGGGCGAGGAGCACCTGTTCTACACCCGCGCCGACGCGGCCTGGCGGCCCTACGCCGTGCTGCGGCACCGGCTCGGTACCCGCACCGGCGCCGATGTCGAAGTGCTCACCGAGCCCGACGAACGGTTCTGGGTCGGTGTCAGCACCAGTCGCGACCGGCAGTGGATCCTGCTCGGCGCCGGCAGCAAGCTGACCAGTGAGTACCGGTTGCTACCGAGCAGCGATCCCGAGGGCGAGCCTCGGCTGGTCGCCCCACGGCGCCAGGGAGTGGAGTACGACGTGGAGCCGGCCGGCGACCGGCTGCTGATCGTGCACAACGACGGTGCGACCGACTTCGAGCTGGCGCAGGCCCCGCTGGACGCCACCAGCCACGAGCAGTGGACGCCGGTGCTGCCGCACACCCAAGGGGTACGGATCCTGGACGTCTCCGCCTATCAGGACTACGCGGTGGTGTCGCTGCGGCGCGACGGACTGACCGGCGTGCACGTGCTGCCACGGGCCGCCGACGGTTCACTGCTGCCGGGGACCGACATCGCCTTCGACGAGCCGCTGTTCGACGTCTACGCGGTCGGCGGTCCGAACTACGTCACGCAGACCATCAGGGTCGGCTTCGAATCGATGGTCACTCCGGCGAGCGTGTACGACTACGACCTCGGCTCCCACGAGCTGACCCTGCGCAAGCAGACCCCGGTACTGCCGGGTCCGGACGGGCGTGCGTACGACCCGAGCCAGTACGTGCAGGAGCGCGGCTGGGCGACCGCGACCGACGGCACCTCCATTCCCCTCTCGATCGTGCACCGCGCCGACGTTTCCTTGGACGGCTCGGCCCCGGCGCTGCTCTACGGCTACGGCTCGTACGAGATCTCGATCGAGCCGGGCTTCTCCATCCCTCGGTTGTCGCTGCTGGATCGCGGCTTCGTGTACGCGATCGCGCACGTCCGCGGTGGCGGCGAACTCGGTCGGTCCTGGTACGAGCAGGGCCGGACGCTGACCAAGAAGAACACCTTCACCGACTTCGTCGCCGCCGCGGACTTCCTGGTCGAACACCGCTACACCAGCCAGGACCGGCTGGCGGCGGCCGGCGGCAGTGCCGGCGGGATGCTGATGGGCGCGGTGGCGAACCTGGCTCCCGAGCGGTTCCGGGCGATCCATGCCGCGGTCCCGTTCGTGGACTCGCTGACCACGATCCTCGACCCGGAGCTGCCGCTCACGGTGATCGAATGGGAGGAGTGGGGCGATCCGCTGCACGATCCCGAGGTCTACGCCTACATGAAGTCCTACACGCCGTACGAGAACGTGCGCGCGACGGCCTACCCGGCGATCCTGGCCACCACGAGCCTGAACGACACCCGGGTCTACTACGTCGAGCCGGCCAAGTGGGTGGCGACACTTCGGCAACACGCAACCAACAGCGACGACCGACCGATCCTGCTCAAGACCGAGATGGTCGCCGGGCACGGCGGCGTCAGCGGGCGCTACCAAGCCTGGCGGGAGAAGGCGTTCGAGTACGCCTGGCTGATCGACCAGGTGAACTGAGTCCGTTCTACACCTCGATGAGGCGAGTATCACCCCCGGGTGAGTATTTTTCGCCGCCGTGGAACCTCAACAATTGCTGCGTCGTTAGGGCAGGTCGGCAACGACTTCACCGTTCCACCCCCGTGTGGCGACGAATCGTTCCGGAACCACCCAGGGTGCATCTCAGGGTACTTTCAGGGCTGGAGAGGAATCCTGCACCACACCCCGGACGTTAGATCTATTGCATAGGCAACGAAAGGGGCCGACGTGGTAGCAACGAGCACACGCAATCGAGTTTCTGACGGTATAGATGGCAAGGACGCGGTGGGCCTCTACCTGGAGGGCATCGCGAAGACTCCGCTGCTGACCGCGGCGGAAGAGGTCGAGTTGGCCAAGACGATCGAGGTCGGGCTGTATGCGGAGAAGATCCGTTCCGGCGAGGTGACCCCGGCCGAGCGTGGCGACAGTGCCGCCGAGCTGAGCGAGGACGAGCTGGACTTCCTGATCGAGGACGGCCGGCGTGCCCTGCAGCGGTTCGTCACCGCCAATCTGCGACTGGTCGTCTCGGTCGCCCGCAAGTACGGACGGTCGCAGATGCCGCTGCTCGACCTGGTCCAAGAGGGCAACACCGGTCTGATCCGGGCGGTCGAGAAGTTCGACTACACCAAGGGCTTCAAGTTCTCCACCTACGGCACCTGGTGGGTCCGGCAGTCGATCAGCCGCGGCATCGCCCAGCAGGGCCGGATCGTCCGACTCCCGGTTCATGTCGCCGAGCAGGTCAACCAGGTCGGCGCGGTCCGCCGGACGCTGGAGCGCCGCCTCGGTCGTGACCCCGAGCTGGTCGAGATCGCCGACGAGATGGGCATCGACGCCGAACGGGTGATGGACCTGATCCGGTACGGCCGCGAGCATGTCTCGCTGGACGCCCCGGTCGAGGAGGGTGGCGACACCGCCCTCGGTGACCTGATCGCCCGCGAGCCGATGCCGGGTCCGGACGAGGTCTACATGGACGCCGAGGAGCACCAGCGCCTCGAGTCCATGCTGGACGAGCTGGACGAGCGGTCCGCCGATGTCGTACGCCGCCGCTACGGCCTGGTCGACGGCCGGCAGGCCAAGCTCGCCGACATCGGCGCGGTCTGGGGCATCACCGCCGAGCGGGTTCGCCAGATCGAGCGGCACGCCATCGCCAAGCTGCGGAGCAAGACGGCGCTGGCCGCCTGATCCTCGCCGGCAGCAACAAGGTCGAAGCCCGTCCCGGATTCGGGGCGGGCTTCGCTGCTTCCATCCCCTCGGATGCAGTCTCGATCAGCGCTTCCGGAGTGGCCGGATCAGCCCTTCCTGGGCGACGGTGCAGACCAGCTGGCCGTCCTGGAAGAGGCGTCCGGTCGACAACCCCAGCGCCGACGAGGCTGACGGCGACACCTGGTCGTAGAGCAGCCAGCGGTCGGCCCGGAACGGGCGGTGGAACCACATCACGTGGTCGAGGGAGGCGCCCTGGACGTTGTGGTCGAGGAACGCATCGTGCGGTGTCGTCGATGCCGACAGCAGGGTCAGATCACTGGCGTACGCCAGTGCGCTCTGGTGCAGCCGTGGGTCGTCGGGTATCTCGCCGGCGGCCCGGATCCATACCCGACTGAGTGCGGGGTGCAGCGGGTCCCTCAGTGCGCCGCGTCCGGGCCGAGAGTCACCGATGTATCGGACATCCAGCGCACCGAACTCGCTGTCCCAGATCGATGACGGGCGTCCGGTCACGGTCGACAGCACGTCACTGAGGACGGGGCAGTCCTCCGGTGCCGGTACGTCGGTGGGCATCACGTCTTGATGCTCGAGACCCTCCTCGGGGCGATGAAACGACGAGGCGGCGAAGAAGATCACCGACCCGCCTTGCCGCGCCACCACCCGCCGGGAGGAGAACGACCCTCCGTCACGCAGGTTCTCGACTCCGAAGACGATCGGCAGATCGGTACGACCCGGACGGATGAAGTACGCGTGCATCGAGTGCAGGCGCCGTTCGGTGGGCACGGTGTCCGACGATGCCATCAGCGCCTGCGCGAGCACCTGCCCACCGAAGACTCGCTGCCGTGCGGTCTGGTGCTGTTTGCCGCGATAGAGGCCGACTTCGATCTCCTCGAGCTCCAACAGATCAACGAGTTCGACTACTGACTGGGGCACGAGCGGAGCCTCTCGGGAGTGCAGGAGTGATTCGGGCGATGCGTGTCATTCTTCGGTGCGGTCGCGCTCGGCCAGGAACCGCTCGAACTCGGCGGCGATCTCGTCGGCGCTGGGCACCTGCTGAGTCTCGTCGGCAGCCATCACGTCGTACTGCTGCTCCAAGGTCGCGACCAACTCCTGCACCTCGGTCGACTGCGCCATCTCGGCGTTGATCTCGGCCATGTTGGTGGTCGACGCCTCCTCCAGCGGCTCCACCGGGATCGCCAGCCCGGTCGCACTGTTCAGCAGTCTGGTCAGCGCCAACCCCGCCTCCGGGAAGGCAGCCTGAGCAAGATAGTGCGGCACGTGAGCAGCGAAGCCCATGGCCTTGCGATCCAGCTGACCCAGCCGATACTCGAGCAGACCGGTGAAGCTCGCCGGCACCTCCACCCGATCGATCCAACTGCGATAGCCCTTGACCAGTTCGGTGTCGGTGGCATGTGCGGTCGCCATGATCGGCCGGGTGTGCGGCACGGCCATCGGGATGCCGTGCAGCGTCACCGTCAGCCGGACGTCGAGCACCTCGATCAGCCCGATCACCGCCGCCGTCATCCGCTCCCACTGCACGTCCGGCTCCGGACCGCTCAGCAGCAGGAACACCTCGCCGTGCTCGTCGGTCACCTTGTGCAGCCGCAACTGCAGATCGGCGTACGACCGCCACTGGTTGGTGTCGTAGATCATGGCGGGTCGCCGGCTGCGGTAGTCGTGCAGCTGGTCGTGGTCGAACTCGGCGACCACCTCCGACTCCAGCTGCTCGACCAGGTTCGCGGTGAGAATCCGGCCGGCCTGACCGGCATCGATGAATCCGTCGAGCTGATGCAGGAGCACCGGACGATGGCCGGCGAGACCAGCCAGCACATCCTCATGCACCGTGTAGAGCTGTCGTGGGTCCATCATGAGTCCAAACCTACTTGGTACGGCCATGGTGCGACCGCCGCTTTCGAACTGGCGGGCCGGCTCTCAGGTCCGGATGATGCGCCGCTGGATCGCCACCGCGACCGCGGCCGCGCGGGTGTCGACGCCGAGCTTGCTGTAGATGTGGGCCAGGTGTGACTTCACCGTCGCCTCGCTCACCAGCAGCCGGCGGGCCAGCTCCTTGTTGGCCAGGCCACGGGCCAGCAGTTCCAAGATCTCCACCTCACGGCTGGTCAGCGTCCGGTCCGCACCGGTGGTTCGGCGCACCAGCCGGGCAGCGATCGCCGGGGCCAGCACCGTCTCGCCGCAGGCGGTGCCGCGTACCGCACGATAAAGCTCGGCCGGGTGGTGCGTCCTTGAGCAGATAGCCGGCAGCACCGGCGTCGATCGCGGCGATGATGTCGGCCTCGGTGTCGTACGTCGTCACGATCAGTACCTGCGGCGGATCCGGCAGTGCCCGCAGGATCGCCGTCGCCTCCGCGCCGCCGACCGCCGAACCGAGATTGAGATCCATCAGCACCAGGTCGGGACGGGTCCGGCGTACGACCTGCTCCGCGGCCACCGCATCGGCCGCCTCCCCCACCACCTCGAAGTCGGGCTGGCCGGCGAGCAGGGCTCGCAGACCGGCCCGGACCACCGGGTGGTCGTCGACCAGCACCAGCCGGGTCATCGTCCGTCCTGCGCATCCGACGACCTGGGGCTGGGCAGCGGCAGGGACAGGGCGATCACGGTGCCTTCCTCCCGCGCCGACTCGATCGCCAGCTCACCACCGAGCTCGCGGGCGCGAGACCGGATGCCGACCAGACCTCGGCCCCGGCCACCCGAGACGGACACCGACGACGGGTCGAAACCGCGCCCGTCGTCTCGGACGTCGAGGCTGACGAGATCCGGCTGATAGGTGAGCGTGACCGTGACCCGGTGGGCGTCGGCGTGTTCGACCACATTGGCCACCGCGCCGCGTAGCGTCCGCAGCAGCGCGGTGCCGAACTCAGCCGGCAGCGGCACCGGCTCCCCGTGCACCGTCACGGTCACCGCTACGCCGGTGTGCCGGGTGGCTCGAAGACTCGCCTCCCGCAGCGCCTCGGGCAAGAGGTCTCCGGTCAGGTCGCCGCTCAGCTCGGCGGGGGCCAGGTCGCGGATGACCC
>JASGEZ010000081.1:0-8598 GCA_047605905.1 Microlunatus sp.
CGCGACGGGCGAGCTTCGCTTGTGACAGATGGGTGATGACTCCATCACCGTTGATCACAAAAGAGTAACGAAACTCGACCGCCAGGCCAAAACGAACGGCCACTGGTGCCGAAACGCGCTCGTCAGATCGCCCCCAACCCTCCGACCAGATCCCCGCGGGCATCAACCAGATCCAGGGGAGGTCAGGGCGCGTCAGCCGCCGCGGTGAGTGGCACAACCGGCGGAATCGGACGAAGCGATGACCGGGGCAGGGGTCAGGTCGCGGACGTGGACGGGTCTGGCGGGAGCGCCGGAGCCTGCGAAGGCGCGGATGGTTGTCCGCGACCTGATCCCTAATCGGTCATCGCGGAACCACCCAACGAGCCGAGTAGCTGCAGCTCACCGCAGCAGTTGGCGCGCGATCACCAGCTTCTGGATCTGGTTGGTGCCTTCGAAGAGCTGCGTCACCTTCGCCTCGCGGAAGTAGCGCTCCACCGGGAAATCCTTGGTGTATCCGTACCCGCCGAGCACCTGGACGGCATCGGTGGTCACTCGCATCGCGACATCACTGGCGACCATCTTCGCCACTGCCGCCTCCCGGGTGAACGGCCGGCCCGCATCCTTGCGACGGGCCGCCAGCAGATACATGGCGCGTGCACTGTCGACCGCGGCAGCCATGTCGGCGAGGAGGAACTGCATCCCCTGGAACTCGGCGATCGCCGAGCCGAACTGCTCTCGCTCCTTGGCGTAGTCGATCGCGGCGTTCAGCGCCGCCTGCGCCAATCCGGTGGCACACGCCGCGATCCCGAGCCGGCCGGAGTCCAAGGCATCGAGGGCGATGGCCATGCCCTGACCCTCCGCACCGATGCGGCGAGCTTCGTCGACGTGCACCGCATCGAAGTAGACGGCGGTCGTCGTCGATCCGGTCAGCCCCATCTTCTTCTCCGGCGGACCGAAGCTCAGGCCGGCAGCCGTCGCCGGCACCACGAAACAGCTGATGCCCTTGGTCCGGTCATCACTCGTCCGCGCGAACGTGGTGTACGAATCGGCCTGAGAGCCATGGGTGATCCACGCCTTGGCCCCGCCCAGCGCGTAGCCGCCGTCGGCCAGCTTCGCCCGCGTCGTGATCCCGGTGATGTCGGAACCAGCCTGCGGCTCCGACAGCGCGTACGCGCCCAGCAGGTCGCCGGCGAGCAACGGCACCAACAGGTCCCGCTGCTGCTCCGGGGTGCCGAAGCGGGCGAGTGCATGGCAACTGAGGACGTGCACCGAGACACCGACCCCGACGCTCATCCACGCCGTTGCGATCTCCTCCAGTGCCTGCAGATAGACCTCGTACGGCTGACCTGATCCTCCGAGTTCCTCCGGATAGGGCATGCCGAGCATCCCCGTCTCGCCGAGCATCGCGAACACCTCGCGCGGGAATCGGCCCGCCGACTCTGCTTCGGCGGCTCTGGGGGCCAGCTCGGTGCGGGCGATCTCCCGCACCAGACCCACCAGCTCGGCAGCCTCCGGCGTCGGCAGCACCCGGTCGACCGTCATGAGACGCAGCACCTCTTTTCTGATCAGGCGGTACTGAATAGGGTACGTTGGTACCGCTATGGAATCCACCTTCGCGACTCATGAGCGGCTGACCGCCCGTCAGCGGCAGCTCGTCGGCGAGTTGCTGGATCTCTTTCTGGCCGAGGGATTCGCGCATCTGACCCTCGACGACCTCGCTGCTCGGCTGGGTTGTTCCAAGCGCACTCTCTATGCACTGGCCGACAGCAAGGAGCAGCTCGCCGTCCGGACCGTGCGCTACTTCTTCAAGCAGGCCACCGACCAGGTCGAGACCGCCATCGCCCGGACCCGGTCCCCCGCCGCTCGGGTCACCCGCTATCTGGAGGCGGTGGCGGCGGCCTTGCGCCCGGCCAGCCCGCAGTTCATGCGCGACGTGGACCACCAGTCCGCGACCCGCGAGGTCTACGAGCAGAACACCGTGGCAGCCGCCGTCCGGGTGCGTGAGCTGATCGACGAGGGGATCAAGGAGGGCGCCTTCCGCAAGGTATCGGCGGTGTTCGTCGGCGAGGTCGTGACCGCGACCATGCGGCGGATCACCTCCGGCGAGCTGGGCCGGGCGACCGGGCTGGACGACGCCCAGGCGTACGCGGAACTGGCCAAGCTCGTGGTCGCCGCGATCAGTCGCTGAGCCCCGCGACGTTCGCACCGCGCAGCCATCAGCGCCGAGCCGATACGCTGCACACGTGAACGAGGATCTCCACGAGTTGGGCGAGCTGCTGGTCAGCGTGACGGCCGGCCTGGTGCGCCGGCTGCCCAGCGACGGCATGGAGCTCAGCCTCGCCGCGGCCCGGGTCCTGGCCCGGATCAAGGACAGCGGGCCGTGCCGGATCAGTGATCTCGCCATCCAGGAGCGCTCGTCGCAGCCGACCATCACCAACCATGTCAAGCGACTGGAGGCCGCCGGACTGGTCGAGCGATCGACGGATCCCAGCGACGCCCGCGCCTGGCTGATCGAGCTCAGCCCGCTCGGGCTGCAGCGACTCACCGAACTGCGCCGGCAGGTGGGGACCAATGTCGAGCCGTTGCTGGCGAACCTGAATGTTCGGGATCGACGCGCGTTGCGGAACGGGCTGGAGGTCATGCAGCGCCTGATCGCCATGAGGTAGGGACCGATCACCCCGGGACACCCGTCGTGACCACCCAGCAAGCGAGCTCGGCAGGAGAACGCCCCCGTAGGACCGGCTGGACCATTTTCGGGTGGGAATGTGCCGCCTCCTCTCGGTAGGCTGCCCCGGTGAGCCTGCGCCTGTACGACACCGCGACCCGTGAGGTCCGCGACTTCGAACCCCTGGTCCCAGGCGAGGTCTCCATCTACCACTGCGGCCTCACGGTGCAGTCCGCCCCGCACGTCGGTCACATCCGCAAGGAAGTCGTCTTCGACGTGTTGCGCCGCTGGCTCACCGCAAAGGGCCTGAAGGTCACCGTGATCGCCAATGTGACCGACATCGACGACAAGATCTTGATCAAGTCGGCGCAGGCCGGGGTGCCGTGGTTCGCGCATGCGTACCGGTTCGAGCGGGAGCTGCACGACGCGTACGCGGCGCTGGGTTGCATGCCGCCCACCTACGAGCCGCGCGCGACCGGGCACATCCCGGAGATGATCGAGCTGATCGAGACCCTGCTGGAACGCGGTCACGCGTACGTGGCCGAGGACGGCTCCGGCGACGTCTATTTCGACGTTCGGTCGTGGCCGGGATACGGGAGACTGTCCCGGCAGCGGATCGAGGACATGGAGCCGGCTGCCGACGCCGACCCGCGCGGCAAGCGTGATCCCCGCGACTTCGCGCTGTGGAAGGGCCACAAGGAGAACGAGCCCCGGACGGCGTCGTGGCCGACGCCGTGGGGTCGGGGCCGGCCGGGCTGGCACCTGGAGTGCTCGGCCATGGCCGGGAAGTATCTGGGCGACGAGTTCGACATCCACGGCGGCGGTCTGGACCTACGCTTCCCGCACCACGAGAACGAGCTGGCGCAGTCGACGGCTGCCGGGCAGCGGTTCGCCCGCTACTGGATGCACAACGCCTGGGTCACCGCGGCCGGGGAGAAGATGAGCAAGTCGCTCGGCAACGGCGCCCTGGTCAGCGAGGTCGTGGAGCGCTATCCGGCCCGGGCGGTCCGCTTCTATCTGGCGCAACCGCACTATCGCTCGTCGATCGAATTCTCCGACACCTCGCTGGACGAGGCCACTGCCGCGCTGGGGCGGATCGACAGTTTCGTCGATCGTGCGGTCGAGGTCGTCGGGGCTCGGCCGGACGGGGTGGTGCCGGAGGCCTTCGCCGCGGCGATGGATGACGATCTGGGCACGCCAGGTGCCGTCGCGGTGCTCTATCAGGCCGTTCGGGACGGGAACACCGCGCTGGCGGCTGGAGACTCGGCGGTCGCGCAGGAGCGGCTGGCCGAGGTGCTGGGCATGCTCGGCGTATTCGGCCTGGACGCCGCCGATCCGATCTGGCAGTCCGCCGAGGCCACGGACGAGAAACAGCTGACCGCGGTCGTCGACGGTCTGGTCGGAGCCCTGCTGGAACAGCGGGCCGCAGCCCGAGCCCGGAAGGACTTCGCAGCTGCCGACGCGCTGCGGGATTCGCTGGCCTCGCTCGGCATCACCGTCACCGATACCCCGGCCGGCCCGCGTTGGTCGCTGGGCTGATGTGAAAGTCATGGACTTCCCCCACCCCACGGTGGGCCACGCCCCGTCAGCTGAGTTGCAAGAACCGAGGAACGACATTCATGGCAGGCAATAGCCAGCGCAAGGGTGCCGTGCGCAAGCGCGGCAAAGGAAATACTGCCGGTTCGGGTGGCCGGGTCCGGCGCGGCCTGGAGGGCAAGGGGCCGACCCCCAAAGCCGAAGACCGGCCCTATCACCCCGCTCACAAGGCCAAACAGGCCGCAGCACGGAAGTCTCCCGGCGGTCCGGGTGGCCGGTCGAACGGAGGGCGGTCCAGCGGCGACCGGTCCCGGACCGGCCGTCCCGGCAGCGGCCCGGAATGGGTCGCCGGTCGCAATGCCGTGCTGGAGGCTCTCGAAGCCGAGATCCCGACCAAGAGCGCGTACGTCGCCGAAGGTGCCGAACGCGACGATCGGCTGCGCGACATCCTCAAGCTGGCCGCTGATCGCAGCCTGCCGCTGCTCGAAGTGACTCGCAATGAGCTGGACCGGCTGACCGGCGGTGCGGTGCATCAGGGCGTGGCACTGCAACTGCCGGCGTACGAGTATGCCCATCCCGACGATCTGCTCGCCGCGGCGTTCGACGCCGACGGTGAGCCGCTGATCGTGGCCCTCGATTCCGTCACCGATCCCCGCAACCTCGGCGCGATCATCCGCTCGGCGGCAGCATTCGGTGCGCACGGCGTACTGATTCCGGAGCGTCGCTCGGCCGGGATGACCGCCGCGGCGTGGAAGACCTCGGCCGGCGCCGCCGCCCGGATCCCGGTGGCGCGCGCGACCAACCTGACCCGGACCCTGAAGGCGTACGCGGATGCCGGGCTGTTCCTGGTCGGACTGGCCGGCGACAGCGACACCGACATTGCCGAGATCGGCGAGGCATCCGGCCCGCTGGTACTGGTGGTCGGCAGCGAGGGCGCCGGACTCGGTCGGCTGGTCCGCGAGACCTGCGACACCGTCGCCGCCATCCCGATGAGCGGGCCCGTCGAGTCGCTGAACGCCGGTGTTGCCGCCGGTATCGCCCTGTACGAGATCTCCCGCCGCCGCTGACCTCTCCGGACTCCGGCCCGCCCGTCTCCATCTGCCCGTCTCCATCCCGGATTTCTGTCGAGCTATCCACACCCGATGTGGCTAGCTCGACAGAAGTTGGGTGACAGCGACGCAGCAGGCGCGAGTAGAATCCGGCCGGTGACCGACCCGATCGCCAGTGACCTTCCCACCTCCGTGAGTTCCACGGATTACGCCGACCAGGCATCGCAGGCTTACCAGTCCGCGCTGTCCGTGATCGAGCGCATCGAGCCCCGGATCGCCGCCGCCACCCGCGCCGAGCTGGCCGACCAGCGCGCCTCGCTCAAGCTGATCGCCTCGGAGAACTACGCCTCCCCCGCCGTGCTGCTCACCATGGGCACCTGGCTCTCGGACAAGTACGCCGAGGGCACCGTCGGTCACCGCTTCTACGCCGGCTGCCAGAACGTCGACACCGTCGAGTCCATCGCCGCGGAGCATGCTCGCGAGCTGTTCGGCGCGGAGTACGCGTACGCCCAACCCCACTCCGGCATCGACGCCAACCTGGTCGCCTTCTGGTCGATCCTCGCCCACCGGGTCGAGCAGCCGGAACTTGCCGCGCTGGGCAAGAAGAACGTGAACGAGCTGACCGAGGAGCAGTGGGAGACGCTGCGTCACAAGTTCGGCAACCAGCGCGCGCTCGGCATGAGCCTGGACGCCGGCGGCCACCTCACCCACGGCTTCCGCCCGAACATCTCCGGCAAGATGTTCCACCAGCGCTCGTACGGGACGGATCCGACAACCCAGCTCCTCGACTATGACGCCGTGCGTGCCGCCGCCCAGGAGTTCAAGCCGCTGATCCTGATCGCCGGCTACTCCGCCTATCCGCGCCGGATCGACTTCGCCAAGATGCGTGAGATCGCCGACGAGGTCGGCGCCACGCTCATGGTCGACATGGCCCACTTCGCCGGGCTGGTGGCCGGCAAGGTGTTCACCGGCAACGAGGATCCGGTGCCGCATGCGCATATCGTCACCACCACGACCCACAAGTCGCTGCGCGGTCCGCGCGGTGGCCTCGTGCTGGCCACTGAGGAGTATGCGCCGAGTGTCGATCGCGGCTGCCCGCTGGTGCTCGGCGGTCCGCTCAGCCACGTGATGGCGGCCAAGGCAGTTGCCCTCGCCGAGGCCCGGACGCCGGAGTTCCGGACCTACGCGCAGGCCGTCGCCGACAATGCCCAGACGCTGGCAGAGAGCCTGAAGAAGCGCGGCGCGAAGCTGGTCACCGACGGCACCGACAACCACATCGTGCTGATCGACGTCTCCAACTTCGGGCTGACCGGCCGTCAGGCCGAGTCCGCACTGCTGGATTCCGGCATCGTCACCAACCGCAACGCGGTGCCGAACGACCCGAACGGCGCCTGGTACACCTCCGGCGTACGGATCGGCACCCCGGCCCTGACCAGCCGCGGTTTCGGCGCCGACGAGTTCGACACCGTCGCCGACCTGATCGTCAACGTGCTGAAGTCCACCACCCCGGTCACCGCCTCCAACGGCCAGCCGGGCAAGGCCAAGTACTCGATCGCCGACGGCATCCCCGACGCCACCAAGGCCGCCTCCGCCGAACTGCTGGACGCCAACCCGCTCTACCCGGGCCTGGAGCTGTAGCCCGATTCGGCCGGCACATGGGGCTGCAGATCACCGACGCGCTGCTGCGTCGGCCGGACGGGTCGGACCTGCTTCGTGTTCCGAAGTTCGATGTCCGCGCGGGTGAGGTTGCTGCGATCCTCGGCCCGTCCGGCAGCGGCAAGACATCGTTGCTCAACTGCGTAGCTAGCCTCAACAAGCCCGCTGAAGGCCAGATCTTGGTCGATGGGACCGATGTGGGCGCGTTGCGGGGCAGTACGTCAGCGGCATTCCGCCGAGACTCGATAGGAGTGCTGTTCCAGTTCGGAGAACTGCTGCCGGAGTTGTCGGTCGAGGAGAACGTCGCACTGCCCGCTCGACTGGCCAGCATGCCTAGGGACGAGGCCATGATCCAAGCACGGGGCTGGTTAGACACCGTCGGCCTCAGCAAGCTTGCGGATAGAGAGCCCGCGACATTGTCCGGCGGGGAAACCCAGCGGGTCGCGCTGGCCAGGGCTCTCGCCCGTCGGCCAAAGGTGCTGCTTGCCGATGAGCCGACGGGAATGCTCGACGAGCAGAACACCGAGTCCATCATTCGACTGATCCTCGAGGTGTGCCGGAGCGCGTCGATCGTTGGGGTCGTGGTCACCCACGACACCTCCGTCGCGACCGCGTGCGATGTGGTCTATCGGATCCACGACGGCCACCTGGAACCGACGACGTTGACCCATACCGCAGCGTGATGCAGCAGCTGAGACTGTTTCTCGAACTGGCCTGGGGCCTGGTCTTCGGCCGCGGTCCGGGACAGGCATGGCGCCGGATCGCCACGAACGGGGCCGCGTTCGTGGCGGCCCTGACGATCCTCGCCGGTGGCGGGTGGCGGCGATGTTCGTCGCCGAACAAGGTCGCTATGCCACCGGCCTGGGCACCCTCGCGACGACGAACGCGCCGACCGATCTGCTCGTGCTCGGGGGCAGCGATGCTTGGCGTGGCCAAGGCATCGACGTCACCTGGATCGAGCCAGCCGATCAGTCGGCGGCGTCAGTCCTTCCCCGTGGGATGGGTCGGCTGCCTGCTCCCGGCGAGGCAGTCGTCTCACCGGCGCTCGCCGCGCTGGTCGACGACAACCCCGCACTCGGGGCTCGATACCGCGTCGCCGCGACCCTGGACTGGTCGGGTGTCACCGCCGGCGACGATCTGATCGCGTATGTTCGTCCGAGTTCGCCACAGTTGGCCGCACGACGCTGTACGTGACCGGAGAGGAATCCGCGGCTATTGTGCTGTGCTTGGCGGGACTGGCAGCGAAGAGCCCCCGACGGGCCAGCCGCTTTGAGTTGCTACGCGCACTGGGCATGTCCCAGCGGATGCTCCGTTCCTTGTCGGCAATCGAATGTGTGCTGGCGGTTCTACCGGGCGCGCTGTTGGCGATTGTCCTCTGGGCGATATCTGCCCCGTGGCTGACGGCCATTCCGTTCACGAGTCGGCGGGTCGTTCCAGGGGATCTGTCCTGGCCGATCATCGGCTATCTGCTGCTCGTCTGTGGGATGACTTTGATTGCGGGCGTCATTGGTTGGATGCAGCCTCGTACGCAGGCTGGTTCCTCGCCACGGCCGACTCTTCGTCGCCACCGGCTGACCTCATGGATCCTCCCTCTGCGTCTGAGTTCATCGACCATAGGCGGGTTTTAATTACCCTCACTCGGGCTGGTTGAGTATCTACCAGCAAGGAGTGTCCCTATGAGTGAGAAGACGACCCCGGCAAGCCCGGCTGTGC
>JASGEZ010000082.1:0-3851 GCA_047605905.1 Microlunatus sp.
GTCGCTCCATCTACAGATGGAGCGACGACCAGGAACCCGAGCGACTTTGGCGTTCAGGTGCCGTGGCGCCGGGATACGTCAGCCCGGGGTACGTCAGCCGGGCTCGGGCTGTTCCAGGTGGCGCATCAGTGCGAGGACGGCGAGATCGCCGTGCTGGGGGCCGACGATCTGCAGTCCGACCGGCATCCCGATCTCGCTCAGCCCGACCGGCATGGTGCCTGCGGGTGAGCGGGTCAGATTGAACACGCCGGTGGCGCGGATCCAGGAGACGGTCTCGTCCAATCGGGGCGGATCCCGGTGCAGGGTCGGCGTCAGCAGCAGGTCACAGGTATCGAACACCTCGACCAGTTGCAGGTTGAGCCGGTGGCAGGCGTCCTCGAGTTGCAACAGGTTCCGCGCCGACATCCGGTGCACGTCCTCGATGCCGTAGCGGACCTCCTCGGTGAGCAGGCTGCAATCCTGATCGCCGACCAGCCGCTCCACGTATGCGGCGACCAGCGGCCCCCAGATCTCGAACGGCTCGGAGTCGAAGACCCGGTCGATCTCCACGATCTCCACCCCGTCGGCCGCCAGCTGGTCGACAGTTGCGGTGCAGGCGGCGAGCACGCTCGGATCGGTCCAGCCGTAACCCAGCGACGGGCTCCATGCGATCCGTCTGGGAAGAGCCGTGCGTTCGAGGCCCACCGAGAACGGCTCGCTCGGAGCGGGCAGGGATCGCAGATCCGTCGGATCGGGTCCGACGATCACATCGAGCACGGCGACCAGGTCGGTGATGGTCCGGGTGAGCACACCCCGGGTCGTGATCAGCGGCCAGTCGACCGGCTGAGGACCGCCATCGGGGACCCGGCCCAAGGACGGCTTGAAGCCTGGCAGGCCACAGGCGGCCGCCGGAATCCGGATCGATCCGCCACCGTCGGAGGCCGTGCCCAGCGGCACCATGCCCGCTGCGACCGCGACTGCGGATCCGCCGGATGAGCCGCCCGCCATCCGCTGCGGATCGTACGGATTCCGGGTTGAGCCGAAGACCAGATTGGTGGTGTCGGCGGAGCAGGCGAACTCGGGTGTGTTCGACTTGCCGACCACCACGCAACCGGCCGCCTTGAGTCTGGCCACCAGGATCGAGTCCCGATCGGCGGCGGGTGCATCGATGTAGAGCCGCGACCCGTGGGTGGTGCGGTAGCCGACGGTGTCCTCGGTGTCCTTGACCGCAAGTGGTACGCCGGCGAGTGGCAGTTGGTCCTGGTCGCCGCGAGCAAGTCGCGCGTCGACGGCGGCAGCCTGAGCCAGCGCGCGCTCGTCATCCCGGGCGATGATCGCGTTGAGATCGGGGTTGTGCCGGTCGATCCGCTTCAGGGCCTGCTGGACGATCTCGACGGCAGTGACAGTGCCTGAGCGAACAGCGGCGGCAGTCTCGAGTGCGGAGCGCGCCGGTTCCATCGCCGGTTCCATTGACGGGTGCACGGTGGTCACGCTAGCCGAGGGTCATCTGCGGACGGCCGTCAGGCCGTCAGACCGCGAGACGGCCGGTGACAGCGGCGACAAGTTCGTCGGCGGCCTGGTCGAGCTCGGCATCGGTGGTCTCTGCCTCGAAGGTGAAGCGCAGCGCCGTCTGGGCGATCTCGGCGGGGATGCCCATGGCGGTCAGCACGTGGGAGGGCTCGTCGCTGCCGGCGGCGCAGGCCGAGCCGCTGGAACAGATCACGCCGTGGCGCTCCAGGTCCAACAGGACCGATTCGCCGCTGATCCCCGGCAGCACGAACGAGGCATGCCCGGGCAGCCGCTGGACAGGATGCCCGGTGAGCTGTGCGCCGGAGATCGCGCGTCTGATCCGGGCGATGAAGGCGTCGCGGCGTTGCCGGACTGCCTCCGGGTCAGCGGTGCGGGTCAGCCGGAGGGCAGTCGCCAAGCCGACCGCTCCCGCCACGTCGTCGGTGCCCGACCGCAGACCGCGCTGCTGCCCGCCGCCGTGGATGAGCGGCTCGATCGGGGTACGCCGACGCAGATAGAGGACCCCGACGCCTTTGGGGGCGCCGAGCTTGTGGCCCGAGATGCTCAACGCCGTGACCCCGAGTCGATCGACGTCCAGGTCCAGCCAGCCGGCGGCCTGCACCGCGTCGGTATGGAACGGAACGCCCTGCCCGCGCGCGATCTCGGCCAGTTCGGCGATCGGCTGTATGGTGCCGACCTCGTTGTTGGCGTACTGGATGCTGACCAACGTGGTGTCGGGCCGGAGCGCGGCCGCGAGCTCCTCGGGGGAGACCAGGCCCTGTGCGTCGACCTCGAGCTCGGTGATCTCGTAGCCGAGTCTTCCCAACCACCGCGCGGATTCCAGCACTGCCGGATGCTCGATCGCGGAGACGATCACGTGCCGTCCGCGCGGCTGAGCCAGGGCGATGCCCTTGACGGCGGTGTTCGCTCCCTCGGTGCCTCCGGAGGTGAAGGTGATCTCGGCGGGCCGGGCGCCCAGCGCCTCCGCCACCGCGCGGCGGGCCGCCTCCAGTCCGCGGGCAGCAGCCTCGCCGACCTCGTGATGGCTGGCCGGATTTCCATACGTGCTGGTCAGATAGGGCCACATGGCCTCCAGGACCTGGCGGCGTACGGGCGTGGTGGCGGCCGCGTCGAGATAGCTCATCAGCGAGCCCCGACGACCACATCCAACCCGAGATCGAGCGCGCGCACACTGTGGGTCAGCGCGCCGACGCTGATCACGTCGACCCCGGTCCGGGCGATGGCGCCGATGGTGTCCAAGGTGATGCCGCCGGAGGCTTCCACGATGGCCCGGCCGTCGATCCGGCATACGCCTTCGACCAGGTCCTCGACGGAGAAGTTGTCGAGCATGATCGTATCCGGTCCGGCCTCGAGCACGGTGTCGAGTTGGTCCAGCCGATCGATCTCCACCTCGATGTGCATCGTGTGCGGCAACTCGGCCCGCGCTCGGCGTATCGCCGCGCCGATGTCGCCGACCACGGCCAGATGGTTGTCCTTGGCCATCACGGCATCCGACAAGGAGTAGCGATGGTTGTGCCCGCCGCCGCAGCGTACGGCGTGACGCTCCAGCGCGCGCAGACCCGGAGTGGTCTTGCGGGTGTCGACCACGCGGGCCTTGGTGCCGGCCACGGCCTCGACATAGCGGGCCGTCTGGGTGGCGATGCCGGACATCCGCTGCACCAGGTTGAGCGCAACCCGCTCCGCTTGGAGCACAGCTCGTGCCGGACCTTCCACCCGGGCCAGCACCTGGCCTGCGTCGAAGCGATCACCGTCGGCGGCCAGGACGGTGACCTTGACGGTCTCGTCGAGGGTGGTCATGGCGACCTCGAAGACCTCGGCCCCGGCCAGGATCCCGGGCTCCCGGGCGACCAGTTCCGCTGTCGCGGTGGTCGCAGCCGAGATCAGGGTCTGGCTGGTGACATCGCCGTAGGGGGCGTCCTCGGCCAGCGCCATCGCGACGACGGCCTCGATCTGGTGGCGTTGCAAGCTCATCGTGCGGCTCCTGTGAGGGAAAGCGCGGAGTGGGTGGCCTGGGCCGGGTCGGTGGCGGGGAAGTCGGCGCGGTAGTGACCACCGCGGGACTCCGTACGCCGTAGCGCGCAGGCCGTGACCGCGCGCGCGACCAGCAGCAGGTTCGCGTCCTCGGCTGATTTGGCGTCGGTGACCTCCGGGGTACGCCAGCGACGCAGGGTGGCCAGTGCCTCGGTCAGCCCGGCTGCGGTTCGGCTCAAGCCGACCGACTCCCACATCAGCGCCTGCAGATCACTGCGGTTGTACGGCTCCGCGTCCTCGGCATCGCTCAAATCAACCGAGTTGTCAGATTCTGTGGTCGCCCGAGCGACCACAGAATCTGACAAGTCGGA
>JASGEZ010000083.1:0-15903 GCA_047605905.1 Microlunatus sp.
CGCACCCGCGGGGGCGACGACGGCTGGGCGGCCGGTGGCGCCGGGGCCGACCTGAGCGGCAGCCTCGGAGCGGTAGGCGATCTCGCGGTCGCCCTCGGTGAACGGGGCGATCTCGTCCTCGATCTCGGTCACGGTGTCAGACACTGATGCGATTCCTTGCTGAGTCAACGGGTCACTGGGCGATCTGGGTGATCGCGTACGGCTTGGGCTGCTGGGCGGTGTGCGGGTGCTCCGGGCCGGAGTACACCTTCAGCTTCTTGATGAGCTTGCGGCTCAACTTGTTCTTCGGCAGCATGCCCCAGACCGCCAGCTCGACGGCCTTACGCGGGTCGGTGTCGAGCAGCTCGCCGTAGCTGACCGACTTCAGGCCACCCGGACGCCCGGAGTGCCGATACGCCTGCTTGGCGGTCCGCTTGTTGCCCGACAGGGCGATCTTGGAGGCATTCACGATCACGACGAAATCCCCGCCGTCCACGTGCGGTGCGAAGGTCGGCTTGTGCTTGCCCCGCAGCAGCGTGGCCGCAGTGGTCGCCAGACGACCGAGAACGACGTCGTCGGCGTCGATGACGATCCAGTCACGGGTGATGTCACCCGGCTTCGGGCTGTACGTAGACACGGTCGTTGACCAGCTTCCATTGAGTGTGCGAAACCTTTGATGCGTGCCTGATCCCCGCCTCGGTGTCGACCGCGGGCGTGCGTAGGCACAACAGCGATCAAGATTACTCGCCCCGATCAGTTGGGTCAAAACCGGCAACACCAGCTTCGGTCCGGCTGGCAGCGAGAGACTGGAGCCGCGTAGGTTACGCACATGACGGATACGCTCAGCATCCGCGATAACCGAACCGGTCGCGACTACGAACTCGCGATCACGGACGGCACCATTCGCGCGGCCGATCTGAAGCAGATCAAGACTGGCGACGAGGATGACCCCGGTATCGCGACGTACGACCCGGGCTTCGTGAACACGGCCTCGTGCCGCAGCTCCATCACCTACATCGACGGTGACAAGGGCATCTTGGAGTACCGCGGCTACCCCATCGAGCAGTTGGCCGAGCAGGCCACCTTCTTGGAGGTCGCCTACCTGCTGCTCAACGGTGAGTTGCCGACCCGGACCCAACTCGACCAGTGGGTCCACGATGTGACGTATCACACCTTCCTGCATGAGAACTGTAAACAGTTCATCGAGGGGTTCCGCTACGACGCGCACCCGATGGTGATGCTGATGGCCTCGGTCAGCGCATTGTCGACCTTCTATCCCGAGGCCGGCGACATCTCCGATCCGGAGGTCCGCCAGGCACAGATCACCCGGCTGATCGCCAAGATCCCGACCCTCGGCGCCTTCGTCTACCGGCACCAGCTGGGCAAGCCGTACGTCTATCCCGACAACGAGCTGTCCTACACCGAGAACTTCCTGGCGATGCTGTTCCGGATGAGTGAGCCGAGCTACCAGGCTGATCCGCGGCTGGTGCAGGCGCTGGAGGTGCTGCTGATCCTGCACGCCGATCACGAACAGAACTGTTCGACGAACGCGGTGCGTTCGGTCGGCTCCTCCCAGGTCGACCCCTACTCGGCGGTCGCCGCCGGCGTGGGCGCTCTGTACGGGCCGTTGCACGGCGGCGCCAACGAGGCCGTGTTGCGGATGCTCACCCGGATCAAGACCACCGACAACATCCCCGACTTCATCGACGGGGTGAAGGCCGGCAAAGAGAAGCTGATGGGCTTCGGGCACCGGGTGTACAAAAACTACGACCCGCGGGCGAAGATCATCAAGAAGGCCTGCGACGACGTCTTCGAGGTCACCGGGGTCAATCCACTGCTGAAGATCGCCCAGGAGCTGGAGAAGATCGCGCTGGAGGACGAGTATTTCGTCAGTCGCAAGCTCTACCCCAACGTCGACTTCTACTCCGGCCTGATCTATGAGGCGCTGGAGTTCCCGCCGGAGATGTTCACCGTACTGTTCGCCATCGGCCGGACGCCGGGTTGGCTGGCCCAGTGGTCGGAGCTGGTGCAGGACAAGGAGCAGAAGATCGCCCGGCCGAAACAGATCTACACCGGCCAGCGCACCCGCGACTTCATCCCGATGTCGCAGCGCTGAGCCGGACCCCTCTGTGGGAGTCGCTCGGGTTCCTGGTTGTCGCTCTACCCGCAGATGGAGCGACGCCGCCGAACCCCAGCGACTTCGTTTTTGCGAGACCGGCTGAAGCTCAGCGGACGCGTTGTACGCGACCCTCGTCCCAGACCGGCTCGTCGGCCTCGTACACGCTGCCGTCGGCGCCGAAGACCAGGAACCGGTCGAAGGAGCGGGCGAACCAGCGGTCGTGGGTGACCGCGACCACAGTGCCCTCGAACCGCGACAACCCGTGCTCCAGCGCCTCGGCCGAGGAGATGTCGAGATTGTCGGTCGGCTCGTCGAGCAGCAGCAGGGTCGCACCGGACAGTTCCAGCAGCAGGATCTGCATCCGCGCCTGCTGACCGCCGGAGAGCTGGTCGAACCGCTGCTCGGCGGCCTGGGCCAACTCGTAGCGGTCCAGCTTGCGGGCCGCCTCCTCGCGTCCCATGCCTGCCCGGTGCTCGTCGCCACGGTGCAGGATCTCGAGCAACGTCCGCCCCGTCAGCTCAGGATGGTGGTGGGTCTGGGCGAACCAGCCAGGGCGTACGCGGGCGCCGAGCTTGGCTGATCCGGTGTGGGCCACCTCGGCGATGTCGAGGGATTCGACCGGGCGGTGCTCGATGTCCGGGTCCGAACCACCCCGGGCCAGCAGCCGGAGGAAGTGCGACTTGCCCGAGCCGTTGGAGCCCAGCACCGCGACCCGGTCGCCGAACCAGATCTCGGCGTCGAAGGGCTTCATCAAGCCGGTCAGTTCAAGGTTCTCGACCACAATGGCTCGCTTGCCGGTCCGACCGCCGCGTAGTCGCATCGACACCTGCTGCTCGCGCGGGACTTCCTGCGGCGGCCCGGCCTCCTCGAACTTGGCCAACCGGGTGCAGGCGGCTTGGTAGCGGCCCGCCATCTTGGAGTTGTACGCAGCCTTGACCTTGTACATCAGCATCAGCTCACGCAGTTTGTGGTGTTCCTCGTCCCAACGCAGGCGCAGTTCCTCGAAACGAGCGAAGCGCTCCTCGCGGGCCGCTCCGAAGGTGGCGAAGCCGCCTCCGTGCACCCACAGTGTGTTGCCGGCCGCACCCAGCTCGAGCGAGGCGATCGCGGTCGCAGACTCGGCCAGCAGCTCGCGGTCGTGGCTGACCAGCAGGACAGTCTTGGGCGTGGCCCGCAGTTGCTCCTCCAGCCAGCGCTTGCCGGGAACGTCGAGATAGTTGTCCGGCTCGTCGAGCAGCAGCACCTCGTCGGTGCCTCGGAGCAACGCCTCCAGCGCCAACCGCTTCTGCTCCCCACCCGACAGGGTCGACAGCTCACGCCACTTGCAGCGTTCGTACGAGATGCCCAACGCCTCGACGCAACACGCGTCGAAGGTCACCTCGGCCGCATAGCCACCCGCGTCGGCGTACTCGGCCAATGCTTGCGCGTACGCCAGTTGCACCGGTTCGGTGTCGTCGGTCATCAGTTCCAGCTCGAGCCGGTCGACAGTCGCCACCGCGTCCCGCAGCCGGGGCGGGCTGAGCGAGTAGAGCAGGTCACGTACCGAGGTGGTGTCGCGAATGCTGCCGATGAACTGCCGCATCACCCCGAGACCGCCGCTGCGGGAGATGGTGCCCTCGCTCGGATCCAGGTCCCCGGCGATGATCTTCAGCAGCGTGGTCTTGCCGGCACCGTTCGGCCCGACCAGCGCCACCACCGCGCCGTCGCCGACCCGAAACGAGATCTCGTCCAGCAGCACCCGGCCGTCGGGAAGCGAATAGGACACCCCACTCAGATCCACGTGCCCCATGACGCGGAACTCTAGCCGTCAGCCCCGCCGACTTCACCCGAATTTGGGTCCTACGTTCCTGCTCGGGTTTGTCGGCTTCGCTCGGGCTGCAGATCGAGCAAAGCCGACAAGATCGAGCAGGAACCAGCCCCCGGGATCAGGCTGCGGCAAGCAGGAGTGCAAGGGCGGCGGTGTCGGCATTGCCCTGCGGGTCCACGCCCACCTTGTTGACCAGTTGGGTGACATTGCCTTCCACGTCGGCCTCCACCCAGGCAGCTCGGTGGTCCAAGCCCAGATGCGGCAGCCCGGGTAGGAAGACGCAGCCGGAGGCCACTTCGTACTCCGGCACCGAGGAGAAGGTGCTCGACGGCGGATGCAGCACCACCAGACCGGGTGGCTGGGGATCGGCGAACTGGCCGGGGCTGAGCGGATGCTCGCCCAGCAAGGAGCCCTCGGCGACCACCAGGCCGACCGCCCCCGGCTGCGGCTGCTCGGGGACTTCCTCCCGGACTCGGAAGACCGTGCTCATCGGGAGCAGACCAGGCACCGCTGCCATCCGTACGGCGAGAACCAGGAACTTCGCCCACTCCACCGTGTCCTGAGGCCAGCGTCCGAGCAACAGGAACCCATAGAGGGCACCCCTCGACTGCAGCGGCGCCACCTCGATCGATGACCGGAAACCATCCACGATGACCTCCTCACACCCAACCTGACGAGGACTTGCTAGCTCGGGGGAACCCGAGTCCCTACATGGTCCTCATCACCTGCTTGGCAGACAAGAGGGTGCGAGTGCCAGCCTGGATACCGTCACAAGACCGATACGTGGGCGTCACCGGTAACAGCTCCGTGCCTGGCCTTCGCCGGCAACGGGCGCTCACGAGCCGAGGACACGTTCCGCAGCGGCGACGCGAGCGGCCTGCGCCGGCTCCCGGGCATCACAGCCCACGACATGGTCGTTGACCAATCCCATCGCCTGCATGAACGCGTAGACGGTCGTCGGTCCGACGAACGACCAGCCGGCCTTCTTGAGCACCTTGGAGAGTCGCCGAGATGTCTCGGTGTGCGCCTCGATCGACTCCGGCGGCGTGTCGGCCAGGTCGGCGTACGTCCAGAAGTAGCGCGCCAGCGATCCGTGCTCGCCGATCAGGTCGAGGGCGCGCCGCGCGTTGTTGATGGTCGAGCGGATCTTGCCGCCGTGCCGGACGATCCCGGCATCGCCCAATAGCCGCTCCACATCGGACTCGTCGAACGCGGCCACCACGACCGGATCGAAGCCGGCGAAGGCCGCCCGGAAGTTCTCCCGCTTGCGCAGGATCGTCAGCCAGGACAAGCCCGACTGGAATCCCTCCAGGCACAGCTTCTCGAACAGCCGATGGTCATCGGTCACGCCGAAGCCCCACTCAGCGTCGTGGTACGCCACATAGTCCGGAGTCGAGGCGCCCCACCTGCAGCGCGCCACCCCGTCCTCCCCCACCTGGATCTGCATGTCCAGCATCCTGACAGGAACCTACGACTGCAGTCTGATGGCAGGGGTTGGTTCTGCGCGCAAGAATGACGTCATGTCCACTCGTCCGTGGTTGCGCTGGCTGGTTCCGGTAGCCGCTTTGCTCGTCGCCGTCACGACTGGCCTCGTTGCCGGCAACGCGTCAGCCGACGAGAAACTGCCGCCACGCAGCGCCGAACAGTTGTTGGTGGATCTCCAGCAAGCGAAAGTCGACGGCTTCTCCGGCACTGTCGAGCAGTCCGCCGATCTCGGCATTCCCACGCTGCCCGGCGTGAGCGAGCGCGGATCGGAGTTCAGCTCCCTCATCTCCGGCAAGCACACCCTGCGCGTCGCGTACGCGGCGCCGGACTCGGCGAAGGTGTCGCTGCTCGGCGAACTCTCCGAGTCCTCGGTGATCAAGCACGGCAAGGACGTGTGGACCTGGTCCAGCAACGACAACGCAGTGACCCACACCACGGTCGACGAGCACAGCGACGCTGGTGCCCCGAAGGACCTGCCGAGCGACGCCCCGAAAACTCCACAGGAAGCCGCACAACGCATCCTGACGGCTATCGGCGACAGCACCGACGTGAGCGTCGCCACCGATACGACGGTGGCCGGCCGGCCGGCGTACGAACTGGTGCTCAAGCCCAAGGACTCACGATCGCTGATCAGCAGCGTCCGGATCGCCGTCGACGGCACCGAGCATGTCGCCACCCGGGTGCAGGTGTACGCCGGTGAGCGTCCGGCTCCGGTGGCTTCCATCGGCTTCAGCGAGGTCGATTTCAGCACTCCTCCGGCCTCGACCTTCGAGTTCACCCCGCCGAAGGGCGCCGAGGTCACCGAGGTCGCGCCCAAGAGCCACGACAAGTCTGGCAAGAAGGCCGGGACGGACAAGAAGGACAAGTCCTCCGGCACGTCCGAGCCCACCGTCGTCGGCGAAGGCTGGACCAGCGTCGTGGTCGCGAAGCTGCCCGACCAGAAGGTCTCGGGCAGCGCCCCGGACGGCCGGAGCGCCGATCGTGACCAGGGCGGGGCCGAGCTGGATGCCTACCTCAACCAGCTGCCGAAGGTCTCCGGCGCCTGGGGTTCGGGTCGGCTGCTGGCTGGCACCGCATTCTCCATGGTGATCACCGACGACGGCCGGATCGCGGTCGGCGCGGTATCCCCCGACCTGCTGTACGCCGCCCTCGGATGACAGCGGAGTTGTCAGACGCGGTAGTCGCTCGAACAACCGCAGGCGCTGACAACTCGGCGCCGGTGGTGACGCGAGGGCTGACCAAACGGTTCGGTCGCCAGGTCGCCGTCGACTTGGTCGGACTGGAGGTGCCGTCCGGCTCGGTGTACGGATTCCTCGGTCCCAACGGCTCCGGGAAGACCACCACCATTCGGATGCTCCTCGGCCTCATCGGCCCGACGGCCGGCGAAGTCGATCTGCTCGGCGCGCCGATGGCCGGAGCCGGCCGGCGCCTCGACATCTCGGTCCTGCGCCGGGTCGGTGCGCTGGTGGAAGGGCCTGCCTTTCATCCTTACCTCTCCGGCCGAGCGAATCTGTGGCGGCTCGAGGCGGCGGACCCGTACGCCGACCCCAGCACCAGCGCCCGCCGGATCGACGCCGCACTGGACCGGGTTGGACTGCTGAACGCCGCCCGGAAGCGGTTCCGGGCGTACTCCCTCGGCATGCGCCAGCGGCTGGCCATCGCCAGTGCGCTGCTGGTGCCGCGCGACCTGCTCATCCTCGACGAGCCGACGAACGGACTCGATCCGCAGGGCACCCGGGAGGTCCGGCATCTGGTCACCGACCTGGCCGCGGACGGCACCACCGTGCTGGTTTCCAGTCACCTGCTCAGCGAGGTCGAGCAGATGTGCAGTCACGTCGGCGTCATGTACGAGGGCCGGCTGGTCACCCAGCAGCCGCTGGCCGAGTTGCGCGCCGGCAGGGAGCCCTCGCTGCAGGTGAGGACCACCGCCGACGCCGTACCCAACGCTGTTGCGGCACTGATCCGGCTCGGCACCGGCGAACCGGAGATCGCTGCCGATATCGGCATGGTCACCACCAGCCTCGGTGAGGTGGCCCTGGCCACGGTGGTCCCGGCCCTGGTCGAGGCAGGCGTACCGGTGCTCGGTTTCGAGGTCGTCGAGCCGAGCCTGGAGGACGTATTCGTCGAACTCACCGGTGAAGGGTTCGAGATCAGTGGCTGAGTTGCGTTTCTTGGCCTCCGAACTCGGACTGATCTTCCGCCGCCGCCGCAACATCGCCGGCTTGGGCGTGTTGGCCGTGGTGCCCGTGATCCTGGCGGTGGCGGTGAAGACCTCCGGTGGCGGAGGTGGCGGACCGGACTTCGTGTCCTCGATCGTCGGCAACGGGCTGTTCGTCGCCTTCGCCGCGCTCACCGTCCAACTGCCGCTGTTCCTGCCGCTCGCGGTGGCGACCATCGCCGGTGACGCCGTGGCCGGTGAGGCGAACATCGGCACCTTGCGCTACCTGCTCACCGTGCCGGCCGGGCGGACCCGGCTGCTGGCGGTCAAGTACGCCGCCATCGTCATCTTCGGTTTCGCCGCCATTGCGCTGATCGCCCTGATCGGCAGCGTGCTCGGACTGGCGCTGTTCGGAGGCGGTGACCTGATCTTGTTCTCCGGCACGACGGTCGGCTTCACCGAGGCCATCGGGCGACTGCTGTTGACCTGCGGCTATCTCGGCTGTGGGCTCGCTGCCCTGGGAGCCCTCGGACTCTTCGTCTCGACCTTGACCGAGCAGCCGATCGGTGCCACCGTCGCGGTCGTCCTGGTGAATCTGCTGATGCTCATCTGCGAGTCGGTCGACCAGCTGTCCTGGTTGCACCCGTGGTTGCTGACGCACTGGTGGACCGCTTTCGGCAACCTGTTGCGCGATCCGATCGCGACCGCCGAGATCCAGCGTGGCCTGCTCACCTTCGGCTCGTACGCGCTCGTCTTCTGGCTGCTGGCCTGGGCCCGGTTCACCACGAAGGACATCACCAGCTGACCTGATCAATTAGGGTCGTCGCCGTGATCGAGTCGCCCCGGCAGTCCAGCTCCGAGCCGCGGGTCCGGCGTGAGGTCGTCTCCTTCGTCCGCCGCAGCACCCGGATGCGACCCCAGCAGCTGCGCGCCTGGGAACGGCTACGGCATGCGTACGTGCTCGACATCCCCCGTCAGACCAGCAGCACCTCGGTCAAGACCGGGCACCGACTGGACCTGACGGCCGCCTTCGGCCGGGCGGCCCCGCTGATCGTCGAGGTCGGCTCCGGAACGGGCGAGTCCCTGGTCGCGATGGCTGCTGCCCGCCCCGACGCCAATGTCTTGGCCTTCGAGGTCTACCTGCCCGGGATCGCCCGGACGGTGAGCCGGCTGCACGACGAGCAGGTCGGCAACGTACGGCTGGTGCAGGCCGATGTCGTCGACGGGTTCACCCACCTGCTCGGCCCGGGCAGCGTCGCCGAACTGTGGACCTTCTTCCCCGATCCATGGCCGAAGGCTCGGCACCACAAACGGCGGCTGGTCGACTCCTCCTTCGCCGATCTGGTCGCTACCCGGCTGCGCGCCGGCGGCGACTGGCGGTTGGCCACCGACTGGGCGGACTACGCCGAGCAGATCCGCGAGGTGCTCGATCACCACCCGGACTTCGAGAATGCCGCCGGTACGCCGGATGGCTGGGCCGAGCGCCTGCCGGCCCGGCCACTGACCAGATTCGAGCAGCGCGGTCTGGACGCAGGCCGGACCGTACGCGACCTGCACTACCGGCGCCGATGAGCACCTCCGAGCCGGCGACGATTCGGTGGCGGCTGGACGTCCGCTATGACGGCACGGAGTTCTCCGGTTGGGCGGAGCAGCAGGGCCGCCGGACGGTGCAGGGCGAACTCCAGGTCTGGCTGGGTCGGGTGCTGACGCTGCCGGAGCCGCCGAGGGTGGTGTGCGCCGGACGAACCGATGCCGGGGTCCATGCGCGCGGCCAGGTCGTGCACGTCGATCTCACCCAGGGCCTGATCCCCGACCCGGCTCGCTTGCTGGGGCGACTCCGCCGGGCGCTGCCCGAGGACCTTGCCGTGACCGCTCTGAACATCGCACCGGAGGGCTTCGATGCGCGGTTCGCGGCGATCTGGCGCCGCTATTGCTATCGGATCGCGGACGCGCAGACGGCGCCCGATCCGCTCCTGCGCACCATGATCACCCCGCTGCGCGGACACCTGGACCTGGCACGGCTCAACGAGGTAGCTCCGATGCTGCTCGGTCTGCGGGACTTCGGTGCGTTCTGCAAGCGCCGGGAAGGAGCAACCACCGTCCGCACGCTGCTCGAACTCGGTGCCGCCCGCACGACCGACGGACTCGTCGAGGTGACGGTACGCGCCGACGCGTTCTGTCATTCGATGGTGCGATGCCTGGTCGGTGGTCTCGTCGAGGTCGGCTCCGGGCGGCGGGACGCCGACTGGCTGATCGCCCGGCTGACCGCCGCGACCCGCAGCAGCGAGATCCCGGTGCTGCCGGCCCGTGGGCTCACCTTGGAGGAGGTCGGCTATCCGTCCGACGATCAGCTGGCTGCCCGGGCCGCCGAAGCCCGGACCCGCCGTACGCTGCCCTCGTGACCGAGCACTATTTCAGCGGCACGCCGATCGCCCCGGAGCGCCGGCGTACCGTCAGCGTCGAGTTGTTCGGGCGCACGGTGACGGTCGAAACCGCGAACGGTGTGTTCTCCGGTGACGGCCTGGACAAGGCCACCGCGGTGCTGCTCAAGGAGGTGCCGCCCCCACCCGGCAGTCCGCGGATCCTGGATCTCGGCTGTGGCTGGGGTGCGATCGCGCTCGGCCTGGCGTTGGCGACCCAGGGCGCGAAGGTCGACGCCGTCGACGTCAACGAGCGGGCGCTCGCTCTCTGTCGAGACAATGCGGACCGGCTCGGAGTCGGCTCGCGGATCCACACACTGCGCCCCGACCAGGTCGCCGAGGACGTGACCTATGACCAGATCTGGTCCAATCCGCCGATCCGGATCGGCAAGACGGCCTTGCACGAGTTGCTGCAGACCTGGCTGGCGCGACTCGCCCCGGAGGGTGTCGCCTATCTGGTCGTCGGCAAGAACCTGGGGGCCGACACACTGGCCGGCTGGCTGACCAGTCGGGGCTTCGACTGCGTACGACTGGCCAGTGCCAAGGGGTTCCGGGTGCTCGAGGTACGTCCGCGCGGGCGGCTGGCGAGTCCGGACTAGGATCGAGATCGAGTCCAACGTCACTGTCCCCACACCGAGGAGTGTTATGGCTGACTACGTCCTTCCCGATCTGCCCTACGACTACGGCGCACTGGCGCCCCACATCTCCGGCGAGATCATGGAGTTGCACCACGACAAGCACCACGCGACCTACGTCAAGGGTCTGAATACCGCGCTGGAGCAACTCGCGGAGGCGCGGGAGAACAACGCGTACGGCAGCGTCGGCGGGCTGGAGAAGACGCTCGCCTTCAACCTGGGTGGTCACATCAACCACTCCGTCTTCTGGCCGAACATGTCTCCGGATGGCGGTGACAAGCCGACCGGCGACCTGGCTGCCGCGCTCGATGAGTACTTCGGGAGCTTCGACAAGTTCCGGGCTCACTTCGAGAACGTCGCGAACACCATCCAGGGCTCAGGCTGGTCGATGCTGGTCTGGGACTCCCTGGGGCAGCGGCTCAACATCGTGCAGCTGTACGACCAGCAGGCCAACCTGCCGCTCGGCCAGATCCCGATCGTGCTGCTGGACATGTGGGAGCACGCCTTCTACCTGCAGTACAAGAACGTCAAGGCCGACTACGTCAAGGCCTGGTGGAACGTGGTCAACTGGGCCGATGCCCAGCAGCGATTCAGCACCGCGGTCGCGCAGACCCCCGGGCTGATCAAGCCCTGACCTGTCCCCGCGGACCAAGTACGCATACGGCGCTCGCCCTTTCGGGGCGGGCGCCGTACGTGTGTGAACGAGGAGTGCAGACGGAGTCCTGGGAGCGCAGCCTCCGTCGCGAGCGGCCGTGAACGAAGCGTCGGCTCGATCTGGACTGACGAGGGAGCAGACAACGCTTTATCGTCGGCGAGCGAGGAGGGAAGATCGAGACTTCAGCGCGCAGTGAACAGCGAGCGACGACAACGCGCGAGTGACGAACAAACGTCAGGGGCTTGCGGCACACTTGACGTCGTGAGCGAGATAGAGCTCTGGTGGTTCGACAGCGAGGGCGTCAGCACCCGCGCACTGGCAGAGCTTCCGGAGTTGCAGCAGCGGACCGAAGGCTTCTGCTGGGTCGATATTCCCAGCTGGTCGGATGCAGCCGAGCAGCTGCTGAGCGAGGAGTTCGGCTTCCATCCGATGGCGGTGCGCGCTTGCCGGGAGCGCAATCACGTTCCGCGCATCCATGTCTACAGCGATCACGTCTTCGTGGTGGTGCATGCCCCCGAGATCGGTGAGCGAGGACACGTCCATTATCTGGAGTTGGACCAGTTCATCGGACCGCGTTTCCTGGTCAGTGTGCACGGCCCGCTCAATCCGGCGGTGGATCCGGCCGTCGCCCGGCGTGAGGTGGACACGGTCATCGATCGGGTGGAGAGCGGCAGGCTCCGGCCCGCCTCACCCTTCGCGCTGGCGTACGCGATCGTGTCGACCATGGTCCGCAACGAGGCCGCACAGATCGCCGAACTCGCCGAACAGGTCGGTCGCCTCGAACAACGGGTGATGGCGGCGGTGAACACCGCACCCGAGGAGTTCTTGAACGAGCTGTTCACAGCGCGCCACGAGCTGCTGACGATCCGGACGATGGCGGCCCAGGGCGGGGAGATTTTCGCACGAGCCATTGAGCTGGTCGAGTTCGCGCCGCCCGAGGATCTGCACTTCCTACACGACCTGCACAGTCAGTATGAGCGGGTCGAACGTATCAGCCACAGCCAGCTCGAATTCTTGATGGGTGTGACCGAGTTCTACCGGGCGCGGACCGACACCAAGATGACCATTGCTGCGGAGCGATTGGCCGTGATCGCCGCCGTGACGCTGCCGGTGACCGCGATCTCGTCGGTTGTGGGCATGAACGTCATCGTCAACGACTCGACCCACTGGGTCTGGCTGATCCTCCTGCTGGCAGTGATGGTCACGATGTGCGGGATCTTGCTGCACTGGACAAAGCGGCTCGGCTGGTGGTGATCGGCAGAGCCGGTGCCGCCGGCCGCGAGGCGATCGTGATCGGGGCGGGCCTGGCTGGGATCCTCACTGCGGCAGCGCTGGCCGACACCGGCTGGAGCGTCACCGTCCTGGAACGAGACCGGCTGCCGGTCGGCGCAGCGCACCGCCGCGGTGTGCCGCAAGATCGGCAGGCTCACATCCTGCTGCATCGCGGGCTGCAGGCCATCGACGGGTTGTTGCCCGGGTTCCGAGCCGAACTGCTCGCCCGGGACGCCGTGCCCTTCGACTCCGGCCGGATGCCGTGGCTCGGTGAGTTCGGCTGGCTCTCCAACGAGCAACCCAGCTGGGAAGTGGTCTCGGCGACCCGGCCGCTGATGGATGCGGTGGCCCGCGATCTCCTCCGCCGGCTGCCGGGCGTACGGATTCACGACGGGTTCCGGGTACACACCCTCGAGCCGGTGCCCGGCGGCTGGCGGGTGCTCGCCGATTCCGAGGACGATCCGACCCTGAACCTCAGTTCGCCGGTCGTGATCGACGCGTCGGGACGCAGCTCCCGGTTGAGTCATTGGCTGCCCGGCCGCCGTCCGGAGGCCGAGTTGGTCGACGCACACGTCGGATACGCCGGCCGGCTGCATACCGCTCCGGGCGGATCGCCGTTGCAGACCGGGCTGGCGATCATCGGGCGGCTCCCCGACGGCTCGTCCGGACTTGCTCTCCCGGTGGAGCAAGGGCACTGGATGGTGTCCGCCGCCGGCATGGGCGACAGCCGCCCACCCCGAGATGCGGCCGGCTATCGGAGGTTCTTCGCGGGACTACGAGACCCGGCGATCGCCGATCTGCTGACCGTGCTCGAGCCGGCCGGAGAGGTCGCGCTGCACCGCCAGACCAGCAACCGGCGCTTCGCCTGGGGCCGTCACGCCAACTGGCCGGCAGGTCTGCTGGTGCTCGGCGACGCGCTCTGCTCGCTGGACCCGATCTACGGCCAGGGGATCACCGTGGCCGCGCTGCAGGCCGAGCTGCTCCGCGACGCTCTGGCCATCGGACGGGCGGTCGACCGGCGGCTGCAGCGTCGGCTACTGGCGGTGACCGACCTGCCGTGGTCGATCGCCACAGGCAACGATCTGCGCTATCCGAGCTGCCCGGCCAGTCCGACCCGCGGCCAGCAGTTGAGCGCTGCGTTCACCAGTCGGCTGGGACAGCTGGCAGCAACCGGCGACCCGCGGGCCACCAAGGCGTTCAGCGATGTCTACCACCTGATGGCACCACCGACGGCCTTCCTGCGGCCCAGGCTGTTGGCAGCAGCCGTACGCCCGCTGTCCACCCGGCGGCTGCCTCGTCCAGCCGTGCTGGATCAGCTCACTCCACCGCGTCCGGCGCCGCCACCGCAGGACCCAGCAGCCGCTTGACGTCTGCCAGCGTGTCCGCCTCGGCGGCGGTCTTGTCCGGCCGGTAGCGCAGCACCCGAGCGAACCGCAACGCCACCCCGCCCGGGTAGCGGGTCGAGATCTGCAACCCGTCACACGCGATCTCGACCACCGTGGTCGGCTCCACCGTGACCACGTGCTCCGTCTGCTCGGTCGCGATCGCGGAGAAGTGCTCGGTCTGCCAGCGCAACAGCTCGTCGGTCATCCCCTTGAAGGTCTTGCCGAGCATCACCGGCGCACCGGTCCGCTCGTCCCGGGCCGCCAGGTGGATGTTCGACAGCCAGCCCCGGCGGCGGCCATACCCCCATTCGACCGCGGTCACCAACAGATCGAAGGTGTGCCGGGGCTTCACCTTCACCCACGATGTCTGGCGACGGCCGGCCGCATAGCCGGCGTCCGGTGCTTTGACCACCACCCCCTCGAACCCGCGGGCCACCGCTGCGTCGAACACCGCGGTGAGGTCCTCGGAGGTGTCGACCAGAGCCCGCTCCACCCGCAATTCGGGCGGCAGCAGGCGTTCCAGATCGGCGACCCGCTCGCGAAGCGGGGTCTCGAGCAGGCTGTGTCCGTCGTGATAAAGCAGGTCGAAGAAAAACGCCCGCAGGGCCAGAGTCCCCTGCTCCTGAGTCGCCGTCTGGGCCGCGATCAGCTGGAACGACTCCGGCCGGCCGTCCTGCCGCAACGCCAGCACCTCACCGTCGAGCACCAGCTCCTGAGCAAGCAGCGCCCGGACCGCCTCGGCCACCTCCGGCAGCCGCTCGGTGATGTCGTCCAGCGAACGGCTGAAGATCCGCACCTCGTCGCCTTTCCGGTGCACCTGGACCCGGATCCCGTCCAGCTTCACGTCGGCGTACGCGGGGCTACCCACCTTGGCCAGCGCCGCCGTCGGATCCGGAGCACTCGCCGCGAGCATCGGTTGGACGGCCGTGCCCACCGTCGGTCCGACGGCAGCCAGCGCAGCGGCCCCGCCCTGGATCAGCAGCCGGGCAGCGGCCGTGGTCGAGGACAACAGCATCGCTGCCCGGCGCACCACCTTCGGATCCAACTCGTACGCCTTCGCCAGACCTTCCTGCACCAGCGCGTCCATGGCGCCCTGCCGCAGATCGCCGAGCACCAGACCACGCAGGAATGCCTGCTCGCGGCTCACCGCCCGGCCGAGCAACTCCGCCGCCAGCTCGGTGCGGCGCGTCGCCGAGCCGGCACCGGACAGGGCGGCCATCGACTCGAACGCCGCATCCACCTCGAGGAGGGTCAAGGTGGCCGCGGCCGCCGGCGTCGGCAGGTCGGCCAGACCGCGCCAGCCCAGCCCCGTACGCCGTTGCCGCAATGCTCCGCCGAGGTAGCTGACGGCGATCTCCAGGTCGTCGGATCCGGCTTCGGCAAGTGTGGCGGCGAGCAGGTCGCGTTTCGCATTGCGCGACCTGGTCGCGGCAACCGCACCCCAGGTCTCGGCCAGACGATCGAGCAGCATGTCCCTATTCTTCCGCCTGCCGCTGACAACGATGTGGTCACTAAGTGGACGTTAGGCATTGACACCGAACCGGTTAAGTGGTGTCTTGTCGCCTGAACGTTCGTTGACAGTGGGAGACGCGATGACGCAGACCACGGACAGGCTCCGTCCTGTCTGGATCGCGCCTCGCCCCGGTGGTGGCACTGCTGACCATCATCGGATTGCCGCGAAGTCTTCAGGCAGCGAACTCGCCTCTCGGATCGGCCGCCAGCCGACCTAGCTAGCCACGGATCGGCCGCCGGCCGCACCGAAGTTTCATCACGCGTTCCAAGGAAGGAAGCAATGAACGATCAGCAAGAGCACGAGAGCCTCACCACGGAAGTCACCAAAGCGGTGACTGGCTGGTCCCCGAACCGGCGCCGGTTCCTTTCCGTCGCCGGCTTGGCCGTCGGCGGCGCAGTGGTAGGCACCACGGCCGCCGGGTGCGGCACGGCTCAGACCGGCAACAGCGGCGGCGGCGACAAAGAAGGCGGCGGCG
>JASGEZ010000084.1:0-22617 GCA_047605905.1 Microlunatus sp.
ATCTCCTGCGCCTTCCAGCAGCGGGTGTGGAACCGGCAGCCGCTCGGCGGATTCGCCGGGCTGGGCACGTCACCGGTCAGCACGATCTGCTCCCGAGCCGTCCGCAGAGTCGGATCGGGCACCGGCACGGCCGACAGCAGCGCCTGGGTGTACGGATGCGTCGGCCGGGAGTAGATCTGGTCCTCGTCCCCGATCTCGACCAGCTTGCCCAGATACATCACCCCGACCCGGTCGGAGATGTGCCGGACGATCGACAGGTCGTGGGCGATGAAGATGTAGGCCAGCCCCAGCTGGTTCTGCAGTTCCTCCAGCAGGTTGACCACCTGGGCCTGCACCGACACGTCGAGCGCCGAGACCGGCTCGTCGCAGATGATCACCTTCGGGTTGAGGGCGAGTCCGCGGGCGATGCCGATCCGCTGCCGCTGTCCGCCCGAGAACTGGTGCGGATAGCGGTTGATGTGCTCGGGGTTCAGGCCCACCAGATCGAGCAGTTCGCGGACCCGCTGCCGGCGACCGGTCTTGGGCACCACGTCGGGGTGGATCTCGAACGGCTCGCCGATGATGTCACCGACCGTCTTGCGCGGGTTGAGCGAGGTGTACGGGTCCTGGAAGACGATCTGGATGTCGCGGCGCAACCGCCGCATCGCCGCGCCGGACTGGGCATACATGTCGGTCCCGTTGAAGGTGACCTTGCCCGACGTCGGCTCCTCCAGCCGCATCAAAGTACGGCCCAGCGTCGACTTGCCGCAGCCGGACTCGCCCACGATGCCGAGCGTCTCGCCCTTGTAGAGCTCGAAGGAGACCCCGTCCAACGCCTTGACCTGCCCGACCGTACGCCGCAGCACCCCGGCCTTGATCGGGTAGTACTTGACCAGGTCCTCGGCCTTCAGCACGACCTCGCGCTCACCGGACATCGGTACGCACCGCCTCTCCTGCCAGCACGTCCTCGGCGAAGTGACACGCCGACAACCGGTTGTGGGCAACCTCCCGCAACGGCGGTGGCGGATCGACCCGGCAGACATCCTGCGCGTAGCGGCAGCGGGGGCTGAAGGCGCATCCGGACGGGATCCGGGTCAGGTTCGGCGGCAGCCCCTTGATGGCAGCCAACTCCTGCCCCTTCTGATCCAGTCGCGGGATCGACTCCAGCAAGCCCTCCGCGTACGGGTGCGCAGGTTTGCGGTAGAGGTCGTAGACGTCACCCCGCTCGACGATCCGGCCCGCGTACATCACCGCGATCGTGTCGGCGACATCGGCCACCACGCCGAGGTCGTGGGTGATCAGGATGAGCCCCATCTTGCGCTCCTCCTGCAGTTCCTTGAGCAACCCCATGATCTGCGCCTGCACGGTGACGTCCAGGGCGGTCGTCGGCTCGTCGGCGATCAGCACGGCCGGGTCGAGCGCGATCGCCATCGCGATCATGATCCGCTGCCGCATGCCGCCGGAGAACTGGTGCGGGAAGGACTTGACCCGCTGCCGCGCGGCCGGGATCTGCACCCGCTCCATCAATGCCACCGCCGCATCCAGCGCGTCGGTCTTGTTGGCGCCCCGATGGATGCGGAACATCTCCGCGATCTGCCAGCCGACCGGGAAGACCGGGTTCAGCGCCGACAGGGCGTCCTGGAAGATCATCGAGATCTCCGGCCCCCGCAGCTGGCGCCGCTTCTCCTCGGGAAGCTTCAAGATGTCGGTGCCGCAGTAGCGGATCTCGCCACCGGTGATGAAACCGGGTGGCGAGTCGATGATGCCCATGATCGCCTGCGCGGTCACCGACTTGCCGGAGCCGGACTCGCCCAGCACGGCCAGGGTCTCGCCCTCGTGCAGGTTGTACGACACCCCGTTGATCGCCTTCGCGACCCCGTCCCGGGTCCGGAACTCGACCTGGAGATTCTCCAGCTCCAGCAGCAGTCCGTCCCTCGGCTGCCATTGCGAGGACTTGCCGATCTCGAGCGTTTCAGCACTGGTCATGGTCGTCGTCCTCTCAGCGCAGCTTCGGATCGAGGGCGTCGCGGACCGCGTCGCCCAGCAGGATGAAGGACAACACGGTCAAGGAGAGCGCGATGCTGGGGAAGATCAGCATGTGCGGGGCGTTCCGCACCGCGCCGAGCCCGGACGCCTGGGAGATCGCCAGACCCCAGGAGATGGCGGGTGGCTGCAGCCCGATGCCGAGGAACGACAGGGTCGCCTCGATCGAGATGTAGGCGCCCAGGTCGATGGTCGCGACCACGATCACCGGCGCCATCGCGTTCGGGATGATGTGCGAGCGGATCACCCGCCACGGTGTGGCGCCCAGTGCTCGCGCCGCCTGCACGTACTCCGCCGGTTTCACCTGCAGCACCGAGGAACGCATGATGCGCATCACCCGGGGCCAGCTCAGCAGCGAGATGACGAAGACGATCTTGCCGACGATCAGCAGATAAGGATCGCCCGCCTTGTTCGGGAAGACGGTCAGCAGCAGGATGCCGCCCAGCAACAGCGGGATGGCGATGAAGATCTCGCCCAGCCGGGAGAGCACCGCGTCCAGCCAGCCGGAGGCGAAGCCGGCGATCACGCCCATGATCAGCCCGACGACCAGCACGAAGATGCTGGACAGCAGCCCGACCATGATCGAGGCCCGGGCACCGTAGATGGTGCGGGCGTAGACGTCGTAGCCCTGCGAGTCCATCCCGAACCACGCGGCGGAGGACGGCTTCTCCCGGGCCCGGGCCAGGTCGGCGTAGGTGGGATCAGTGCTGGTGAACAGCTGCGGGAAGATCGCCATCGTCAAGAAGAAGACGATCAGCACGGCCGACACCCAGAAGATCGGGTTGTGCCGGAGCTCCACCCAGGCATCGGACAGCAACGAGCGGCCCTTGACCGCCACCTCCTGGACGCCGGGTTCGACCCCGGCGGTGGCGCTGTCGGTGGTCACGTCCTGGACCACGACATCGGACTCGGTGCTCTGCTGGTCAGTCATGGCTGATCCTCGGGTCCAAGGCTCCGTAGAGCAGATCCACCAACAGGTTCACGGCCAGATAGATCAGGACCAGGACCGTGATCGTGCCCACTACGGCGGTCGCGTCCTTCTGCGTGATGCTGCGGAAGATGTAGCTGCCGATCCCGTTGACGTTGAAGATGCGCTCGGTGACGACCGCACCGCCCATCAGGCCGCCGACGTCCAGGCCAATGAAGGTGACGACCGCGATCAGGGAGTTCCGCCAGGTGTGGATGCCGATCACCCGGGCGTTGCTGAGTCCCTTGGCTCGCGCGGTGCGTACGTAGTCGGCGCGCAGGTTCTCCACCAGGCTGGTCCGGGTCAGTCGGGCGACGTACGCCAGCGACAGTGAGCCGAGCACGAATCCCGGCATGATCAGTTCGTACCAGGTGCCCTGGGTCGCGGTCACCGGGAACCAGCCGAGCTTGATGCCGAAAACCAGCTGCGCCAGGCCGCCGATCACGAACACCGGGATGGAGATCACCACCAAGGTCGAGATCATCACCAGGCTGTCGATGAACTTGCCCTTGCGGACGCCGGCCACGATGCCGGCGACGATGCCGATGACGCCCTCCACCAGGAGGGCGATGAAGGCCAGCTTCAGGGTGGTCGGGAACCGGGTGGCGAGATCAGTGGCCACCGAGTTGCCGAAGAAAGTGGTGCCGAGATCGCCCTGGAGCAACTTGCCCAGATAGAGCACGTACTGCAACAGCAGCGGCTTGTCGAGGTTGTACTCGGCCTTGAACGCCTCGACGTACGCGGGCGGACACGGACGTTCACCGCAGCGGCCGACAGTGGGATCGCCGAGGGCGAAGACACTGGCGTAGATGATGAACGTGGTGCCCAGGATGACCGGGATCATCTGCAGGATCCGGCGGATCGCATACTGACCCATGTGCCTCTCCTTCGGGTGGGGGGAACCCTAAGACCACAGGCGACGAGCGCTGCTCGCAATGGTCACGATGGGAGTCGGCCCGCCGCTTCCACCCGGCGGGCCGACTTCCGTTGACTTCCTTCGTTCCTACTTGAGGGTGATCGCGCTGTAGTCCAGCACGCCGAACGCGTTGACCTTGACGTTGGTCACCTTTGTCGACCAGCCCACTACGGTCGCCGGGTACCACATCGGCGAGCTGGGCAGGTCCTTGCCCAGCATGGCCTCGGCCTCCTGGTAGAGCGTGTTGGCCTCGTCCGGGGTCGAAGCCGCGGCCGCCGCCTTCAGCTTGGCGTCGAAGTCCGGGTTGTCGTACTTCGCCCAGTTGGAGTCCGCACCCTTGGCGTAGATCGGTGCCAGGAAGTTCTCGATCGACGGGTAGTCACCCTGCCAGCCGGCGCGAACCATGCCCTTCCAGTCGCCGGAGTCGACGAACTTGTTGAACTGTGCGAAGTCGGGCAGCGTGTTCACCCGGCAGTCCGCTCCGGTGGCGTTCTTGATCGAGTTGCAGGCAGCCTCGGCCCAGGGACCGTGGCCACCGTCACCGTTGATCGTCAGGGTCAGGATGCCCTTGTAGCCGCCCGCCTCGTCGTAGAGCGCCTTGGCCTTCGCGGCGTCGAAGGTGCACCACTCACCGCAGGCGCCGGCCTTGTAGCCCTCGACCACCGGTGACACCCAGCCGTCAGCCGGCTTCACGGTGCCGCCGAAGATCTGCTTGGCGATCAGGTCCCGGTCCACCGCGATCGACAACGCCTGACGCAGCTTCAGGTTGTCCTTCAGCTGCGGGTCTGTCGGGCTGAAGGTGATGTTGGCGAACCGCAGCGACTCGCGGACCAGGTTCCGGTCCGGCAGGTCGGAGGTGTACTGCTCGTCGACCCGCATGTCGGTCGGGATGTTGTCGGTGTAGTCGAGGTTGTTGGCCACGACATCGGAGTAGGCCGCCTCCTCGGACTGGTAGATCCGGAAGGTGATCTTGTCGACCTGCGGCTTCTGCGCACCGGAGTAGTCAGCGAACTTGCTGAGCACCGTCTCGGTGGTGCTGATCGAGTCGATCTGGAAGGGACCGGCACCGATCGGCTTCTTCTTGAACGCATCGACTCCGCCGTCGGCGAAGAAGGAGTCAGGCAGCGGCGAGAAGGCCGAGTAGCCCAGCCGCACCGGGAGGTTCGAGACCTTCTCGGTGGTCTTGATGGTGAAGGTGGTGTCGTCGACGACCTTCAAACCGGAGGCGGTCTTGGCCTTCGGCTTGTGGCCCTCGCAGTCGGCCTCGCCCTTGGAGTCGGTGCCGCACTGCATGTCGGCGACGCCGTCGATCACGGCCATGAAGTAGGAGCCGGCCTGAGCGTTCGGACCGTACGCGGTGTAGTTCCACGCGTCGACGAAGTTCTTGGCCTTGACCGTCGTGCCGTCCTGGAACTTGTAGTCCGGCTTCAGCTTGACGGTGAAGTTCTGGTTGTCACTGGTCTCGATGCTCTCGGCGATGTCCATCTCGGGAGCAGCGGTGTCGGTGTTGTAGTGGATCAGCTTGGCGCTGTAGGCGTCGATGATGTTGCCGCCACAGGTCTCACTGGTCATACCTGGGATGAGCGGGTTCTCCGGGGTGCAGCCCTTGATGACGATGGCGCCACCGGTCTGGCCACCCTCCTCGGTTCCCGGGCTGCTCTCCCCACCACCGCCACCACAAGCGGCCGCCAGCATGGCGACCGAGGTGATGCCGACGGCGAGAACGGCGCGAGCTTTTCCTCGCATGAAGTGTCCTCCTCCGAGTGCGCCAGGCCCGGTAGGGCTATGACGCGATAGCGCTGACGTCGCAGCTCAGATCTACTGAGCGGTAACCCATTTCTAGGGCATCAAAGCACTTACGGCAACTCTTGGCGAGATCTCCGTCACATACGCAACTAGATTGTGACGTCGAACCTCAGGTCGCAAGATTCGATGCCCGAAAGCAGTACAGCGCTGCCAGCCGGCGCGCCGTCAGCGCCCGGTAGGCAATTACTCTGCCGAGCACATCTTCGTCCGGACCATACCCATTGAGCAAGGCCCTGACCGCAGATTCGGCATGAGAAAGCAGCCCTTGACGCTCCCGGAGCCACAGGTGCTCGATCAGATTGGCGAGATCGAGGGCCGGGTCACCGGCAGCGACCAGGTCGAAGTCGAGCAGGCCGACACCATCGGCCTGGAAGCGTCCATCGGGTCCGGCAGTGAGCAGGAACTGGCCGTCATGCAGGTCGCGATGGATCACCCGCAGGCTGGACGCCGGCGTTGGCGGTCCCCCGCTATCCGACCTCACGGTGGCTGCATCCGCCGCGACGTCGGCTTCGGGAGCGCCAGATTCGGGGGCGCGGACCGGCAGTTGGTACGTGCGTGCCCAGTCCTCCCATCGGGTGGTGACGGCGACCTCGTCCTGTGGTCCGTGCACCGTCGCGCCGGCCGGAGGCGGACAACGGTGCAGCCGGGCCAGCGCGGAGCCCACGGCCTGCAGCGCCTCCACCGCCCGGGGCCCGCTCAGCAACTCCGACAACGGGGTGCCGGGCAGAGCGGCGGTGACCAGCATCCGCTCGGCCTCGTCCGGGAGCACCTGCGGGGTCCGGATCGGGAGTCGGTCCGCCCGGAGGGCCGCATGACGCAACCCGCCCAGTCGCCGACGCGGCACCAGCTTGGCGAATCGGGCGCCACCATCCAGCTCGACGACGGCACGGCGCTCGGGCCGATGTGCGACCAGCCGGCTGTCCGGCCGACGCAGCAACGCCGCGAGCTTGGTGAGCCGACGGTCCGCGCCGCCCGGCTGCAGCACGACCCGGCCCCGTCGGCACGCTCCCTCGGTGTCGTTCACGACCCGCTGCGCAATATCGATGTCGGCGTGCCACTGACCGGCCACCCGGTCTCCGGGACGTTCGAGGTCATCGAGATCGAGCAGCAGCTGCTCACCGCTGCGCGGCCAGGCCCGGCGCAGTGCCACACCGGCCACACCCAGATCTGCCAGCACGTCGTCGAACGCGACCATCAGACGCACCGTCGGTCGGAGTTCGACGCGAGCTCTCCGAGCTGTCGCTCGGCCTGCGCCAGCCGAGCGGCGATCTCCGACCGCCAGTCCACCCGGCTCTGACGCAGCGGTTCGGTCAGCCGCTGCACGGCCGCGGCGACGCCGTGCCACTGCGCCGAGGCCGGCACCGCTCGCACCTGGGCATAGCCCTCGAGAACGGCGGCGTACGCGGGCTCGGACATCCCGGCTGCCCGCAGACTGCCGAGGTCGGCTCCCGGGTCGCCCCAGCCGGCCCGGTCCCAGTCGGTGACTCCGATCCGCCCGTCAGCGCCGACGATCACCTGATCGGCAGAGAAGTCGCCGTGGATGGGGTGGCATCCGGTCGGGCGCGGCGCCAGGGTGTCGAGTGTTCGCAACAGCGCGGAGGCTCGGTCACGCAATGCCGGCACCAGCGCCGACAGTTCGGACAGCACCGAACGCAGGGCTCGGGCATCCGGCCTGGTCTCGGCCGGACGTGGGGGCAGCGCCTGGTGGAGCTCGGCCAATGCGATGCCGACCTCGGCCAGCACGACCCTTGACGACGTCACCGGCTCGCCGCCGGAATCCGAGAGGCCCGCAGCCGAGGGGCCCACAACCGAGTGGTCGGCATCCAGTGAGCCGGTGTCCAGGAGGCGGTCCAATGGAGTGCCCGGCAGCCACGAGACGGCAGCCAGTCCCCGACGCGCGGAGACAGTGCGCACATCCGGCAGCCGGGCGCCGACCTCTGCCTGGCCGAGCTGTCCGGCAAGACGCCAGCCCACCATGGTCGCCGGCAGATCACGTGGCCGGTAGGACCGCAGCACGAGTTCCGGCGGGCGGGCTTCGCCACCGGGCCGGCCCACCCAGCGCCGCTGCGGTTTGTAGGCCAACGTGGTCCAGCTCGCCACGGGCCGGCCGACCGCAGCCGACAAACGCTCGGATTTCGCCAGCGCGGGCAGGTCACGGTCGGCAGCCGGTCGGGCGACCAGCAGCAACGTGGTGGTCGAGTGCACCAGCACGGCAGCTTCGGGTGCCCGCTCGATCAGCTTGGCGAGCTTGGGCCGGGCCTCGGCACTGACCGCGTACGCGAAGGCAGGACCCGATGCCAGGCGGAGACCGGCGACCAGGCTGGTGCCCGGTTTGTAGCGCAGATAGTTGCGGTCGAGCAGGTCTTCGCCGGCCTCGGCGAGCAGCTCGGACAAGGCCGTGCCATCGGCGATCACGGCCGCCCCCGGCACGCCGGGATCCTGGAGGTCCAGTTCGCCCACCGGCTCCCGCCGGGAGCCCGGCTCGCTCCGGTCACCCACGCCGAGGCACGGCTTCGAGGGAGTCACCGCGAACTCGCAGCAATGGCGTCCTCGCGCGAAGTCGCGGCAACGGGGTCCTCGCGCGGGCTCGTCGGCAGCACCTTCTCGGGGCGCCCCGAGGTGAGCACTCGGCCCTGGTCCAGCCAGACCACCAGGTCGCAGTCGCGAGCGGCCTGCAGGTCGTGGGTGATGACGAACGTGGTCCGGCCACGAGTGAGCCGGTCGAGCGCCGCCTTGACCTCGGTCTCGGTGTCGGGATCGAGCCCCGTCAGCGCCTCGTCCAGGATGACGATCGCAGCGTCACGAATCGCGGCGCGGGCGATGGCGATCCGCTGCCGTTGTCCGCCGGACAGGGTGGCGCCGCGCTCCCCCACGACCGTGTCGTAGCCGTCCGGCAACGCAGTGATGAAATCGTGCGCTCCGGCCAGTCGCGCCGCGGCGACGATCTGCTCCTCGGTGACCGCTTCGGGCGAGCCGAGCGCGATGTTGTCCCGGATCGAGGTGGCGAACAGCATGCTCTCCTGCAACACGATCGAGATCTGCCGCCGGGTCGAGGCCAGGGTGAGGTCGGAGACGTCGTGCCCGTCGATCCGGACCCGACCGAAGTCGGGCTCCCGCAACCGGCACAGCAAGGACATCAGCGACGACTTGCCGGAGCCGGAGGGACCCACCACCGCGACACGCTGACCTGCCTGGACGGACAGGTTCAAGCCGCGCAGCACCGGATGGCCGGGCTGGTAGGCCAGATGGACGTCCTCGAATCTGACGTACCCGCGGAAGGCCGGCGCCGGACGGGCCCAGGACGGATCGGAGATCTCGATCCGCTCGTCCAGCACATCGATGATCCGCTCCCCCGACGCCGATGCCTTGGCGATCCGGCCGGTGTACTTGGCGATGTCGCGCAGCGGCTTGAAGGCGGTCTTCAGATAGGTGAGGAAGACCGTGAGCTCGCCGGGGGTCAGCTTGCCGGTGAGCACCTGGTGGGCACCGAAGAACAACACCAGTCCGGTCGCGATCCCGACCAGCACGTCGGTCTTGCGTTCCAGCCCGGCCGACAGCTTCTTGGCCTTGACCCCGTCGGCCAGACTCCGCTGATTGCTGCCGCCGAACCGCTCCTGCAGGCGCGATTCCAGCGAGTAGCTCTGCACGACGGCCATCGACGACAGCGACTCGGTGGCCAGCGACGCGAGATTTCCCTCGGCGGTCCGCTGACCGCGAGAGACACCCACGATTCGCTTCGTCAGCCGGGTGCTGATCAGTAGGAAAGTCGGGAACACGATCAGCACCACCAGCGCCAGTTGCCAGTCGAGGATCGCTATCACCACCAGCATCCCGCCCAGCGTCAGCAGATTGCCGGCCAGCGGGACCATGGCGGTCACCGCGGCCTCCTGCAACCGCCCCACGTCGCCGGTCACCCGGGTCACCAGATCTCCGGTCCGGCGCCGATCGTGGAAGCTCATCGACAGCGCGTTGAGGTGGGCGTACAGCTCGGTGCGGACCCTGGTCAGCACCCGGTTGCCGGCCAGCGCGAAACAGATCGTCATCAGGTACGACATCAGCGCGCGCAGGGCGACGACGACCACGAGACCGCCGGCGCAGATGCCGATCAGCAGGGTCATGCTGCCCAGATCGGCCTGCCGGGTGGCGAGATCGGAGCCGGAGGAGGCGACCACGGCATCGATCACGTACGCCAGCGGCCAGGGCTCCAGCAACCGGAACCCGACCTCGGCCACCAAGGCGATCAGACCGAGGATCAGCAGCCGTCGCTGCTCGCGAATGTGGTCGCGGAACCGGTGGGCGGTGGCCCGGAGTCCCGGCCAAGCGCCGCGCAGGGTTGTGGGTCGGGCCATCAGGCTGCCCTCGCGCTGCTGTCATGGGCGAGCACCCTGCGGACGATCGCCTGCCAGGTGTGCCGGGCCAGCACGCTCTCCCGGCCTAGCCGTCGCAGTCGGGCCCGCTCGTCGTGATCGCGGCGGAGGTCGTCCAGCGCCTCGGTCAGAGCCGCGGCATCGCCGGGGCGGACCAGCCGGCCCAATCGGCCGTGGTCCAGGGCCGCCTGCAACTGACCCACCGCACTGGCGACCACCGGCACCCCGGCGGCCAGATACTCATACACCTTCAGCGGGGAGAAGTAGTTGTCGCCGCCGGCCGGATAGGGCGCGCAGGCGATATCCATCCGATGCAGGTACGCGGGCACGTCCGCCGGCGCGACGGCACCGGTGAGTTCCGCTCGATCGGCGAGTCCGGCGGTAGCCAGCCGGCTTCGTACCGTGTCGGCGACGGGACCGTCGCCCACCAGCAGCAGCCGCCAGCTCCGGTCGGCCTGCAGCAGCGGCTCGACGGCATCGACCAGGGTGTCCAGCCCGTGCCAGGGTTTCAGGGTGCCGACGAATCCGACGGTGAACGTGTCGCTGCCGGCCGGCGTGACCGGCTTCGGCGAGAGCGTGATCCGCGCGGGATCGACGCCGTTGGGCTCGACCAGCACAGTTTCCGGCCGGGCACCGGTGGCACGAGCCCAGTCGGCCACCGGCTCGCTGACACAGACCACGGTGCCGGCCCGGACCAGTGCACTGTGGGCGACCGCCTCGGCCTCGTCGAGATGGACCAGTTCGCGGAATCGCTGTTGCTCGGCGACCAGCGGCGCGTTCACCTCGAGCACGCTTCGGATCCTGTGCTCGGCAGCCCACTGGGTGGCGGTGCGTCCCCACAGGGCGTACCGCTCGTAGACGAGGTCCGGCGCGATGTCGGTCAGCAGGTCGGCGACGTGCGCGTCGCTCGCCTGAGCCCGTCGTTCGCGAGCGGCTGCGTCGCCCTTGCCGATGGTCGGGAGCGAGTGAACGCTGACGCCGGGAAGCGGGTCCCCGCCGGCTCGCGGGGTGAGCAGATGCACCTCATGCCCGGCCCGGACGAACTCGGTCAAAGTGGCCTGGGCGTGCACCGAGGCCCCCTTGCGACCGAAGACCGGAATGCCCGGGTCGGTGCAGACGTACGCGATCCTCATCGGCCGAATCCCTCCGCGACGCTGAACCCCTCGGCAACCCGGGCCGCCTGCCGGCGGGCATCGAACTCGGTCTCCACCAGGTCTCGGGCGGCCTTGGCGAGCCCGACCCGGAGCATGGGGTCGTCGAGCATCCGGGCGAGCGCCGCTGCCAAGGCGTGCGGGTCGCGCTCGCCGACGAGCAGACCGGTGACCTCGTGCTCGATGATCTCGGGGATGCCGGTGACCGGGGTCGCCACGCACGGTGTGCCCAGGGCCATCGCCTCCAGCAGCACCGTCGGCAGCCCGTCCCGGTTGCCGTCGTCACCGACGACGCACGGTGCCGCGAACACCGCGGCGTCCGCCACGATCTCCGCGACCCGATGTTGCGGCAACCCGCCCAGCATGATGACGTGTTCACCCAGCCCGAGTCGGTGGATCTGGGCGCGCAGCGCATCTTCCAGAGCGCCGGAGCCGACCAGCACGAGATCCGCCTCGCCTCCGTCGGCCAGCAGCAGAGCAAAGGCGTCGAGCAGGGTGTCGAAGCCCTTCTTCTCCACCAGTCTGCCGACCGCGACGACGGTGTTCGGCCGCTCCAGCGGCTCGGAGAAGGGGAACGCGGCCAGATCGAGTCCGTTGTAGACCCGACGGACCCGATCGGCGTCGGCACCGAACTGATCCCGCAGATAGGTCCGGTTGAAGTCGCTGACCGTCACCACGTCGACGGCGTCCCGGAGCTTGCGGCGGAGATCGTCGTGATCGACCTCGCAATAGATGTCCTTGGCGTGGGCGGTGAAGCCGTAGCCGATCCCGGCGATGCGAGCGGCCACCCGGGCGACGGTGGTGCCGGCGCTGGCGAAGTGGGCATGCAGGTGGGTGAGACCGAGCCGCCGGCAGTGGCGGGCCAGTTGCACAGCCTGGAGGGCGGAACGCGAGTCGAGCCGGAGCAGCTCGACCAGGTGCGGTCCGAGATCCCCCAGCTCTTCGGCCGCTGCCGAGAGCTCGGCCCAGAGGTCGGCGGCCTTGATGCCGGCCGAGGTCAGATAGGTGACCGACGCACGCAGGTCGGCCAGCTTGGCGTGGAAGCGTCCGTCGGCCGGGGGCCGGAGCGAGAAGATCTCGATGTCGTAGCCGAGGCGTTCGAGCTGCAGCAGCTCGGTCAACACGAAGGTCTCGGAGAACCGCGGGAACATCTTGGTCACGTAGCCGACCCGTACGCCGGCTGGGTCCGGATGGTCGGCGGGGTGGCGGGGTCGGGCGAGTCCGAGCTGGTCGGGAGCGCACTCAGGCAGCATGATCGGCTCCTCGACGGCAGCCGGAGTGGGCCGCGACGGGCTCGTGCCGCCGGAGGTCCGGCAGCAGCAGGGCGGCGACGGCGGGAAGCCGACCCAGGCCGTCCAGATCGAGCCGGGCCCGTTCGGCGACCGGTCCTCGGCCGACCGCCTGATCGATCCAGTGCGCGAGATCGGTGATCGCGAGGCGGTCCAGCGGCATCAGATCGGTCGCCCCGAGTTCGGTCAGCCGCTGGGCTCGGATCAGTTGCTCGAGCCGCGGGCTGGTCCGGGGCACCAACAACGCCGGGCGGGAAGAGCTGAGGATCTCGCACACGGAGTTGTAGCCGGCCATCGAGACCACGGCGGCGGCGCCCGCGATCAGGCGGTGCAGGTCCGGCACGAAGTCGCGGACCGTCATGGCCGGATTGGTCGCCGCAGCCGCCCGGACCGCGGCACGATCGGCCGCGGTCATGAACGGACCGCAGACGACCATCCCGTCGTGGCCGCCGGGAAGCGGGGTACGCGCGAACGTACGGGCCAGGGCGGCACCGTCCTGACCACCGCCGACCGTGCAGAGCACGTAGGGACGCTTGGCTGCGTAGCTGCCGACGTTGGTCGACGTGGCCGGGTCGAGGAAGCGATCGGCGCCCAGGTATCCGGTGAACACCGCCTTGTCGGCCACCGTGGCCGGCAGCCCGTACTCGAGCACCGGGTCGTAGACGTGTCGGTCGCCGTAGATCCAGACCTCGTCGTAGAACTCATCGATCGCTTCGGTGGCGGAGCCGGCCGCCCACTGGGCGACGGCGGTCACCGGATCGTCCAGGATCTCGCGCAGTCCGAGGACGATCTTGGTGTCGTGGTCGGCCCGCAGCCGGCGCAAGGTGGGAACGAGTTCGTCGGCGACCCCGAGCGGCACCTTGTCGACGATCAGCAGGTCGGGGGCGAAGGTCGTCGTGGCGGCCTCGATCACGGCGGACCGGATGGCGACCACGTTGTCCAGGGAGGCGTTCAGCGTACGGCTTCGATAGCGACCGGCGCCGTCCTTGGCCACCGTCGGCAGGGTCACGACGTCGGTACGCGGCGGCAGCCACAGCGAGGTCGCCTCCGGATTACCGGTGAGCATCAGCGCGTCGGCTTGCGGCCAGGCGTTGATCAAGGAGGTGGCGACCGCGATGTTGCGGCGGATATGACCCAGGCCCACTGTGTCGTGGGAGTAGCAGGCGATCCGAAGCCCCGAATCGCCTGTGGTCAGGGGGTCGATCGGGTTGGTCGCCATCCGGCGCCTCCTCATGTTCGCTCCGTTCCGCCCGATCGAATCTCCGTAGCCGGCCTCGACTCGAGCCACCAACCTCCAGTTGCCCTTGCACGACCACCCTCGCCAGGGGCGGTGAGGCGGGTATGAACCTGTGATGAGGAAGCCCTCATCCGATGTCGAGAACGCGCGGCCGGCTCCGTCCCAGGGATGAACGCGGCCAGAATGGGCCGCACCACCTGAGGAGAACCACCATGGCCAAGTACCTGCTGCTCAAGCACTACCGCCGCAACAGCGGCCCGGAGAATGTCGTCGACATCCCCATGACGGAGTGGACGCCGGCCGAGATCGATGCGCACATGGCCTACATGAACGACTTCGCCGCCCGGCTGGAGCAGGCCGGCGAGTTCGTCGACGGCCAGGCGCTGTCCCCGGAAGGCACCTTCGTCCGGTACGACGGCCCCGGCCGGCCGCCGGTCACCGACGGCCCGTTCGCCGAGACCAAGGACCTGATCGCCGGCTGGATGGTGATCGACGTCGACTCCTACGACCGCGCGATCGCCCTGGCCGGAGAGTTGTCGGCCGCTCCCGGCAAGGACGGCAAGCCGATTCACGAGTGGCTCGAGGTTCGGCCCTTCTACGGTGTGCCGGCCACGGTCGACGAGTGATCGACGCACCGACAGAGGCACTGCTGCGGGAGCTGAGCCCGGCAGTGCTCGCCATTCTCGTCCGTCGCGGAGCCGATTTCGCGACGGCCGAGGATGCGGTGCAGGAGGCCTTGCTCACGGCCGTCGACGCCTGGTCCGAGGAACTGCCTCGTGAGCCCAAGGGATGGCTCGTCACCGTCGCCTGGCGCAAGTTCGTCGACCTGGCGCGGGCGGACGCGGCCAGGCGTCAACGCGAGGAACGGCTGTCCGCGGAACCCGCCGCCAGGGCCGGCGGAGACCAGCGACGACACTTTGGAGCTCTACCTGCGGTGCGCTCACCCGGCGTTGACGCCCGCTTCGGCCGTGGCCTTGACTCTACGGGCCGTCGGAGGCCTGACCACCCGGCAGATCGCCGCGGCCTATCTGGTCCCCGAGGCGACCATGGCTCAGCGGATCAGCCGGGCAAAGCGCACCGTGGCCGACCTCCGCTTCGACCGGCCGGGGGATCTGCGCACCGTGCTGACCACCCTCTATCTGGTGTTCAACGAGGGCTATTCGGGAGACGTCGATCTGGCGGCGGAGGCCATCCGGCTGACCCGTCAGCTGACCACGATCAGCTCCGAGCCGGAGGTGAGCGGTCTGCTGGCGCTGATGCTGCTGCACCATGCCCGCCGCGACGCCCGGACGCACGCCGACGGCCGGCTGATACCGCTGGCCGACCAGGACCGGCGGCTCTGGCGCCGCGACCTGATCGCGGAAGGGATCGACCTGTTGCAGGACGCACTCGACCGCGACCGGCTCGGTCCGTACCAGGCTCAGGCCGCCATCGCTGCCTTGCATGCCGATGCGCCCAGCGCGGCGGAGACCGACTGGGTGCAGATCGTGGAGTGGTACGACGAACTGCTGGCCCTCACCGACTCCCCCGTCGTCCGGCTGAACCGCGCCGTCGCGATCGGCGAGGCAGACGGCGGCCCGGCCGGTTTGGCCGCTCTGGCGGAGGTCGACGATTCGGTCCCGCGGTACACCGCGGTCGCGGCCCACCTGCAGGAGAAGAGCGGCAATCTCGAATTGGCCGCCCGGCTCTATGCCGACGCCGCTCCGCAGGCGCCGAACACGGCTGAGCGCGACCACCTCACCCGGCAGGCGGCCCGGCTCAACCAGCTGCTCCAGCAGAGCTGACCCGATCGCGGCCGAAGCGTTCCAGCGAGGCGACTGCCCGGCGGAGGGCATCGGTGCCGTCCACCATCGAGCGACGGACCGGAGCGGGCAACGATGTCGCCAGCGTGTCTTCCGCCAGTCCGAGGGCGGCCGGTGTGGCGTGGCTGAGCGGGAACGCGTCGCTGACCACCTGCCCCAGCGCCCAGCCGCTGCGCAGCGCCGCGGTGCCCGGCATCTCGGCGAAGAACCGCGGTACGTACGCGGCCGTCAGCTCGGTCTGACCGGGCCGGAAGAACCCGCGGGCAACCGCGTACAACTCGGAGGCGGGCAGCTCCGACGGCTCGACCAGGGCGGTCCAGGCCGCCTGTTTGGCGGCGGCACTGGGCAGGCCGGCACGCGCTCTGGCCGCATGCACCCGGCCGGCCGCCGACCGATCGCGCTCCAGAGCCTGGTCGATCACCCGCTCGTCGTCGACGATCTCGGCGAGCCGGACGACGATCAGCCAGGTCAGGTCCGGATCCAGCGACAGTCCGGCCGGCAGCGAGCGGCCGGCCAGCCAGCGATGCAACCGGTCGCTGTCGACGCAGGTCGCGATGGCGTACCGCAATCCGAGCAGCTGCCGGTCGGAGCCTGCCGCCGCGCCGGCTGCCAGCTGATCGGCGACCCGGTGGATACGAGACACCCGCTCCGGTCGCGAGGCCGCCGCAGTGAAGATCGCCGCCAGCACCTCGGTGCAGAAGCGCAGCACGGACCCGATCAGGACGTCCTCGTCGTCCACCACAACCAGATCCAGCAGGGCATCGAGCGCCACCGCCGGATCGAGCTCTGCGCTGCGGACCGCGTCCCGGATCGCGTTCACCACCACAACCCGGCTCGACGGCGACTGGATCTGCGGGAGCAGCGCAGCCACGTCGGGCCACGGGGCGCCGAAACGGAGCTTGGCCCAGGTCTCGTCATCGGCATCCGGGATCAACAGCACCGCTCTGGGATCGTCCAACTCCAACGCAGCCCGATCAGGCGCGGCCCCATTCCCACTCCCCGGTGGATGCAGCTCTCGCGACGCCGTGCCGGGCAGCCGGAGCTGTTGCCGGGCTAGCTCAACGCCGGCGGCATCCACGGCCGCAATGGTGAACGTGTGCGGCCGGCGGGCCCCATCGTCGTCGGGCGAGGAGTCACCGGGAGGGGTCCGGACCAGCTCGCCACCGTCGATCGCGAGGGTGTCCATGCCCGCGGTCTGCAGCCACACCCGCGACCAGCTGTCCAGGTCCTGCGCCCCGGCGCGTTGCCAGGCTGCCAGCAGGTCGGCGAGTGCGGCGTTCCCATACGCGTGCTGCGCGAAGTAGTCCCGCAGCCCCGCGATGAAGATCTCGTCGCCCAGATGGGTCGCCAATTGCTTCAGCACCGCCGCGCCCTTGGCGTAGGAGATGCCGTCGAAGTCCTGTAGGGCCGCCGCCGCATCGGGCGCTCCGTTCCCGGCCACCGGGTGGGTGGACGGCGCCTGATCGGCGACCGAACCCCAGTCCTTGCGGACGATCCCGAACTCGGTCCACAGCGGATAGCCGGTCGCCTCGCTGCAACAGCGATGGGCCGCGTACTCGGCGAACGACTCGTTCAGCCATAGGTCGTCCCACCAGCGCATGGTGACCAGGTCGCCGAACCACATGTGGGCCATCTCGTGCGCCACCGTGCCGGCCCGGGACGCCCGCTCGACCCGGGTCGCACGACTGCGGAAGATGTACTGGTCCCGCAACGTCACGCAGCCCGGGTTCTCCATCGCACCGGCGTTGAAGTCGGGCACGAATGCCTGGTGGTATTCGCCGAAGGGATAGCGGAAGCCGAACAGCCGGTGGTAGTAGTCGAACGACGCCGCGGTCACCTCGGCCAGGTCGGCGACTTCGGCCTCCAGCGGCTCCGCGAGCGAAGCGCGAGCGTGGAAGCCGAGGCGGATCCCGTCGTGCTCGCGATAGCAGGACGCGTACGGTCCGGCGACCAGCGTGACGTAGTACGTCGACAGCGGGGCGGTCGGCCGGAGCTGCCACCGTCCCGGCTCGATCTGGGTGCTGGGACCGTTGCCGAGCACCGTCCAGTCCACGGGCGCAGTGACCTCCAGCGCGTACGTCGACTTGAGGTCGGGCTGATCGAAGCAGCCGAACCAGCGGGGTGCGGCATCCAGGAACGACATTGCATAGAGATAGGTCTTGCCGTCCGCCGGGTCCGTGTGGCGATGCAGGCCCTCGCCGTCGGTGGAGTAGGCCATGGTGCCGGTGATCCGCAGGGTGTTCGTCCGCCGGAGATCCCGCAACGGGATCCTGCCGTGCCGCCAGGTTGCCGGATCGATCGGGCTTCCGTTGAGTTCGGCGAGAGTCAGCTCCGTGCCCTTGAAATCGACGAAGGTCTCCGCTCCCCCGTCGACGCCGTCTCGCAGCGCGAATCGGATGACGCTGAGGGAGTCGAACTCGGCGCCTGGCCGGCTCAGATCGAGGGTGATCTCGGTGTGTTCGACCCGGATCGTTGCCGCCCGCTGCACTGCTTCGGCTCGCGTCAGGCTGAGCGGGGCGGTCGGGTCATCGGTGGCGGGCACCGTACGACCCTATGCGGGCACGACACCCTCCCCGTGACATGCTCCGCTCATGACCCCCCGCACTCCCGAGAGGCTCCGTCCATGGCGGTGTTGAACTGTCGCGCTCCGCGCTCCGCGGTCATGAACTCCGCGAGATCTCGCTCGTTCGTCACGATTCCGTGCGACGAAAAGCATGTCGCCCGGAATCGCTCCTGCACTCCCGAGAGGCTCCGTCCATGACCGTGCCACTGACCAGCTACGGCAATGACGGCTTCACCTTCCGGGTGCACGACTGGGGGCCGATGGACGGGCGCCCGGTCATCGCCTTGCACGGTTTCCCGCAGACCTCGGCCTGCTGGGCGGGGGTCGCGACTCGACTGGGGGCGGCCGGCGTACGAGTGTTGGCCCCCGATCAGCGCGGCTATTCACCGGGAGCGCAGCCGGCCGATGTCGCGGCGTACCGGATCGACCGGCTGGCCGGCGATGTCCTGGCGCTCGCCGATGCCGCCGGTCTGGACCGGTTCGACCTGCTCGGGCACGACTGGGGCGGTGTCGTTGCCTGGCATGTCGCCGCGCGCTATCCGGAACGGATCCGGACGCTGTCCGTCGCCTCGACGCCGCATCCGCAAGCGCTCCTCAAGGCGTTGCGCGGAAAGCAGGCGCTGCGCTCGTGGTACATGGCGCTGTTCCAGCTCCCCTGGCTGCCGGAGTCCCTGCTCGGCAGTCCCTTGGGCGGTCGCTGGTTGGCCTCCAGCGGAACGGCGGATCCTGGTGAGATGGCACGGCTGTTGGCCGATCGGGCCACGGCGACCGCCGCTCTCAACTGGTATCGCGCGATGCGGCTGAAGGGTGTGCCGGGCACCGGCCGGGTCAGTGTCCCGAGTCTGTACGTGTGGAGTGACGGCGATGTCGCGTTCGGCCGGCAAGCAGCCGAGGACACCGCCACCTACGTCGACGGCGCCTACAGCTTCGTCCAGCTGAGCGGGGTTTCGCACTGGATTCCCGACGAAGACCCGGGGGCGCTGGCCGAGGCCGTGCTGACGCACCTCGACCAGCATCCCGTCAGCGTCGGCTGAACCGCCAGCCGAGCACCAGCGCCAGCCCGACCGGGATGATTCCCAGCCACCACATCCACCCGGATCCGTTGTCGGTGTCGTCACCGTCCGGCCCGGCTGTCGGGGCGGCAGTGGTCGGTGTCGGGTCCGGGCTTTCATTGGCAACCGAGCTCGTCTTGACCTGGAACGAGAACGAGCCGTTGATCGGGTGACCATCGGCCGACGTGACCCGCCACTCCACTGCGTACGACCCGGCCGGCAGCCCCGGCTTCAGATCCTGCCGCACGGTGTTGTCGATCAGCCGCGGGGCGCCATCGGTCACCAGACCGTCCGGGCCGGTGACGAGCACCTTCGTACCGGTACTGATCGCCGGTTCGTTGAAGGTGAGCACCACCTCCGCCGGCCCCGCTTCGACCTGCGCACCGTCGCTCGGCGTCGTGCCGATCAGGGAATTGTGGGCCCACGCCGTCTGCGATGTGCCGTACAGGGTGAACAGCACGACGGCTACGACAACCGTCAGCCAGAACCGGCGTTTCACGCGCTCGTGCCTCGACCGGAGCGTCGCCAGGCCAGTGCGGAGACGACGAAGGCGACGAATCCCATCATCAGTCCGAGGCCCCCGAGGGTGCGGGTGAGGCCTTGCGCATCGCTGGTCTGCTGGGCCTGAGACTCGGCGGCCGGTCCGGCCGGACTCTGGGCAGCGGCGCCGTGGTGGTCGGCATCGCCCGCTACGACCTCGAGTTGTGGCGCCGGATGCTCCGGCTCCTCACCGGAGGCCGGTGTCGGCTCGTCCCAAGTCACCACCTCGCCATCGCTGTAGGTCTGGGTGGCGGGCAGCAGCACGGTGCCCGGATCGGGCAGCGGCCCGACCGAGATGGAGAACTCCTGGTATTCGCCAGGTTTGATCTGGTTGCCCTTGTCCGCGGTCCAGGTGACCGAGCTGATCGCCTCGGTGACGGTGGTGCCGTGCGAGTCGACCGGCTTGGGCAGTTTGGACTTCTTGGTGGTGGCGGTCCAGCCCGGCACCGGTTTGGTGCTGACGTAGAGGAACGGATGATCGGTCGGCAGGTCGACGGTGAGCTTCACCGTTCCTGCGGTTGCCGACTCGTTGGGCACCCGGAAGGTCAGCGCGCTGTAGCCGCCACTGTTGGCATTGTCCGAGACGACCCGTACGTGCGCGTCGGCGGTGATCGGCAGCAGGGTCAGACTCATCGTTGCCAAGGCGGCAGCGACGAGCGTGCCTCGGCGTCGCCAGGAATGGCGGGCAGGCAGGGCATTCATGGCTTGTCCTATCGAGAGATTCGGGGATACGCGGGGCGTACGCGGGCACGTGCCCCGGACGGGCACGCAGTGGGTCGAATCAGACGACAGGCGGTCCGCGAGGAACAGCGGGAATCCAACCGATCCGGATCGGCGCCGGAACGGGGCTGGCCAGCACTGCGACGACCGCTCGCCGGCTGCGGGTCGGTCGGATGGTGGCACGTCGGTAGGTCTGCTCGACCAGGCGCCACAACCAGCGTTCGCCGGCGGCCATCAGCCAGGCGGTGGCCAGCAAGGCGAGACCGTGGCCGGCCATCATCATCCAGCCACTCGTCGTCGCGACCGTTGTGGCCCCAGCCGAGCCGCCGCAGATCGCGGTCGCGGTCATGGCATGCCCCGGCATCACGGCCACGCAGGCCGACGCTCCGCTGGCCGCCTGCAGGACGACGTGCAGGGCGATCTGTTCGACGGCCAACAAGCCGAGCAGCAGACCGAACCGGAGACGGCGGGTCGTCAGCGACACCGAGACCAGGGCGAGCGCGCCGCCGAGCACGGCGAGCATGCCGGGACCGGGCAGGACGCCGCCACCGGCGACGTGGCCCGCAGTGGCCAGGAACAGCGAACTGCTGCCGAGCACGCCGGCGCGCGCGAGCCGGACCGAGCCACGGGTCGGGTCGGCGGTGCGCACCATGGCAGCAGCGTAGGTCATGTCTCGCGGGCCGTTCGGCGTTGGCTCAGGCATGCAGGAGCAGCTCGCCGCCCGGACCGGGCTCCAGGGCCACGCCCGACTCCCCGGCCCAGCGCAGCAGCCCGCGAAGCGAACGCACCACGGGACGCTGCTCGGCCAGGGCCCGGGTGAGCGCGCCCTTCGCCGCCTTGTTGAAGTGGTTGAGTGCCCGTACCTGGCCGTCGTCGCCGGCGGTGACCACTCGGACATAGGCGGAAGGAGTGGTCGTGGGCACCGGCCCGAGCACCACGTACGCCTCCGAGCGAAGGTCGAGGATGAACGGCGAGCGGTGCTGCGCCAGCTCGGCTGTGACGGCCGGGGCCCAGACTCGGCGCAGCGGCGGTAGCCCGGGCACGGTGGCGGCCGCACCCAGCCGATAGGCCGGGATCTTGTCCAGCGCACCGACCGGACCGAAGGCCGCCGCGTGAATGAGGACGTGCTTGCCCAGCCACCGCCGAGCGGCTGCGTCGAGGGTGGCTGCGCCGAGCGCGTCGTAGAGCACGCCGGTGTAGCGATCCACGGCGGGGAGCGTCGGCCCGTGACGAAGCGCGGCGTTGATCTCGATCTCACCGAGCTGGCGTGGGCTGAGCTTGAGCACTCTGGCCGCAGTGTCGGCATCGTCGCTCAACGCCACCAGTGCGTCGACGACGGCCTCACGCTGAGGGCGCAGACCGGGAAGCGTCAGCCGGTCCAGATCGAGCCGCGTCCGTCGACCACCCGGCCGCTTGGTCTCCGAGGGCGGCAGCAGAACCAGCAACTGCCTCTCCCCCATCTCATCTCTCGCCCCGCGCGACGCGCATCCGGCGCACGTCTGCCGGGGCTGTACGACTGTCAGTGGCCGGTGGGACCCTGCGGATATGGCGAAGACTATCCAGATCACTTTCGATGCCGCCGACCCCGGAGCGCTCGCGGACTTCTGGGCTGCAGCTCTCGGCTATGTGCTCGAGCCGCCCCCACCCGGATTCGACAGCTGGGAACACGCACTGCGGGCGTTCGGCGTCCCCGAGGACCAATGGAACTCCCGATCGGCCATCGTCGATCCGGAGGGTGCCGGTCCCCGGATCTTCATCCAGCAGGTTCCGGAGGCCAAGGCAGCCAAGAATCGTCTGCACCTGGATGTGCGCGCAGCCGTCGGTCTGCAAGGAGCCGAGCGTATGGCCGCGCTGACGACCGAGTGCGAACGATTGACCGCCTTGGGCGGGTCGATGCTCTACCGGGTGGAGCCGGCACCACCGATGGAGAGCGGGTTCATCACCATGGCCGACCCGGAGGGCAACGAGTTCTGTCTGGACTAGCCCTCCTCGAAAAGGAGAGGACGCAGCTCAAACTGCCGGATTGACCTGCGCTTGCTCCTTCTCGACACGTCCAGCCCGCAGCGGATGGAGCTGGTTGCCGGCGGCGTCGAAGTTGTCCGGATCCAGCCAGGCTTCGAAGGCGGCGCGTACGGCCGGCCAGTCCTGGTCGATCAGCGCATACCAGGCGGTGTCGCGATTACGG
>JASGEZ010000085.1:0-6036 GCA_047605905.1 Microlunatus sp.
TCGGGATGCCCAGTCGGCCGAGACGCTCGAGCACTACCGCTGAGTCCAGGTCACCCACCACGACGCCGCGGACCTGGTCGAACCAGCGGGAACGCAACAGCTGGGTGAGCATCCGATCGACCCGGTAGGGGCACTCGCCGACGTCCTCGAACACCGCAATGACCGATGCCTCGGGGGCCGGCTCCACCCCGACATCGGCTGCCAACAGGGACAGATTGCCGCCGACCAGCCGACCGCGGGCGACCCCTGCCACCGCGCCAATGCCCTCCGCCAGAACTGTTCTCGGGACCGGTGCCGACATCAGCAGAGACCGAAGGGCGGTCGCCGACAGCTCGTCGTCCAGTTGCTCCACGGTCGCCAGCCCAGGCCCGTGGACTGTCACCAGATCCAGCTCACGCCCCAGCCGAGTGTGCAGTGCGGTGATGTCGCTGAAGCCGATCAGCCACTTTGGTGCAGCAGCCCGCACAGCCGACCAGTCGAGCAGATCGACCATCCGCTGCGCCCCGTAGCCACCACGCGCCGCCCATACCGTGGCAACCTCGGGATCGGCCCAGGCATCACTCAGATCGGCGGCTCGCTGGTAGTCGCCGGCGGCCAGATAGGGCAACCGCGCATCGCGGCCCAGCACGTGTGGCTGCAACCGAGCCCGCAGCCCCCAGGACTCCAGCAGTGCCACGCCCCGAGCCAACCGATCCGGATCGACCGGTCCCGACGGCGCCACCACCGCCACCAGATCCCCAGGCTCCAATGGTCGCGGCCAGCGCCGACCGACCACGGGAGCCAGGGCCGAGCGATGCCGGCGCCGCAGTCCGGCCGCATGCAACATGGTCACGATCTCCCGCGACCGAGCAGGGCGCGCACCAGCGGCAACCACGGACTCGTACCGATCCGCGATCACGTCGTAGTGATCCCGCTCGAAGGCACGCCGCGGAATCCCCACCGAGGCGGCGAAAACGTGCAATTCCTCGTACGACGTGTCGCTGATCAGATGCGACCAGAGCCGACCATGACCCGGCCAGGTCGGCGGGTCGATGAAGATCACGCGGGCTCGCTCCGGCGTACGGCATCGGCGATCAACCGGCGCCAGGCGCCGACCAGATCGGGATCCACGTATGCCTTCCACGATCCCAGCGGCCGCGCGGACGAGCCGATGTGGAAGGACCGCACTCCGGCCCGGGCCAGCCAGGGTACGTGCTCGGGCAGCAGCCCGCCGCCGGCCATGATCACTGATCGGGCGAACTCGTCGGCCTTCGCCCGCGCCACCAGCTCGTCCAGTCCCTCAGACACCCCGCGTGCCGAACCGGCCGTCAGGACCTGGTCGAGCCCCGGCAGCTGACGCAAGGTCCACCACGCTGTGTCGGTGTCGAAGCACGAGTCCACCGCTCGATGGAAGGTCCAGCCGAAATCGGGTTCCGGACCGACGATCTCCATCACCACGCGGACGTCGATCTCGGTGTGTGCGTTGAGAAAACCGAGCACGACGCCGTCGGCGCCGACGGATCGATAGGACGACAGCAAGCCCTGCAACCGGGTAACCTCACCGCCGTCGGTGCCAAAGCCCTCACGCAGCCGCAGCATCACCCGGATCGGCAACGACGTCGCCCGGCGTACCTGACCGACCAGCGCCGGTTCCGGCGACATCCCGTCATTGGCCATCGTGCCGACCAACTCGATCCGATCCGCTCCGCCGGCCTCGGCCCGCTCCGCGTCGGCGGCATGCAGGGCAATGACCTCGAGCATTCCACTCATGAGTCAGCGTCCCCTTTCGCGCGCGTGGACCCATCTTGGCAGCCCGGACGGCTCGGAGCCCGGAAGACGGGTTTGATCCGACGGGCGTAGATGTCACCCGAGCGGCCCGTCTGGCGGACCCGGTCCAACACAGCCCGTAGCTCGGCCACATCCAGCCACCGATCGTCAATCCAGCGCATGGTTTCGACCGGCGAGTAGTTGTAGCGGTAGTCGCCCAACTCCTCGACCCGGTCGAGCGCGGCCAGCGCATCGCAATGGGCTGCCGGAAGATACTCGAACGACAGTGCCCGCAACGGCCGGCTCAGACCGGCGAGCACCTGGTTCTCGAAGCCCTCCACGTCGATCTTGCAGAATGCCGGCTCGCCGTAGGTCGCGATCAAGGCGTCCAGGGTCGTCACCGGCACCTCGATCCTGTGATCCCAGCGCACCTTCGCGAACCGGCGATCCGCCGTCACGTCGTCGATCCAGTCGGACGACAGCGTCGACACCGTGGGCGTACGACTCGACACCGACAGCGTCGCCGTACCGCTCTGTGCTCCGACAGCGGTCGGCACAACCGTCACCGCTCGATCACGGCCCCAGACCAGACGCAGCACACGCAGGCAGTCCGGCTGTGGCTCCACCGCGATCACTCGGGCACCGAGCCGCCGCCAGGACCGGACCCGGCTGCCGACGTGAGCACCGATGTCGAGCCCCAGATCCCCGGGGCCGAGGAACTGCGCGTAGAACCGCGCCATCCGCCGGTGCCGGCCCGGAATCGCGTGATAGACAAGCAGCGATCGGGCGATTCCCAAGCTCCGGCCCAGTGCTGGGCCGAGCTTGATCGGCAGTCTGCCGCCGTCACACATCGAGGTCGTCGACGGTCGCTGGCGAGAGGAACTCCGGCATAGCGCTCATCTTCGCAGGCTGTCACGGTAATGACCTGAGCTGTCAGGTCAGCCGGTCGAATCGCCGCACGGTAGTCCGCTCAGTGATCCGGATCGGGGACGGAGAGTCGGGACAAACCGACCACGGCAGGAGCCGTGGCCCGGATCACCCGACTAAAAGTTGACCTGACCATAAGTCAGGGCGTAACCTCAAGACCACAGGGCTTATAGTCATCTCTACCAAAAGGTCCGGACAGTGAACGAACAGGGCATCGAACTCGCCGTCTCGACGGTGATCTTTGCGCTGCGCCCCCACCCCCGGACCGGGGAGAACGCGCTCTGGCTGCCGCTGGTACGCCGGATCCGCGAGCCGTACGTCGGCCGCTGGGCGCTCCCCGGTGGACCCCTGCAACCCGACGAGGACCTGTCGGCGAGTGCTCGTCGCACCCTGGAGCGGACGACAGGACTCACCTCGAACTATCTCGAGCAGCTCTACTCCTTCGGCGCGCCCGACCGTTCACCCCAGCGAGTCGTCTCGATCGTCTACTGGGCGTTGGTCCGAGCCGACGAGGCCGCGCGCGCGATCGACGGCGAGAACGTCGAATGGTTCCTGGCCGACGAGGTCCCAGAGCTTGCCTTCGACCACAACACGATCGTGCAGTACGCGCTCAACCGGCTGCGCGGCAAAATCACGTACTCACCGATCGCCAGGTTCTTCCTCAGTCCCGAGTTCACCCTCGCCGAACTCCGCGCGGTGCACGAAGCCGTGCTGCGCAAGAAGATCGACCCCGCCAACTTCCGCCGCCAGGCGTTGGCAACCAAGACCCTGGTTCCGACCGGCACGGTGTTGACCGGGACCTGCCACCGACCCCCTGCCCTCTACCGCTTCCAGGTCAATCCCACTCCCGAGAGGAACCTCAGATGACCGTGACCGTTGCCACCACTCCTCGGTCGGTCGATGCGTTGATCACCGCCGCGCCGGGCACCAGCTGTGACGCCGAGCTCGCGCGCGGCCCGTGGGACTTCGACCTGGCACCCGGGTACGGGCCGGGCGCGTCCGAACTCGACATCATCCCGAACCCGGTCACTCGCCCCGGCCAGCTGCCGACGGCGTACCAGCGGATGAGCGACGACGAACTGCATGCCCGGATCCGCGCTGCCAAGGAAACCCTGGGCAGCGACCTGGTGATCTTGGGGCATTTCTACCAGCGTGACGAGGTGGTGCAGTACGCAGACTTCGTCGGCGACTCCTTCCAGCTCGCCAATGCGTCGCTGACCAGGCCGGAAGCCAGCACCATCGTGTTCTGCGGGGTGCACTTCATGGCCGAGACCGCCGACATCTTGGCCCGGCCGGAGCAGCACGTGATCCTGCCGAACCTGGCCGCCGGATGCTCGATGGCCGACATGGCCGACGAGGATTCGGTGGAGACCGCGTGGGAGGAACTGATGGAGGTCTACGCCTCCGAAGCCGACGGCGACGGGCTCGCCCCGGTGATCCCGGTGACCTACATGAACTCCTCCGCAGCCTTGAAGGCATTCTGCGGCCGGCACGGCGGCATCGTGTGCACCTCGTCCAACGCCGCCACGGTGCTGGAATGGGCATTCGAGCGGGGCAAGCGAGTGCTGTTCTTCCCCGACCAGCACCTCGGCCGTAACACCGCCAAGGCGATGGGCGTGCCGCTGGAGCAGATGCCGATGTGGAATCCGCGCAAGCCGCTGGGCGGGAACACCGAGGCCGACCTGATCGACGCCAAGGTGATCTTGTGGCACGGGTTCTGCTCGGTGCACAAGCGGTTCACCGTCGCCCAGATCGACCAGGCCCGCGCGCAGCATCCCGGTTGCAAGGTGATAGTGCACCCCGAGTCCCCGATGCCGGTGGTCGATGCCGCCGATGCCTCCGGCTCAACCGATGCGATCCGCAAATTCGTTGCCGCCGCAAGCCCCGGCGACGTGATCGCCATCGGCACCGAGATCAACCTGGTCAACCGGCTCGCCGCCGAGAACCCGGACAAGACGATCTTCTGCCTCGACCCCGTGATCTGCCCCTGCTCGACCATGTACCGGATCCACCCCGGCTACCTCGCCTGGACCCTGGAAGGCCTGGTCGAAGGCGAGATCCGCAACGAGATCGTGGTCGCCGACGACGTGGCCCGCGACGCCAAAGTGGCGCTGGAGCGCATGCTCGCGGCGCTCCCCAAGTGAGGAGAACACCCATGCATATCCTCATCGTCGGATCTGGTGTGGCTGGCTTGACCGCTGCTCTCGATCTTGCCCCGCACCACGACGTCACCGTCATCACCAAGGCGGATGCCGAGGAGAGCAACACCCGGTACGCCCAGGGTGGGGTCGCGGTCGTCATCGCTCCCCCGGACTCCCCGGCCAGCCATGTCGCCGACACACTCGTCGCCGGTGCCGGGCTGAGCGATCCAGCGGCTGCCACCGCGCTGTGCGAGGGCGGACCCGAAGCAGTACGTGAGCTCATCGACCGCGGAGTCGGCTTCGACCGCGCCCCGGACGGAAGTCTCGCGCTCGGCCTGGAGGCGGCGCACGAGCACCCACGGATCCTGCATGTCGACGGCGACGCCACCGGCGCGGCGATCTCGGCCGCACTGCTGGCCCGGGTGGCCGAGGCGGGCATCCCGCTGCTGGCGCGCACCACCGTGGTCGATCTGCTCGTGACCGATGGTCGGGTCACCGGCGTACGGCTGCTGGACGGCTCCGAACTGAGCGCCGATGCGGTGATCCTGGCCACCGGCGGAGCCGGGCAGCTCTATCGGCACACCACCAACCCTGAGGTCGCGACCGGCGACGGGGTCGCGCTGGCGCTGCGGGCCGGAGCGGTGGCCGCGGATCTGGAGTTCTACCAGTTCCATCCGACCTCGCTGGCCGCACCGGGCAACTTCTTGATCTCCGAGGCGGTCCGCGGCGAGGGTGCCACCTTGATCGACGCGGAGGGTAGGCGGTTCATGCTGGATGTGCATCCGGCGGCCGAGCTGGCGCCCCGCGACGTCGTGGCCCGCGGCATCGCCACCCAGATGGCACGGCAGCCCGGCGTACCGGTCCGGCTGGATGCCACCCACCTCGGGGCAGAGTTCCTGGCACAACGGTTCCCGACCATCGATGCCAACTGCCGGTCCCGGGGCTTCGACTGGGACCGGGAGCCGATTCCCGTCACCCCGGCGGCGCACTACTGGATGGGCGGAGTCCGCACCGACACCTGGGGCCGGACCTCCCTGCCTGGGCTGTATGCCGTCGGCGAGGTCGCGTGCACCGGTCTGCACGGAGCCAACCGGCTGGCGTCGAACTCACTGCTGGAGGGCCTGGTGTACGCCGGCCGCGCCGCCGACGCCATCACCTCCGACGCCATCACCTCCGAGTTGTGCGATTATTTGGGGGCGGGGGCGCCCCCCGAAAAAGAAAA
>JASGEZ010000086.1:0-3447 GCA_047605905.1 Microlunatus sp.
TCAGATTCTGTGGTCGCTATGGCGACCACAGAATCTGACAACTCGGCTTACAGGGAGGCCAGGGCAGCGTTGAAGGTGGCCGAAGGACGCATCACGGCGGAGGCCAGTTCGTCGTCGGGGCGGTAATAGCCGCCGATGTCGACCGGTGAGCCCTGGACCGCGATCAGTTCCTCGCTGATCGTCTGCTCCTGCTCCCGCAACGTCGCCGCCAGGGTGGCGAACTCGGCGGCCAGCTCGGCATCCTCGGTCTGCGCGGCCAGTTCCTCTGCCCAGTAGAGCGCGAGGTAGAAGTGCGAGCCGCGGTTGTCGATCGAACCGACCCGACGGGCCGGTGACTTGTTCTCGTCCAGGAAGGTCCCCGTCGCCCGGTCCAGCGTGTCGGCGAGCACCTGGGCCCGCTTGTTGCCGACACTCTGCGCCAGGTGCTCCAAGGACACCGCCAGCGCCAGGAACTCACCCAGGCTGTCCCAGCGCAGGTAGTCCTCCTTGAGCAGCTGTTGCACGTGCTTCGGAGCCGAGCCACCCGCGCCGGTCTCGAACAGGCCGCCACCGTTGATCAGCGGCACGACCGACAACATCTTGGCCGAGGTCCCCAGCTCCATGATCGGGAACAGGTCGGTCAGATAGTCGCGCAGCACATTCCCGGTCACCGAGATGGTGTCCTCGCCGCGCCGGATCCGCTCCAGCGAGTAGGCCATCGCCTCGGCCGGGGCCAGGATCTTGATCTCCAGACCGTCGGTGTCCTGCTCCGGCAGGGTCTCGTTGATCTTGGCGATCAGATTCGCGTCGTGCGCACGCGTCTCGTCCAGCCAGAAGACCGCCGGCGAACCCGTGGCCCGGGCGCGGCTGACAGCGAGCTTGATCCAATCCCGGACGGGTACGTCCTTGGTCTGGCACATCCGCCAGATGTCGCCCTGCGACACCTCGTGCTCCAGCACCACGGTCCCGGCGGAATCGGTGACCCGAACGATGCCGTCGGCACCGATCTCGAAGGTCTTGTCGTGCGAGCCGTACTCCTCCGCCGCCTGAGCCATCAGCCCGACGTTGGGCACCGAGCCCATGGTCGCCGGATCGAACGCCCCGTGTGCCCGGCAGTCGTCGATCACGACCTGATAGATCGGCGCATACGAGGAGTCGGGCAGCACCGCCAAGGTGTCGGCCTCCGCCCCGTCCGGACCCCACATATGTCCCGAGGTCCTGATCATGGCCGGCATCGATGCGTCCACGATCACATCGGACGGCACGTGCAGGTTGGTGATGCCGCGGTCGGAGTCGACCATGGCCAGCGCTGGACCCTCCGCCAGACCGCGGTCGATCGCGGCCTTGATCTCCGCTCCCTCCGGCAATGCATCCAGTCCGGCCAGGATGGCGCCGAGTCCGTCGTTGGGCGACAGGCCGGCTGCGGCCAGCGTCGATCCGTACGTCTGGAACACCTCGGGGAAGAAGGCACGGACCGCGTGTCCGAAGATGATCGGGTCCGAGACCTTCATCATGGTCGCCTTGAGGTGGACCGACAGCAGCACACCCTCGGCCTTGGCCCGAGCGATCTGCTCGGTCAGGAACTCCCGCAGCGCCGCGACCCGCAACACGGTGGCATCGACGACCTCGCCGGCCAGCACCGGCACGGACTCGCGCAACACCGTCTCTGCGCCGGCCTCGTCGACCAGGGCGATCTTCAGGCTGGTGGCGGCCGGGATCACGGCCGACTTCTCGTTGGACCGGAAGTCGTCGGCGACCATGTGGGCGACGTTGGTCTTGGAATCACTGCTCCAGGCACCCATCCGGTGCGGGTGCTTGCGCGCGTAGTTCTTGACCGACAGTGGAGCACGGCGATCGGAGTTGCCTTCGCGCAGCACCGGGTTGACCGCGGAGCCCTTGACCTTGTCATAGCGGGCTCGGACCGAGCGGTCCTCCTCGCTCCGCGGGTCGTCGGGATAGTCCGGCAGGTCGAAGCCCTTCTCCTGCAGCTCCCGGATCGCGGCCTTGAGCTGCGGGATCGAGGCAGAGATGTTGGGCAGCTTGATGATGTTGGCCTCAGGGGCCTTCGCCAGTGCACCGAGCTCGGCCAGCGCGTCGGGGACCTGCTGGTCGGTACGAAGACGCTCCGGGAACTGCGCCAGGATCCGGCCGGCGAGGGAGATGTCGCGGCTCTCGATGTCGACACCCGCCTTGGCGGCGTACGCAGCGATGATCGGCAGCAGTGAGTACGTCGCCAGCAGCGGCGCCTCGTCGGTTCGGGTGTAGACGATCCGGGCGGACGACTGGACCATGCGGGGGAACTCCTCGGCCTGGGTTCGGATTCGGTCGGCGTCGGCCCTCAGACCAACTCGACCAAAAGTTTCTTGACGTCAAGATATCGTGGCCAAGCCTGGCTTGGCCACCGGTCTCGACCTCACCTCAGTCTGCCCGACGCTCACCGCACCGGTCCATCTGAGCATCCGGTGCTTCTGAGCATCCGATGCTTGCGGCCCTCACCCATCGGCCTTTTGGTCAGGTTCCCGTCTCTGATCCGGCTTTCTGACCAAAGTCGGCCTGGGGCTGACGGAAGGAGCCCACACCAGATCCGCCCGGTCCTGCGGCCGCTGGTCGGCCACGTAGGCGTTCTCGCTGGGAATCCAGTCGGTCAGCCAGCGTTCCTGGAGTGCAGGTCCATCGCGTTCGAGGATCCGCGCCCGGCGTACCGACTCCGGCACCTCGATCCAGATCGTGAAGTCCCAAGGCACCGGCAGGCGTACGTCGGTGGCGGAGACGCCCTCGACAATCACCGGGACGCCGACGGGAACCGCGTGCCACTCCACGCCCACATCGGCCTCGAAGTCCCAGCGCTGATAGCAGCTCGGTCGCCCGGCCAGCAGCGGCTCGACGACTTCGCGGACGAAGCGGTCCCGGTCCCAGCCCGGCAACCCGGGTCGGGCGAAGTCGTCGTTGTGGATGACGACCGCATCCGGCAATGTGGCGGCGATCCGGGCCGCGAGCGTGGACTTGCCGGAGCCGCCCAGGCCGTCGATCCCGACCCACAGGGTGCCGGACCGCCAGCGCAACGCCGCGACCACGGCAGCCACCGGATCGCTCGCAGTGCCCACGGTGTATCGCCCGACCTCACGTACCGACCTCAGCGTGCCGAACGGTTGTCGGCCTTGCTAGCGTCAGACTACGAGAGCCGGTCATCGGCGAGCACAGTCACCATCCGAGGGAGAGTCGTGAGCACACCCGTCAAGGTCGCCGTCACCGGAGCAGCCGGTCAGATCGGCTACAGCCTGCTGTTCCGCATCGCCAGCGGATCGCTGCTGGGTCCTGACACCCCGGTGCAACTGCGGCTGCTGGAGATCACTCCGGCCCTGAAAGCCCTCGAAGGCGTCGTGATGGAGCTCGACGACTGCGCCTTCCCGCTGCTCGCGGGAGTCGAGACCGGCGACGACCCCAACGTGATCTTCGACGGCGCCAACA
>JASGEZ010000087.1:0-31907 GCA_047605905.1 Microlunatus sp.
ACGGCGGCGCCGCCGAAACGACCGTGCTTGAGGTCTGTCAGGGCACGGTTGGCATCCGCCATGGCGTACGGGACGGTGGTCGCGCGAACGCCGAGACGCGCCGCCAGGGCGAGGAAGGTCTCGCCGTCGTCGCGGGTGTTGGCGGTGACGCTGACCAGCCGCCGCTCCTGGAACAGGGTCTGGTCGTAGTTCAGCGTCGGGATGTCGGATGACCAGATTCCGGCCATGGCGAGTGTGCCGCCGCGATCGAGGGCGCGCAGTGCGACCGGGACCAGCTCGCCGGCAGGGGCGAACATAATCGCGCCGTCGAGCGGCTCCGGTGGTGCGTCGGCCGGCCCACCGACGGAGTCGACGCCGAGCTCCCGCGCGAGCTCCTGGTTGGGTGTGCCGCGGGTCAAGACGTGCACGCGCATTCCCTGCGCGAGCGCGATCTGGGCGGTCAGATGAGCACTGCCGCCGAAGCCGTAGATGCCGAGCCGGCCACCCGGCGGCACCTCGGCGCGCAGCAGTGCGCGATAGCCGATGATCCCGGCGCACAACAGAGGTGCGGTGGCCTCGTCGCTGAGTCCACTCGGCAGTCGATAGGCGAACGCTTCGTCGACCAGGCAACTCGACGCGTACCCGCCGTCGACGTCCCACCCGGTGAACGTCGGGCGCAGGCACAGGTTCTCCCGGCCTTGGCGGCAAAACCGGCAACTGCCGTCGGTCCGGCCCAGCCAGGCGACCCCGACCCGGTCCCCGATGTCGAATCTCTTTGCTCGAGCGCCGACAGCGTCCACCACGCCGACGACCTCATGACCAGGGGTCACCCGGGCCCGTTTCGGTGCGAGGTCTCCCTCGGCCAGATGCAGATCGGTTCGGCAGACCCCGCAGCAGCTGACCCTGACCCGCACCTGACTCGGCCCGGGCGCCGGATCCTCACGCTCGACGCGCACCAGCGGATGATCATCGATCGGTCCAGGTTGGTCGACCACCCAGGCGTCCATGAGGCCACGGTACGGTGCTTATCGACCAAGGAGGACAACAGATACGCATGGGCAACTATCCAGCCGCCTACCAGGGTGGCGCGCTGACTGTCGACAAGGAGTTCTACGGCCGGATCGCCGAGGCGCCGGGGCGGGAACTCGTGGAGGAGTTCATCCTGCCGATCCGCTCCGGGCGAGCCTGGGAGGTGCCGGCGGGCCATGTCTGCCGGATCACTACGCCGGAGGGCCCGCAGGTAGGTGACCTCAACGTCTGGAACCGGCACGATCCGCGGGAACGGATGTGGGCATCGCGGACCCGCCAGTTGCAGGCGGCGCACATCTCCACCTACGACCGGATCTGGTCGACCCTGCCGTTCCTGCGTCCGCTGCTGACGGTCACCAACGACTCGCTCGCCGACTACGGCGTCGACGCCGACGGGGGCAGGGTGCACGATCTGCTCGGCACCCGCTGCGACCCGTACGTGAACCAGATGCTGACCGACGAGGCATTCGACTTCCATTGCCACTCGAATCTGACCCGGGCAGTGCTGCCGTACGGGCTGACCGAGTTCGACGTGCACGACGTGCTGAACGTCTTCCAGTGCACCGGGCTGAACGACGAGGACCGCTATTTCATGAAGGCGTGCCCGGCGAAGGAGGGCGACTTCTTCGAGTTCTTCGCCGAGATCGACCTGCTCTGTGCGCTGTCCGCCTGTCCCGGTGGCGATCTGTCGGTGCACATGTGGGGTCCTGACGCCCGTGATCCGCTGGAGGTCTGCCGGCCGCTCGGGGTCGAGGTCTATCGTCTGGACGACGCGGTCCTGGACGGCTGGGAGCAGCCGCAGCGGGCCGCGTACTCGCAATTGCACGGTATCGAACTGCCCCGGTGGGAGGACCAGTGAGCACGAACGAATTGTCGGTCTGGATGCAGGACCTGACCTGGCAGGAGGTGGAGGCTCACCTCGAGCGCGACCGGGTCGCCATCGTTCCGATCGGCAGCACCGAGCAGCACGGCCCCGCCGGCGTACTGGGCGTGGACGCGTACGTGGCGATCACGCTGGCCGAGGATGCGGCCAAGCAGACAGGTGCGCTCGTCGCGCCGCCGGTCTGGTACGGCGACTCCTCCCATCACGGCGCATTTCCGGGGACGCTGACCATTCGTCCGGGAACGCTGTCGCTGTTGGTCACCGACATCTGCGCCAGTCTGGCCCGGCACGGCTTCGACAAGATCATCATCATCAACGGTCACAAGGGTTCGAACCTGCCGGCGTTGACCACGGCCGTACGCGAGTTGCACGACCGGGAACTGCCCGAGGTGCTGTTCGCCGTCGCGGACCCGCTGCACCTGGCCCGATCGGCCGCCCCGACCATCAAACAGACCCGGGAGCATCACGCCGGCGAGTTGGAGCTCTCCCAGGTCCACTACCGGGTGCCCGGTTCGGTCCGGATGGATCGGTTGACCGATGCCGGGGTCGATTTCCAGCAGGTGTTCGGCGGCTTCGTCGGCGACGACCTGTTCGGCCCGGCCCCGGATGGCGCCGACATCATCTTCTCCGGCGAGGAGGAGCGACGGTTCACGCCGACGGGCAGCTTCTCGTCCTCGCTCGGTGTCACCGAGGAGAAGGGCAAGGCCTACCACGATCACACCGTCGGCCGGCTGGTCGAACTCGTCGAGTGGATGCGCAGCTATCAGGGACCGATCGGCAAGCGAGCCGAGTGAGGTGAGACCTTGGCCTGCGACAAAGGCATGTCGGGGAACCGGATCACCAGAGCGGATCTTGTCCCTTCTGGTTGTCCTGCCCGGCCAGCATCCGTCGGAACTCGGCGTCGATGTCGTTGTGGCCCGCGTGGTTGTCCCCTGAGCGGTTGTCCTCTGACCGGTCGGCGTCGAACGGGCGGACCGGGGTCGGCCGGCCGACCCCGGGCACGAGTGTGGATCGGTCCTGCACCACTGGCACGACCGGCACCCGCAGGTCGTCGACGGTGACACGGTCGAGGATCGGGTCTCCATCGGCGGCGTCCTGGACGGCTCGGTGCCAGCCGCGTACCAGGCCGGCAGTGACCTGGCCGGCAGCCCACTCCTGCCGGCCGGACATCCATTCGGCTCGGCCGAGGGCGATCGACTCGGCCTGCAGGGCCCGGTTGACGGCCCGCCGGGCCCGACGCCGGGCGCGACGATGCTCGCCGCGCGCCCATTCGAACTCCCGGGCCCCAGGGCGGTGCTGACGGGCGGCGAGAGCGACGGCCCCGGCGCCTTCCATCAAGACGACGGCGCCGAACATCATCGCCGACGACACCATCGAACTGGTCTCACCGATCGGGGTCAGGGTGCCGATCATCATCGACTTGATCGCGATGCCGCCGACCGCGGCGGCGAAGGCCAGCAGCTGCGCCGGGACCAGCAGCCGAGACACGAGCCGACGGGCGCGGCGTTCGTTGTCGACCTGGCCGAGCCACCAGCCGACATAGGTCTTGATCGACATCACGAACACCGGGCCGAAAGCGGCCGGCAGCAGCCAAGACTCCAGCGGTGGTACGTCGGCGACGGCCAGGATGGCGTGCAGGGTGAACAGACCGGCGCACATCAGCAGCACGGTGATCGTCGCCGACAGCCAGGCCGGCAGATCACGGAGCACTCGCGGGGTGTTGTCGAGGGTGGCTCGAGTGGATCGTTCGATGCCCATGGCGAGGACGGCGAGGGCCTTGAGCCGGTCGGCGTCGGCTCGGGCCTGCATGGCCCACGCCCGCCAGCGGGCCCACGCCCGCGGTGGCCGGCCACCGTTGGTGGAGCGGCGCAGGCCGTTGATCAGGGCGGCCAGCTGGTCGGAGCGGAAGGCCGGCAGCTGTTCCGGCGGCGTCACTGGAGTTCTCCGGAGGTGACGGTCAGCGCAGCGCCCGCCGCGCCGTGCTTGGTCAACCACTGCTGCCATCGGTCGACCAGAGCTGCCGTGGATTGCGTGTCGGCCGCACTGGAGGCGACCCGGCCGACCGAGAACATACTGACCGAGGTGTAACCGGACAGGTCGACGGCGACCTTCTCCTGTTTGCCGCGGCCGTCGGAGAGCATCACGGCGTGTCGTTGCTCGGCCAGTGGGGCACTGGCGGCCAGGAACGCCCAGCCGCCCACGATGGAGGAGCCGCGCCCGCCGGGGCCGGGAGCGGTGTCGCGAACCGCGGCCCACACTGCGTCGCCGGCGACCTGCTGCAGATGGGCGGTCCGCTTCTCGCGGGCGGCCGGGTTGTTGTACTCGGCGGCCAGCACCGGACAGGCGAACGCGACCCGGACGGTCGCCACCGAGCCGGTGAACACCGACACTCGCAGTGCCTGCCCCTCCTCGACAGCCTTGGCCGTGGCCGCGCGGACCTGGGCTTCCAGTCTGGCCTGGGCATCAGGGGAGTCGACGAACGATTTCGTCTTGTCGATCGCCAGATTGGTCTCGGCACCGGGTGTCTTCGTGGTGTCGATCAGGCGGGTCACCGCATCCGGGCACGAGGTCCCGGCAGGTGTGGTCTGGCCATCGTTCGCCGGCTGCGCCGAGCAGCTGGCAACAAGGACGCCGAGGGTCGCGATCGCGACACCGCGGCGGATGACCGGGCCGGGACCGGAGGTCCTCGAGCCGTCGATGGTCTGGAAAGCAGACATCATTCCCTCCTCACGGGCTGTCGTTGTGGGATTCTGACTACTCGCGAGGGGTACTCGGCAGTACTCACAGCTACTCACGAATGGAGAGGGCAACGGATGACGTTTTCGGCTCGGCTCGAACTGTTGGTGGAGATCTGTCAGGCCACCCCCGTCTTGGACCTGCTCGAGAAGCGCTCCATGTTCCGGCCGCCCGGGGAGACGGTCCGAGGAGTCTTCGTCCCGAACAACCGCCTCCTGGCGTTCGTGATGCTGATGGGCGCGGCCGGGATTCGGGCCGACGACGAGTCGGCCGTCGCGGCGCTGGAGGAATCCTGCCGGCGGGCCGGGAAGGGCTCGGCGCCGCTCGCCAATCGAGGCAAGCGGGTCGGGGCCGCACTGCGGCGCGACGGCGGCGACCTGCCCGCGGCGCCGTTGGGGGCGAACTATCTGCGTGAGCTGACCGACGGTCTCGCGATGTCGGACCGGCAACGATCACGGCTGGCGGTGCTCAACGAGCGGCTGGGAACCGAACCTGCGACTGAGCCGATCAGGGCTGATGAGGTGGCCGCCGAAGTCCGGCACCGTCGGGTCGACAACTACTCGCTGCGATCCGCGCGGAATCTGGCCGATGATCCGCCGCTGGCCCGAACGACGGTCGATCGCCAGCGGCTGCGGGAGCAGTGCCAGGCCGAACTCGCCGATGGCGGCCGGAACCGGCGTCGCCCGCTGGTGCTCTACGGGCCGAGCGGTGCGGGAAAGACCTCGCTGGTCATGCGGCTGATCGATCAGGAGCTCGGTGAGCGGGCGAACGAGCAGGGGATCTGGATTCACGCCACCAGTCGAGAGGCGATTCTGGACGGCTTTGCCCGCGCGGGGAGACGGGTCCAGGGAAGTCATCGGGGTGCCTTGCCACTCGGCCGGCACAATCCACTCAGCAGTTCCGATCCGCTGGTGGTGGCGAACACCGTTTGCGAGATCATCGCGACCTCCTCCCGGCCCTGGTATGTGGTCCTGGACGATGTCACCGACCCCGACCATCTGACCGGGCTCACGTTGCCGACCGGCGCGGGCGGGCACACCTACGTGACCTCGCGGCTGGAGGATCTGGACAGCAGGTTGAGTGCTGGATACGCCATCGTCCGGGTCGGGCCGTTCACGCCCGAGGAAGCAAAGCTCTATCTCGAACTGCGGCTCGCTTCGGGGATCGAGTCGGGGCTGATCCAGCACGATGCCCTGGACGCCAGTGAGGATCTGGCCGAGCGGCTGCACCATCTGCCGTTCAGTCTCGACACCGCCGCAACGACGATCCTCCGCGAGTCCATCACCTGCCGGGAATACTGCCGACGGCTCGACGGCAGAATCGACATCGACGGCATACCCGCCAACGAACGGATCGCCGCCGCGAACTGGATGGAGGGCCTGGCTCGCACCATCTACCGCCCCCCGGCGGGTCTCGAGGCGCGCATGGTCTTGCTGGTCGCGCTCTGCGGACCGACGGTTCCGGTGAAGCTGTTCATGGACGACCCCGCGCTCAGCTACCTCGGGAACGGTGAACCGATGACGGCCGATGACGCGCGGCGCTGCGCGGTCCGGCTGTCGACCCGAGGTCTGCTGTGGTTCAGCTACAGCCAGCAGGCCGATCCTGCGCCCTACCTGGCCCAGGGCACCGTACGCATCCACGACATCGCCAAGCGGGTGGTGCTCGCGACCTACCAGGACCAGATTCCCGAAGCGGCGGCGGTGGCGGCCCGTGCCCTGCGGCGGCTCTGGGGTGGAGCTGAACCCAACCCGGGCCGGAACGCCTTGCTGCGGACCTGCGCGCAGGCACTGGAAAGGAACTCACCCGAGACGATCTGGCGGGACGCGGCGGCCAAGAACCACGTGACCGAGTTCATCGTCCGCTCGCTGGAGAGCCTCGGCCAGAGTGGGCAGTACGCGCTCACGGCCGAGCACTACGCCGCCTTGGCGACCGAAGCCGCCCGTCGGTTCGGCGAGACGCACCTGGCCACGCTCGAATTGCGGGGCCGGGCGGCCATCTGGCAGGGCCGAGCCGGCGACATCTCCACGGCCATCCAGCTTCTGGAGGGCGTGGTGCGGGACTACGAGCAGCATCCGCACGAGAACCTGCGGCTGTTCCGCGTCTTCCGGCAGGAGTTGGCGGGCAACCACGGCTGGGCCGGGGACGCGGCGCGGGCCATCGCCGATCTGGGAGTGGTGATCTCGGAGTGGGCTGCCGAGGCGGGCTCGGAGGAGGAGACACTGCGCGGCCGTTATGTCCGTGCCTTGTGGATCGGCCGCGCCGGCGATCCGCGCGGCGCCTTCGACGAGCTGAGGCGGTTGTTGCCGTTGCGGCGAGAGTTCATGTCGGACAACCGGCTCGGGATTCTCCGCACGCGCCTGCAGATCGAGCTCTGGCGCGCTCGTACAGGGTTGTCGGAGAACCGAGCGGACCTCCGCGACCTGGCCATCGAGAATCTCTCGTCCCTGGTCGCAGACTGGGTCCGGATCGCCGGTCGGGAGCACCCTGACACGCTGCGGGCCCGCCGCCATCTCGCCGTGCTGCGGACCCGCATGGGCGACGCGGCCGCGCTCGCCGAACTCGGCGAACTCCAATCCGCCACGCTGACCCTCTTCGGACCGTCGAGCCCGGACACCCTGCGTTGCACCGAAGAACTCGCCCTCGCACATGGCCGCCTCGGCGACTGGGAGACGGCGCGGACCATGCTGGCCGACCTGGCCGACAACGCCGGAGAGACCACACCCGCACCGGACAGACTCCGGATCCGCTACGACCACGCCTACGCTCTCGCGCGGCTCGGGAGCACCCAGGATGCGATCGCGGAGCTACGTACGATCCTCGACCAGCAACGTGCCGTCTTGCGGCCGGCAACCCATCTGGACATCCAGGACACCGAGGCGGCGCTGGAGGAGTTGGTCGGGTCAGGCGGGGCCCAGCCCTGACCGGATCCGCTCCGGGTGCGACTCCTGCTCGCCGTTTGTCGAGCCGATCGCGTCGGCCTCGGCGCGGGCGGCGGCTGCTTCCTCGTGGTCGCCGATCCGCTCGGCAACGCCGGCCAACCTCAGCAGTGTGGCCGGCAGCAGGACCTGCCAACCGAGTTCTCGACACAGTGTCGCGGCATGGCGGTACGCGGTACGCGACTCGCCGTCTCGGCCCAGTTCCGCCATTGCGAAGCCGATGCTGTCCTGGGTCAGCGCCTGACCTGCTCGGTCGTCATGTTCGACGAAGATGGCCAGCCCGAGTCGACAGCGAGCCAGCGACTCCTCGGCTCGACCCAGATGGGCAAGATGCCAGCCGACGGCATTGTGCGCGTGGGCCTCGCCGAGCGAGTCGCCGCGGCGACGGTGCAGGGCCAGCCCGTACTCGTCGTGTCGCAGCGCATCGTCCCACCGCTGCTGGTGGGCGGCCAGCCGAGCGAGCGCTCGATGCGCGCGGGCCTGTAGACCGAGATCATCGGTGGCGTCGGCGGCCACCATCGCCGCCGACAGATCGGTCGCCGCGCCGGCGTGGTCACCGGTACCGATCGCGCCGCGACCACGCCCGATCAGCGCCGCCGCGAGTCGTTGGCGATCGCCGAGCCGCCGCGCTGCCGCAACGGCGCGGTCATTGACCGCGACCAGCTCCGACCAGCGTCCGGTCGACCCCAGCGGGCGTTCCAAGGCATCGGCCAGCATGCACTGCCCGACATCGTCGCCGGTCGCGTCGGCGTACGCAGCAGTCGACAACAGGTCGACTGCCAGCTGGTCGAGGGAGACCCGGTCGTCGCCGGTTCCCGCTGCTCGCGACTCCAGTGCTCGTGCCTCGGAAATCAAGAAGGACTGCAACCGGCTGACCGCCTGTTCGAGATCAGGTGTTGGTCGAGATCGCAGGGCGAGCCGCACCAGGTCGTGCAGCCGATACCGGCAGCCGCCGTCGGGCTCCAGCAGATGCGCGGCCAGCAGCTCGCGGACCGCATCCTCCGCGGCGCCGGTCGAGAAGCAGGCCAACGCCGCCACCAGTCGGTGGTTGACGCAGACCCGGGGCGCAGTCGCCAGCCACTCGAGCACCGACCGAGCGGGCGGCGACAAGGTGGCCACGGAAGCGGCCACCACGGCGTCGAGACTCGTCCGGCGCTCGCCGCCACTGAGCGCCGCCAGCTGCCGTGACTCGTCCGCCAACTCGTCGGCAAGCGCTGTCAGTGACAACGATTCGATGGCTGCGGCCCGGCCCGCGACGATGGCCAGAGCCAGCGCAAGACCGCCGCACAGTGCGAGCAGGCGGTCCACGGCCTCGGGCTCGGCGTCGGTCCGTGCCTGGCCAAGTCGTCGAATGAGCAGTTCTCGGGCAGCAGCACGGTCGAGCATCCCGACTGTCAGCACCTGGGCGCCGACCGCGGTGGCCAGGCCGGGTAGACCGGAGCGGCTGGTCAGCAGCGCAGCGCTGCCTCGGCCGGGAGGCAGCAGCGGGCGTACCTGTTCGGCACTTCCCACGTCGTCGGCGACCAACAGCACCCTGCGGTCCGCCAGAACGGTTCGATAGGCCCCGAGCATGCTGGCGAAATCGTTCGGAAGAGTCGCCGGATCGATCCCCAGTGCGCCGAGCAGTCCGCGCAGTGCGGTCTCCGGTGCCGTCGGGCGGCAGTCCGGGTCGAAGCCGTGCAGATCCACGAACAACTGCCCATCCGGAAAGGCACCGGCACGCTGCTGGGCCCAGCGAACGGCGAGGGTGCTCTTGCCCGCGCCGCCGGGACCGCAGACGACGACCGTCGCCGGCTCGTCCGCACCGGGAAGCAACAGCTGGTCGAGGGCCTGACACTCCCGGACCCGGTCCACGAAGCCGCGCGCCGCCGGTGGCAGCTGCCGTGGAACAGGCCGGGGCGCTGGTACGCCGGGGGCGGCAGGACCGGCGCGCACACCGCGCAGCACCCGGCGCTGGATGTCCTGGAGGGCGGGACCGGGTTCGATGCCCAGCTCCTCGCTGAGCCGTTTCCGCGTCTGGGCGTACACGTCCAGTGCCTCGGCGGTCCGGCCGATGCCTGCCAGTCCGAGCACCGCCTGACCTGCCAGTCGCTCGTCATAGGGCTCGTCGACCAAGCGCGCCAGCGCGTCGCTCGCAGCCACCTCCGGAAGTCCGGTGGCGATCGCCAGGTCGTTGCGCTCCACCGCCGCGGCGAGTCGTTCCCGTTCGAGCAGCGCTCGTTGCCGGTCGAGCCACTCCGAGCCGACACCCACGAGCAGGTCGCCCGGCGCCAGGGCGAGGGCTTGTTCGAACGCGGCGATGGCGTCACTGTGGCGGCCGTCTCGGCCGGCCACCCTGCCACGGTTGACGAGTCCGCGGAAGACGGCCAGGTCCAGCTGGCCGTCCTCGACGACAGCGAGATAGCCCGCCTCCCGACGAACAAGGCGGACAGCCGGCGATCTCGCGACGAGTTTGCGCAGGCGACAGACATAGGAACGCAGTGCCTGGCCGGCTGCCGGCGGCACATCGTCACCCCAGATCCGACCTACGAGATCCGATGCCGGCACGGGCTGGCCGATGCTCAGCAGCAGCACAGCGAGCACGGCGCGCTGTCGACCTGGTCCGAGTGCCAACTCACCGCTCGTGTCGCTCACCGACACGGTCGACAGCACGCGCACCGAGGGGTCACTCATGATGGACCTCGCCGCGGCAACACCCGTGCAACATCGGTACAACACCGGTCTTCGACCCTGGTGGCACAGCGATCCGGATGGTCCGGATGCTCGGGGAAGGGAGAGCCATCATGGCTACCAAATACCGCTTGCAGCTCTCGAAGCTGAAGTGCAACCGCAAGCAGGACACCGTCGGACGAGACGATCCCAAGATCCTCGTCGATGGCAAGACGGTCTACGGACCGGGCGACATCGGTCGAGGCGAGACGGTCAACCTGAATCGCACGGCACTGTTCACGACCTCTGCTCAGGTGCAGCTCGTCGAGGTCGACGCCGGCAACGACGACGACATGGGGACCATCACGATCCGTGGGGCCGCCCAGGTCGGGCAGGGCGATCAAGTCGGCGAGTTCCATCGCACCCATGCCGACTACGAGCTCACCTACCAGGTCGTCACCGCTTGAACGAGCGGTCGGCAGCGGCCCGGAGGGCTCCAGGGAGGTCGACATGGCATCGTCCATGGTCGGCCTCCCTGGGTTGCGCTGATGTGGTGCCGAGGGAGTTCAGTGAGCCGTGATACCTACACCGCCCGAATCCAGGGGTCATGTTCGGGTGTTGTCCGACCAGCGCCGTTTCGACCGGACTGTCATTGCAGTGCTGACCGGATCCGCTCCGCGTACGCCTCCTGCTCACCGTCGGCGTACTTGGTACGTGGCCAGAAGAAGCCGCGCAGACCGTCGCCCTTGGTCCGTGGCACGACGTGGATATGCAGATGCGGCACCGACTGGCTGACCACGTTGTTCATCGCCACGAAGGTGCCCTGGCAGCTCAGCGCCGAACCCAGCGCGTCCGCGACCCGCTGGGCCGCGGTCAGCAACGGGGTCATCAGCTCCGCCGGCAGGTCCAGCAGGGTGTCGACGTGGCGGACGGGGGACAGCAGTACGTGCCCCTTGAACACCGGACGATGATCGAGGAAGCCGATCACCTCCTCGGTCCGCAGCACGACGGCGGCCTCCAGCTCGCCCCGCACGATCTTGCACACCACATCATCCCGCTCGTCGCCAGCCACCTTGCCAACCTTAGTCGCAATCCAACAGAATCGAATAGATGATCGTATCTGTCTGTCTGTGATCTGAGTGGCCGGCTCAGGTCCGGCCACAGGCATGGGGCTTGTCGCGCCCCTTTGACACCCACAGAACGCCGTGACCCGTAAACTCGCCTGCATGCCCCCCGCCACCAAGGCCGGCGGTTCGCAGCAGGAGTTGTACGGACTGCTCCGGACCGTCCAAGACCCGGCCGATCTGCGCCGTCTGAGTTCCGACCAACTGTCCCAGGTGGCGGCCGAGATCCGGGCGTTCCTGATCGACCACGTCTCCCAGACCGGCGGGCATCTCGGACCGAACCTCGGGGTCGTCGAGCTGACCATCGCGATCCATCGCGTGTTCGATTCGCCACGGGACCCGATCATCTTCGACACCGGTCACCAGAGCTACGTCCACAAGATCATCACCGGTCGGCAGGCGGGCTTCGGCGGTCTCCGGCAGCGGGGTGGCCTCTCCGGCTATCCGAGCAGGGCCGAGTCCGAGCACGACTGGGTGGAGAATTCGCACGCCTCGACCTCGCTCTCGTACGCGGCCGGGATGGCTCGAGGCATGCACCTGCAAGGTAAGCCGGGCACCGTCGTGGCCGTCGTCGGCGACGGCGCTCTGACCGGCGGCATGGCCTGGGAGGCGCTCAACAACATCGCCGCCGACGAGGATCTGTCGCTGGTCATCGTGGTCAACGACAATGGCCGCTCCTACACGCCGACGGTGGGCGGTCTGGCCCGGCACCTGTCCGGGTTGCGCACCAACCCGCGCTACGAGCAGGTGCTGGAACTGGTCCGCAAGCACGTCAGCCGGGCGCCGCTGTTCGGCCGGGCGGCGTACGACCTGCTGCACGGCATCAAGGCCGGTCTGAAGGACGTCGTCGCACCGCAGGGGATGTTCTCCGATCTGGGCCTGAAGTACGTCGGCCCGGTCGACGGACACGACGAGGCTGCGGTCGAAAAGGCGCTCCGGCATGCCAAGCAGTACGGCGGCCCGGTCCTGGTGCATTGCCTGACGCGCAAGGGCAACGGCTACCCGGCGGCGGAGAATCACGAAGAGGACCAGTTCCACTCCGTCGGCAAGATCGATGCCAAGACCGGTCAGGCGATCGGCGGGCCAACCTCGATCAAGTGGACCGACCTGTTCGCCGAGGAACTGCTCAAGCTCGGCGCGGTCGACGAGCGTGTCGTCGCGATCAGTGCCGCCATGGTGCATCCCACCGGGCTGAACCGCTTCGCCGCCGCCTTCCCGGACCGGGTGATGGATGTCGGCATCGCCGAGCAGCATGCCACCACCACTGCCGCCGGGCTCGCGATGGCCGGCATGCATCCGGTGGTCGCGGTCTATGCGACCTTCCTCAACCGCGCGTTCGATCAGGTGCTGATGGACGTGGCGTTGCACCGCTGCGGGGTGACCTTCGTGCTGGACCGGGCCGGCATCACCGGTCCCGACGGGGCCAGTCACCACGGGATGTGGGACATGTCGATCCTGCAGGTCGTTCCGGGTCTGCAACTCACTGCTCCCCGCGACGGCACGCGGCTGCGCCAAGCCCTGGCGACATCGCTGACCATTGATGACGCGCCGAGCGTGATCCGCTACTCCAATCAGCAGGTGCCGGCCGATCTGGAGGCGGTCGCCACCGATCGTGGCATCGACATCCTGCTCCGCACCGAGTTGCGGCCCAGGGTGTTGGTGGTCGCGTACGGGCAGCTGTGTGGCATCGGCATGGCGGTCGGCCGGCGGCTCTCGGACCAGGGGATCGGGGTGACGGTGGTCGATCCCGTCTGGGCGCTGCCGGTCAACCCGGCGCTGATCGAACTCGCCGCCCAGCACCAGCTCGTGATCAGTATCGAGGACAATGACGTGGTCGGCGGCTGTGGCGCCCGGTTGGCGCAGGAACTGCGGTTCGCCGGGGTCGAGGTTCCCTTCCGCGAGTTCGGCATCGCACCGGAGTTCGTGGAGCATGGGACCCGGGCTGAGATCTTGGAGCAGCTCGGCCTCACTCCGCAGGAGATAGCCCGCTATGCGGTGGAGGCTGTCGTCCGAGACCCCGAGTCGCAGGCTCAGTCGCAACCGAGCGCCTCGGTCCAGGGGGACCTCGGTCCCGTCTGATTCGGCGCTGCTCGCCTGAGGCGTACCGCGGAGCGGCATCGGGTTCATCAATCCGGCCAACTACAGCCCGTTCATCCCGCAAGAGTGGTGCGGAGGCCGCCTGGTATCTGTAGCCACTCGTGCAGGCGTTGCTGGGCTGGGAGCCGAGCGCATTCGGCATCGGCGGCATCTTCGCCGGCGCAGCCCTGGTGTTGCTTCAGCGTGGGTTGGTCTCCCGGGGCTACGAGGGTCCGGCGCCCGTATTCGGTCCCGAGTGGCGTGCGTTGTTCGCTCACTCGCTATGAGTACGTCCTTCGGGAGTCAACGCGTAGTTCAGGGCAGGGTGGCGATGCCCTTCGGTAGGAAGCGGCGACCCAGCACCCGCTCGGAGACTCCGGTCCGGTCCAGGTACGGAGTGATGCCGCCCAGGTGGAACGGCCAGCCGGCGCCGAGGATCAGACACAGGTCGATGTCCATCGGTGCGGCGACCACGCCTTCGGCCAGCATCAGACCGATCTCCTCGGCCAACGCCTCCTCGACCTTGGTACGGAGTTCCTCGGCCGTGCTCGGCTGATCGCCGACGGTCAGCAGCGCCCGCGTCTCGTCGGAGACGTACGGCTTCCCCTCGGGGGTGAAGTCGTAGACGCCCGGCTTCCTCGCCGCAACCAGGGCCTTGAGGTTCTCCGAGACCGGGAACCGGTCGCCGAACGCCTCGTTCAGCACTTCGGTGACATGCAGGGCGACGGCCGGGCCGACCAACTGCAGCAGCACGAACGGTGGCATCGGCAGACCCAGTGGCCGCAATGCAGCATCGGCGACCTCCACCGGCGTACCGTCGTCCACCGCCTTGGTGATCACCGCAGTCGTCCGGATCAGCAGCCGGTTGACCACGAACGCGGGCGCGTCCTTCACCAGCACCGCGTTCTTCTTCAGGGACTTGGCCACGTCCAGGGCCGTGGCGGCGGTCTCCTCGTCGGTGGCCGTGCCCCGGATCACCTCCAGCAGCGGCAGCACCGCCACCGGGTTGAAGAAGTGGAAGCCGATCACCCGCTCGGGATGCTCGAGATCGGCGGCCATCTCGTTGATCGACAGTGAGGACGTGTTGGTGGCCAGCAGGCACTCGGGGGAGACGTGCTTCTCCAACGAGGCGAACACCTGCTTCTTGACCGACAGCTCCTCGAACACGGCCTCGATCACGAAATCGCAGTCGGAATAGTCCGCATGATCGGTGGTGCCACTGAGCAGTGCCCGATAGCGGTTGACCTGGTCGGGCTTGATTCGCTTCTTGGCAAGCAGCTTGTCCAACTCCGCATGCACATAGCCGATGCCCTTCTGCACCCGCTCGGCATCCAGGTCGCTGATCACGACCGGCACCTCGAGCCGGCGCAGGAAGAGCAGGGCGAGCTGGCTGGCCATCAGACCGGCGCCGACCACGCCGACCTTGGTGACGGGTCGGGCCAGCCAGGACTCCGGTGCTCCGGCGGGCTTTTTGGCCCGGCGCTGCACCAGATCGAACGCGTACAGGCTGGAGCGCAGCTCCTGGCTCATGATCAGATCGGCCAGACCCTGATCTTCACCGGCGTACGCGGTCGCCCGGTCGGCCGTCTTGGCGGCCGCGATGCACTGCAGCGCCCGGTAGGGCGCCGGAGCCGCGCCCGAGGTCTTCTGATCGGCGAACATCTTGCCCCGCTTGACTGCGGCGTCCCAGGCCTCGCCCCGGTCGATCTCGGGCCGCTCGACGCTGAGTTGACCGGCCACGATCCGGCCGGCCCAGTCCAGGGAGTCGGCCAGGAAATCCGCGCCGTCGAATATGGCGTCGGCGATGCCCAGCTGAGCCAATTGCGGGCCGACGAGCATCTTGTTCTGGCTCAGAGAGTTCTCGATGATGACCTGCACTGCGCGATCGGCACCGATCAGGTTGGGCAGCAGGTAGGTGCCGCCCCAGCCGGGCAGCAGCCCCAGGAAGCACTCCGGCAGTGCGATGCCCGCAGCCGCCTTGGACACCGTGCGGAAGTCGGCGTGCAGGGCGATCTCCAGCCCACCGCCGAGCGCCATCCCGTTGATGAAGGCGAAGGTCGGCACCGGCGCGCTGTGCAGCTTGTCGAAGACCGCGTGGCCGATCCGGGCGATGCTGACCGCCTGGTGACGACCGGTCAAACCACCGAGAGCCTTGAGATCGGCGCCGGCCGCCAGGATGAACGGCTTGCCGGTGATCGCGATGGCAGCAACGTCGTCCCTGGCCAGGGCAGCATTGAGGGCGTCGTTGTACAGGCTCAGACTGCGTGGGCCGAGGGTGTTCGGCTTGGTGTGGTCCTCCCCGTTGTCCAGGGTGATCAGCACCGCAGTCTTGCCGGTGTGGGGGAGCGCGATGTCTCGGCTCAGGAATTTGGTGACCCGTTCGTCGGGGGTCAGCGCGGATGCCTCGGCCAGCAGGGCCTGCAACTCGTCCTCGGACATCAACGGCTGGTCGGTGGTGCTCACTTGTTCGTCCCCTCGGTGTGATGCGGGTTCTCCCAGATGACCGTGCCGCCCATGCCGAGCCCGACGCACATCGTGGTCAGGCCGTAGCGGATCTCCGGGTGCTCGCGGAACTGCCGCGCCAGCTGGATCATCAACCGGACGCCGGAACTGGCCAGTGGGTGCCCGAGGGCGATCGCGCCGCCGTACGGGTTGATCCGCTCGCTGGCCGGGTCGAGTCCGAAGTGGTCACAGAAGGCGAGCACCTGGACGGCGAACGCCTCGTTGATCTCGAACGCGCCGATGTCGGAGATCTCCAGCCCCGCGTTGCGCAGCGCCTTCTCGGTCGAGGGGACCGGGCCGACGCCCATCACCTCGGGCTCGACACCGGCGAATCCGTACGACACCAACCGCATCGCCACCGGGAGGTCCAGTTCCTCGGCCACGGACTCGGCGGCCAGCAGACAGGCGGTGGCGCCGTCGTTCAGCCCGGCGGCATTGCCCGCGGTGACCCGGCCATGGGACCGGAACGGGGTACGCAGCTGTGCCAGCGCCTCGACGGTGGTGCCCGGCCGGGGCGGCTCGTCGGCCGTGGCCAGACCCCAGCCGAGTTCGGCGGAGCGGGTGGCGACCGGGACCAGCGACTCCTGGATGACACCCTGCTCGTACGCCGCCGCGACCCGCTGCTGGCTTTGCGCGGCGAACTCGTCGGCGCGGGACCGGGTGATGTCCGGGAAGCGATCGTGCAGATTCTCCGCGGTGGAGCCCATCACCAGCGCGGACGGGTCGACCAGACGCTCGGCCACGATCCGGGGATTGGGATCGATGCCTTCACCCATGGGATGACGGCCCATGTGCTCGACCCCGCCGGCGATGGCGACGTCGTAGGCGCCGAAGGCGATCCCCGAGGCGGTGGTGGTGACCGCCGTCATCGCCCCGGCGCACATCCGGTCGATGGCGAATCCGGGGACCGACTTCGGCAGACCGGCCAGCAGGGTAGCGGTCCGGCCGATGGTGAGGCCCTGGTCGCCGGTCTGGGTGGTGGCGGCGATGGCCACCTCGTCCACCCGTTCCGGCGGCAGCTCGGGGTGGCGGCGGAGCAGCGCACGGATGCAGCTGACCACGAGGTCGTCGGCGCGGGTCTCGCGGTAGAGCGACCCGGCCTTTCCGAACGGGGTACGGACGCCATCGACGAAGACGACATCGCGGATCTGGCGAGGCATGACCACATATTACTCACGAGTAACAACGAGCGCACCCTTGGGTCGGCGAAGATACCGATATATCGTTGACTATCGACAACACTCGTGAGTCATTTACGGAAGGGATACGGCAATGAGTGCGTATGCGATGGGGGGCCCGTGGCTCCGATTCGGCTTCGACTGCAGCGACGGGGATCTCGAGCAGCGCTTGCGTGAGTGCTGGGCGCAGATGGTGGGGAAGGCTCACACCTCCCGGCGTGGGGGTCCGCCCTGGGCGGGCATGGGCCACGGCTTCGGCGGTGCCGGTTTCGGTGGACCGGGCTTCGGCGGCCCGCCGTGGATGCGGGGCATGCGTGGACCGAAGGCCCGGCGCGGCGATGTGCGGGCGGCGATCCTCTCGGTGTTGTCCGACCAGCCACGCAACGGGTACCAGGTGATCCAGGAGATCGCCGAGCGGACCGGCGGGGCCTGGAAGCCCAGCCCGGGATCGATCTATCCGACGTTGCAGCAACTCGAGGACGAGGGCCTGGTCGAGCAGACCAGCGAGGGTGGCCGGAAGGCGTACGCGCTGACCGAGGACGGTCGCGCGTACGTGACAAGCCACCCCGACGAGATGGCGGCGCCGTGGGCGGCGCTCTCCGACACCGAGACCGACGGCGACATCCGCCCGATGATCGGTCAGGTGGCCGCGGCCATGTGGCAGGTGATGGCGGTGGGAACCCCCGAGCAGCAGGCGGCGGCCAAGGACGCGATCGTCGAACTGCGCAAGACGCTCTACGGCATCCTGGCCGACGGCGTCGAACCGGACAGCGAGTCCGGTGCTGACTCTGAGAGCGACCGGCGATGACTTCCGCACCCGCAATCCCGGTGCGGATCGGGGACGCGGAGCGGGATCAGGCGGTAACCGACCTCGGCGATCACTTCGCGGCCGGTCGGATCACTCGAGAGGAGTTCGACGAGCGGGCCGACCAGGCGATGCAGGCACGGTTCAGCACCGACCTGGAGCCACTGTTCGCCGACCTCCCCAAACCGGCGGCCGCCCCACCGGCCAACGAGGGCGCGCCGGTCCGGCCGGGCGGTCCGCCGCCGTGGGCGTACGCGATGTGGCTGATGCCGTTCGTGCTGGTCGCTGCGATCGCAGGTTCCATCCTGCTGCACGCACCGTTCGTGCTGTGGGTTCTGGTCTGGTTCGTGGTGATGGGCAAGATCACCCACCACCGGCGCCGGTACGCCCGACAGCAGCTGCGCTAGTCGGCCAGGGCGCTGGTCAGTCCGGGCACGGTCAGCCGGCGCTGCCAGGCTCGCGCCCCGAGTCGGGCGAGAACGTCGTCGACCGATTCCTCGGTCAATGGGGTCGGCGGCGTCCAGGCCAGCCGGCGGACGTAGTCGGGGGTCAGCAGGTTCTCCACCGGTAGCTCGTACTGCTCGGCGATGGAACCGAGCAATTCCCGGACCCGGGTCAGTCGCTTGGCCGCCACCGGATCCTTGCTGGCCCACATCCGGGCTTGTGGGGGTCCCGGGTTGGGGATGTGCATGGGTGGCAGTTCGCTGTCTCGCAGACTCGCCACCTGCTGCAGCGCGGCCTGCCACTCCGGCAGGTAGCGGCGGGCCTGCCGCCGCTGGAACCCTGGAATCCTGGCAATTGCGGATCTGTCCGGACGCTCGGCCGCAGCCAGTTCGGCGATAGCGGCATCCGGCAAGATCTTCGACGGCGCCCGGTCGGTCTGGCGGGCGATCTCGTCGCGGATCTGCCACAGCTCCGCGACGTACGCCAGTCCGCGGCGGGTTCGGACCCGGTGGATTCCCGAGGTGCGCCGCCACGGGTCCTGCCGCGGTTCCGCGGGGACTCCTGCACCTGCTGCCAGGGCGGCGAACTCCTCGGCCGCCCACTCGTCCTTACCAGCGGCCACCAGCTGATCCGCCAACTCGGCCCGCAGCTCGATCAGCAACTCGACATCCAGAGCCGCATAGGTGAGCCACTCGGTCGGCAGTGGTCTGGTGGACCAGTCGGCCGCCGAATGCTCCTTGAGTAGTCGAACCCCGAGCAGTTCAGCGAGCATCGTGCCCAGCGCGACCCGCGGGTAGTTCAGCAGCCGGGCGGCCAGCTCGGTGTCGAACAGGTGGGCGGGCGTCATCCCGATCTCGGCCAGACAGGGGAGATCCTGACTGGCGGCGTGGATGATCCACTCGGCATCGCCGATCGCGGCCCCGAGCTCCGCCAGCGCCGGGGTGTCGTCGAAGGCGATCGGGTCGATCAGGTGTGTCCCGGCCCCGGCCCGGCGGAGCTGGATCAGATAGGCGCGCTGGGAATAGCGGAAGCCATGTGCCCGTTCGGCATCGACGGCGATCGGACCGATGCCGGCGCACAGCGCGGCGATGGTCTCGTGCAGACGGGCCGAGGTGTCTTCGATGTCAGGCGTGCCCTCTGAGGGGGCCACGAGTAGCTGAGCATCAGCCTCGAGCTGGGCTGTCGTGGGCTGGTCGGTCACCGTCTCCGTGGGCTTCGATTCTGGCTCTTGTGGGCGAGACGCCGAGCAGGCATGGCGACCACACCTGCCGGCAGCGGGGGGAGCCCCGCCGTCGTACACAGTAGTTCACCCCACGCCTGTACGTGCGAGGTGAGGCCATATCCGTCGGCAAGCACCGGGGTCCAGGACGCCCGGACCTCGACCTCCGCGCTCGGATCCTCGTCGGCCATGCCGCCGAACGACTCACTCGAGACCGCGGTGACGGTGCCGCTGGGTGCCGCGTACTCGGCGCCGTGACCATCGAGCGCATCGATCAGCCAGGACCAGCCGACCCGCGCCAGCAGCGGGTCGGTGACCATCTCCGGCTCGACCGAGGCGCGGGCGAAGGTCACGCAGCGGAAAGTACCCTGCCAGGCGGCATTCCCAGCGGGATCGTGCAGCAGGACGAGCCGGCCGGTGCCGACATCCTCACCGCCAACCAGCACGTCGGCACTCACCGCGACTGCGAAGGGCGCGATCTTCTGTGGCGCGGGTATCTCCTCGACCGCTAGCTCAGGACGCCAGGCGGCGTTGAGCAGGTCGTGGGCGGCCCGTTGGAAAGGGGTGGGGACCGCGGCCACGTCGGAGTTGGCTGCCACCCGATGAGCCTAGAATGCGGCGCCGACAGTCTGTGGTTCGACGCGCCGAGAGCCGCGTGGAAGGATCGGCGCGTGCCACCCGTGTCGTTCGAGAGTCCGTTCCTGGCCGCCTGCCGGAAGCAGCAAGTCGATGACCGGGTCCCGGTCTGGTTCATGCGGCAGGCCGGCCGGTCGCTCCCGGAGTATCGCCAGGTGCGGACCGGGATCTCGATGCTGGACAGCTGCGCGCGGCCGGACCTGGTCACCGAGATCACTTTGCAACCGGTACGCCGCTACGGGGTCGATGCCGCCATCTTCTACTCCGACATCATGGTCCCGCTGAAGGCTGCCGGGATCGACCTCGACATCGTGCCCGGCACCGGCCCGGTCATCGCCGAACCGGTTCGCTCCGCGGCCGACGTGGAGCGCATCCGTCCGCTGACCTTGGAACAACTGCCGTACGTCACCGCGGCGGTGCAGCAGATCGTCGCGGAGCTGGGCGAGACGCCGCTGATCGGATTCGCGGGCGCGCCGTTCACTCTGGCCAGCTATCTGGTCGAGGGTGGGCCGAGCAAGGACTACGCCAGGACCAAGGCGCTGATGGTGTCGCAACCGCTGGTGTGGCACGACCTCTGCACGCGACTGGCGCAGATCTCGGCGACCTTCCTCACCGTCCAGGTGGAGGCGGGGGCCCGTGCGGTTCAACTGTTCGACTCCTGGGTCGGCAGTCTGAGCGCGGCCGACTACCGGGAATCGGTGTTGCCACACTCGGCGGAGGTGTTGGAGACCGTGGGGCAGCTCGGCGTACCGCGGATCCACTTCGGCGTCGGCACCGGCGAGTTGCTGGGCCTGATGGGTCTGGCCGGAGCGGATGTCGTCGGAGTCGACTGGCGGATTCCGCTGGACGAGGCGTCGGCGCGACTGGGGCACCGCTACGCCGTGCAGGGCAACCTCGATCCGGCGCTGCTGGGCGCTCCGTGGCCGGTGGTGGCCGAGCGGACTCGCGCCGTGCTGGCCGCCGGTGCCGCCGCGCCGGGACACATCTTCAATCTGGGCCACGGCGTGCCGCCGGGCACCGATCCTGCCGTGCTGGAGCGGATCGTCGAGCTGATCCACGACGAGGCGCCGGATATCCGCCGCACCGCGCAATGACCCCGGTAGTCCGATGACCACAGATGGCAGCGTGCTGGGCCAGCCGGAGGTCCTCGTGGTCGGCGGCGGTATCTCCGGATTGGCCGCGGCGCGGCGACTGGCGCTGGCCGGCCGGCGGGTGCTGCTGCTGGAAGGATCGCCGCGCCTGGGTGGAAAGCTGGCTGCCGCCGAACTGGCACCGGGACTTGGCGTGGATGTCGGCGCGGAGTCGGTCCTGGTCCGCCGGCCGGAGGCCCCGGCGCTGATCTCCTCGCTCGGGCTGGATCCGCGGCTGGTGCATCCGACCGGGGCCAAGCCGAAGGTCTATGTGGACGGGCATCCTGTCGATGTGCCGCCGTCGGTGATCGGGGTGCCGGACGACATCGACGTGCTGTCCGGGCTGCTCAGTCCGGACGGACTGGCCCGCGCTCGGCGTGAGCCGTCGGTTCCCGCTCCGCAGCTGCCGTCCGATCTGGCGATCGGGGAGCTGATCGACGAGCGGTTCGGACCTGAGGTCACCGACCGACTGCTGGAGCCGTTGCTGGGCGGGGTGTATGCCGGTCACGCGCGCCGGCTGTCCTTTGCCGCCGTCAACCCGGCGCTGTTCGAACGCGCGCGATCCGGTGGCGCGCTGAGTTCGCATGCGGCCGCGACCCGGCGGCCCGGGGAGGGCCCGGTGTTCGGTGGCCTGGTCGGCGGCATCGCCGGTCTGGTGGATGCGTTGGCCGCCGATCTGCGTACCCGCGGGATCGAGATCTGCCACCTGCCGGTCCGCGCCCTGGCCACGGTGAGCGGGGGCTATCGGCTCACCGTTGGATCCACCCGGGATGCCCGGGAAATCACGGCACCTGCGGTTGTGTTGGCAACCCCCGCGACTCCGACGGCTCGGCTGCTGGCAGGCGTGGTGGACTCGGCGGCGTGGCTCGGCGGCATCCCGTACGCCTCGATGGCAGTGGTGGCATTGGCCGTTCGCGGGGTGGAGCCGGAGGGCTCCGGGCTCCTGGTCCCGCCGGGTGAACTGCCGACGATCAAGGCCGTCACCCATTCTTCGGCGAAGTGGGCCTGGGTGGCCGAGGCGGCCGAGCAGACGCTGGGTCCGGGTGTCCAGGTCATTCGCGCGAGTGTCGGCCGGCTGGGCGAGGAGCGGCTGCTGCAGATTGCTGACCGCGACTTGATCGACCGAACGGTGGGGGAGCTTCGTACGCTTCCCGGCTGGTCGGCGCTGGAGATCGTGGCGAGCACAGTGCAGCGCTGGGGTGGCGGACTGCCGCAATATGAGGTGGGCCACCGCACCCAGGTGACGCGACTGCAAGAGGAACTGGCGTCCTGGCGCGGGCTGGCGGTCTGCGGCGCGGCATACGACGGGGTCGGTATCGCCGCCTGTCTGGGATCGGCCGAGGCGGCCGCGAGCAAGATCACAGCGGACCTCGATGCCGAAGGCGACGAAGTGACGATAGGAAAGAAGGCATGAAGGCCCGCGAGATCAACAACACCATCCGCTACACCATGTGGTCGGTGTTCCGATACGACCAACCGCTGACCGGCGCGCCCGCCGATCTCGCCGAATCCGCATTGGCGGCGGTGAGTGCAGCCACCGAAGGCGGCGACCTGACGATCCGCGGTTGGTACGACGTCGCCGGTCTGCGCGCCGACGCCGATCTGATGGTGTGGTGGCACGCGCCGACCTCGGAGACCTTGCAGGACGCCTATCACACGCTGCGCCGCTCGGAGTTGGGCCACAGCCTGGCGCCGGTCTGGTCCCAGCTCGCCCTGCACCGACCCGCCGAGTTCAACAAGGGCCATGTGCCTGCGTTCATGGAGGACGAGAACCCGCGGGCGCATGTCTGCGTCTATCCGTTCGTCCGCTCCTACGAGTGGTATCTGCTACCCGACGCGGAGCGCCGCGCGATGCTCGCCGAGCACGGCATGATGGCTCGGCCCTATCCGGACGTGCGCGCCAACACGGTGTCGTCGTTCGCGCTCGGCGACTACGAGTGGATGCTGGCGTTCGAGGCCGACGAACTGCACCGGATCGTGGATTTGATGCGTGATCTGCGGGCGGCCGCGGCCCGTCGTCACACCCGTGAGGAAGTCCCGTTCTACACGGGTCGTCGGCTCGAGCTCGCGGAGATCCTCGGCTACTGGTGACGAAACCGCTACTAGAGGGCTGACAAAACCGTTACTCTTATCCCGACAAAACCGCTACTCTCGCCGTATGGCGTACCTGCCGCGGGTCATTGATCAGTTGCTGGACGACCGGCTCGAGACGTCCTCGGTCGTTCTGCTGGACGGTGCTCGGGCGACCGGCAAGACGACCACCGCTTCGCGTCGGGCCAAGTCGGAGTTCAGGTTCCCCCGTGATCTCGACCTGGTGGAATCGGACCCACATCAGGTCTTGGCAGGCGCAGACCGCCCGGTCCTGGTGGATGAGTGGCAACTGGCCGGCACCGAGTTGCTGTGGGCGATCAAGGCGATCGTCGACGACGACCCGAGTCCCGGGTCGTTCATCCTGACTGGCTCGGTCGAACCGGCCGCTTACGGACCGACCTACCCACTCACTGGCCGAGGCACACACATCACCTTGCGTCCCATGAGCCGGCGCGAACTGGTCGGTCGGGGAGCCGGACCACTGTGGTTGGATCGGCTGTTGGCCGGGGAGTTGACGGTGCCGGGCCGAGGCTGGCTCGGGACGGAGGTCGGTGAACTCACCGTCACCGGATTCCCTGCCGCACCGGCGCGATCAAGCGCGGATTGGCTCCGGTCGTACGCGCTGACGATAGCTGAGCGTGACATCGAGAACCGTCGTGACCCGGTTCGTGTGACCCGCTTGTTGCGTGTCCTCGCCGAGTTGGAGTCGCAGGCAGTGCCCGATGAGCACTTGTGGCGAGCGGCCGATATCAACCGGGCGACGCTCGCGTCCTACAGGCAGATGCTGCAGCGCACCCACATTCGCGCCGACCTTCCGGCCTGGGAGAGCAATCGAATCAAACGGATCACCACCTATCCGAAGCTCCAGTACATCGACGCGGCTCTCGCTTTGGCGCTGGCCCGCGTCGGTCCGGCTGAGTTGAAGCGAGATCCGATCCTGACCGGGCGCTATCTGGAGTCTTTCGTCGCGGCCCAACTACGTCCCGAATGCGACCGTGCCGGAGCCGTGCTCCACCATGTGCGGACCAAGGGCGGCGAGCATGAGATCGATCTGTTGATCGAGCTGGAGCACGGCATGGTCGCGATCGAGGTCAAGGCTGGTGTCCGCCCCCGGGCTGCCGATGCCCGGCACTTGGTCTGGTTGCGAGAGCAGCTCGGTGGGCGACTGCTTGCCGCGATCGTCTTGCACCGGGGCGATACCACGTTTCAGCTTGTTGATGGAGTCTGGGCCTTACCAATTTCGTCCCTGTGGAGTGGCAGTACCTCAACCGCCTAGCGGAGCGCACGGCGGTGCCATTCGTACGCCGTCGTGGTGGAGACCTTGACCAGGCCGGACCGCTCCAGGATCGGCCTGGAGAACTCCGTCGAGTCACTTTGGATCAGGGTCTTGCCCCGATTCAGCGCTGACCGCGCCCGGGCTGCCGTCAGGGCGCGATAGATGCCTCGATGCCGCCACTGCTGCAGGGTCGCACCGCCCCAGATCCCGGCGAAGTCGGTGCCGGCGACCGGTTCGAGACGTCCGGCTGAGACGATCTGGCCGTCCGCCTCGGCCACCCAGAGCTCCATCCCGTCATCCAGACTGAGCCGGTGCAGCAGCGCCGGTGTCATCTCGTCGACCAGGTCTTCCTCGAAGGCGATGCTCTCCATCTCGCACATGGCGCGTACGTCGGACTCGCTGGTGACGATCCGTTGCGTCACCCCCTCCGGCAGTGGGGCATCGACGGCCAGCAGCCGCGCCTCGCCGATCATGATCGACTCGGTCCCACCTGGCACGAATCCGTGGTCGACCAGCGCTTCGTGCAGACCCGGCGCGACATCGTGGCCCCGGGTCTTCCATTCGACTCGGCGGATCTCGTGGTTCCGGCGGAAGTGGTCCAGAGCAGCCGTTACCCAGCCACGGATCGTCGCCGCATCGGCACCTTCGAGACTGGTGTAGGTGATCCAGCCTCGACCGTTCGGATAGGTGGCCAGGTGGAGCGGCCCCAGCCGCTCGACGGTCAAAGCACTGGCCGCCTCGATCCGGAGCTGGGCATCGTAGGCAGCGAGATAGTCATCAGCGGTGGGCACCCGGCCAGCCTGCCACTACTGACGGCTACACCTCCACGGAATAGTTCAGTGCCAGATCGGTTGCGTTGTGACCACGGAGCCCCTGCCTCAGCCCTTCGGTTCGAGCGTCAAGGAGACCGAGTTGATGCAGTACCGCAGATCCGTCGGTGTGTCGTAGCCCTCGCCCTCGAAGACATGTCCCAGGTGGGAGTCGCAGGCTCCGCATCGCACTTCGATCCGTTTCATGAAGTGACTGTCGTCCTCGATGTAGCGGACCCGGTCCTCGGCCAGCGGCGCGAAGAACGACGGCCAGCCGCAGTGCGAGGAGAACTTCGTGTCGCTGCGGAACAGCTCGGTGCCACACGCCCGACAGCGATAGACGCCCTCGGTGGTGGTGTCGGTGTACTCCCCGGTGAAGGCGCGCTCGGTGCCGGCCTCGCGCAGCACCTTGTACTCGAACGGAGTCAGCTGCGCGCGCCACTCCTCCTCGGACTTGATGATCTTGCCGACCATGCTCGCCGGGCTGGTCGACCCGGGAGCTGTCTGCTTGCTGTCTGTCATGGTTCCTCCTCTGCTTGCGACTCACTCAACACTGCCGTGTCGACGGGTGTTCCTCGGGGTCGGCTGGGCTGACTCGTACGCGGTTGCCCAGTCCTCCGCACCGAGATCGCGAGCCAGCGCCGCCGGACGGTTCCGTCCGCTGCGGGCGATCTCGGCAGCGACCCGACGAGGTACGCCGTTGCGGCGCAGGATCTCCACGATGCCGCGACCGCGACTACCGAAGACACGCGCCACCCAGTCTTGATAGCTCCGCTGCTTGTCCTGGGGGATCAATGGCACAGCCCGGCGATGAACGAGCAGCAGTCCCGCATCGACGGACGGTCGTGGCCGGAAGGCCGTGGAGGCGATGCGCCGATCGAGCGCGAAGTCGTACCAGGGCCACCATTGCGCGGTCAGCTGCGTCGCTCCGCCGACGCCTGCTCGCTTGCGGGCCACTTCCCATTGGGTGACGAGCACGGCCTCGGCCCAGCGCCGCTCGAAACGATTACTGCGCCGTGCGCCGCCCGGCGGATGCCGAGTGGCGGCGCGAATGCGAGTGTGAGTAGGTGATCCGCGCCGTTACCGGCAGCGGATCCGAACGATCGTCATGAAGGTGCCCACAGCGAAACCATAGCGGCCAGGCTTGCCTACCGGGAATCGCTGACTACCGTTCAGAAGGAACCAGCCCGAAAGACCCGTGAACAGATCCGTCGTGATCAGACCAACGTCGAACTGAGGTGAGGGCACATCCCCGCCGGTGCAGCTGCGATCGCCTGGCTTCGTCGCGACCTTCGCCGGGCCGATCTGCCCTTGCTGGCGGCGGCGTACGAGCGGGCTGACGGCGGTCGGATCGCCGTCTGCTTCGTTCTGGACCCGGCCATCTTCGACGGTGCCGGCCCTGTTCGGCAGGCGTGGCTGGCGGCCAATCTGCTGGCGCTGCGCGACAGCTACCAGGGCCGGCTCACCCTGCTGCACGGCAATCCGGTGGATGTTCTTCCCAAGTTTGCGCAGGAGCTGGACGCGGTGTCGGTCCATGTGAGCACGGAGACCACACCCTTCGGCGCGGCGCGGGACGCTCGGGTTCGCGCAGCGCTGGCGGAGATCGGCGTGGACTGGGTCGAGACCGGAAGCCCGTACGCGGTGACGCCCGGCCGGGTGCTGAACAAGACCGGTGACCCGTTCGCGGTGTTCACGCCGTTCGCACGGGCCTGGCGCGACCACGGCTGGCGCGCTCCGGCCGAGGAGCCGCCCACACTCCAGCTGGCCGAGGCCACGGACCGGGCCGAGACTTGGGCCCTGCTCGAACGCGCCGTGGCCCAGGACGGGCTTCCCGAGCTGCCGCCGGCGGGGGAGGAGGCCGCGCTGGCCCGGTGGCGGACGTTCCTCAGCGACGATCTACCGGGTTACGCAGCGCAGCGCGACCGGCCCGATCTGAATGGCACCTCGCAGCTGTCGCCGTACCTGAAGCTCGGCGTGCTGCACCCGCGGACACTGCTGGCCGACCTGGCGGACCATCACGGCGCCGGCGCGGAACGGTGGATCACCGAGCTGGCCTGGCGCGAGTTCTACGCCGACGTGTTGCATCACCATCCGGGGAGCCTGGACGCGGATCTGCGCAATGGTCTGGCGGGAATGGCGTACGACGAGGACCCGGCGCTGATCGACGCCTGGCAGCAGGGACGGACCGGCTATCCCTTCGTGGACGCCGGCATGCGGCAGCTGCTCGCGGTTGGCTGGATGCACAACCGGGTCCGGATGGTGACTGCCAGCTTCCTTACCAAGGACCTGCATGTCTGGTGGCCGATCGGTGCTCGCTGGTTCCTGGACCATCTCGTCGACGGCGACCTTGCGTCGAACACGCACGGCTGGCAGTGGGTCGCCGGTACGGGCACCGATGCCACACCGTACTTCCGGGTGTTCAACCCGGTGCTCCAGGGACTGAAGTTCGACCCGGACGGCAACGACGTACGCCGCTGGATCCCCGAGCTGCAGCATCTGTCGGGAGCCGCCGTCCACGAGCCATGGAAACACGCTGATGGATACGCTCGTGGCTATCCGGAGCGCATCGTCGATCATGCCGCGGAACGCCACGAAGCCCTCGCTCGCTATCAGGCTGTTCGCCAACTGAGGAGAGGCGATGGCTGAGTCGACCTACCGCCGGCGCCTCGTCGTCGCCGCGACTCTCGTCCTGGGCACGGTCGGGTCGGGCTTGATGCTGGCCGTCCCGCCCGGCGACCCGCTCTTCTATCCGGCGACTCTCGGGGTGGCAGCTCTGTGGATTACGGGCGCATTCGCATCTGGGCCGCTGCACCTGGGGTGGGCGCAAACCCGGACCGGGACCCCGAGCCGCGGAATCGTCCAGGGATTCATCGTCGGCGTGATGCTGCTGGCGGTGTTCCTGCTCGGGGCGTTCGTGATCGCTCGGATCCCGCTGCTTCGGGCACCCGTCGACGACCTGCTCGACCATGCCCGGCACGGATCGCTCTGGCTCGTCGCCGTCGTCACCATCGTCAGTGGCATCGCCGAGGAGCTGTTCTTCCGGGGCGCCGTCTTCGCCGCCCTCCCGCAACGCGTCGGCGTGCTGGGCTCCACGGTGCTCTATGCGGCGTCGACCTTCTTCTCCGGCGTACCGCTGCTCACCTTCGCGGCCGTCTGCCTGGGTTTACTGACCGCGGTTCAGCGGCGCGTCACCGGGGGTGTGGTCGGCCCCATCACTATTCATCTGACCTGGTCGTTGGGCATGCTCCTGCTGCTCGGCCCGGTCCTCAACTCAGGAGGTTGAACAGATGTCCCGTACGGCTCTGGTCACCGGTGCCACCGGTGCGATCGGATCCCGGCTCGTCCCGGCGCTGCTGGACGCAGGATGGCGGGTCCGCGTGTTGTCCCGCAGTCCCGGAAGACTCGACAGCGCCTGGCGCGGTCGGGTCGAGGTCATCGAAGGCGACGCCGCCGATCCCGATGTGCTGCGTCGAGCGCTCGATGAGGTCGACGTCGGGTACTACCTGCTGCATTCGATGAGTGCCGACGGCGACTTCGTCGAACGGGACCGCCGGTTGGCTCGCGGCTTCGCGGATGCGGCGAGCGCGGCCGGCGCCGGGAGATTGGTCTATCTCGGCGGGCTCCATCCCGACGGAGAACTCTCACCGCATCTGGCGTCCCGCGTGGAGGTGGGGGAGATCCTGCTGGACTCCGGCGTACCCACCGCGGTGCTGCAGGCGGGTGTCGTGCTCGGTGCCGGTTCGGCGTCCTTCGCGATGCTCCGCCATCTCACCGAGCGGCTGCCGGTGATGGTCGGCCCGAAGTGGCTGCAGAACCGGATCCAGCCGATCGCCCTCGACGATGCCGTCCACTACCTGGTCCGGGCGGCTGAACTGCCGCCGGAGATCAACCGGACGATCGACATCGGTATGGACGAGGTGCTCACCTACGCGGAGATGATGCAGCGGTATGCCCGGGTCGCCGGTCTGGCCCCTCGGCTGGTGGCGACGGTCCCGGTGCTGACGCCGTGGCTCGCCTCGCACTGGGTCGGCTTGGTCACGCCGGTGGCGGCCGGGGTCGCGAAGCCGCTGGTCGGCAGCCTGATCCACGAGGCGGTGCGGCGGGAGGACGACGCCGACCGGCTTCTCGGCGACCCGGCCGGCGGGCTGCTCGGCTACGACGAAGCGGTACGGCGCGCGCTGACCGGGACGGACCCGAAGCGATGGAGTCACACCCTGGCCAAAGTCGGTGCGGCCGTCACGGCCTGCGCGGTGGTCGGCTCGGTCGCGACAGCACCCGACTCCGGTTGGTATCGCCGGCTCCGGAAGCCCTCCTGGCAGCCGCCCCCGGCCGCTTTCCCGCTGGTGTGGACGTCGTTGTACGCCGCCATCATGGTGGCGGCCACCGCGACGATCGCCGAGTTGGAGGACGACGGACGCGAGATCGACGCGGCGGACTTCTGGCGAGCCCTGTTGGTCAACCTGGGACTCAACGCCGGTTGGAGCGTGGTGTTCTTCCGGCTGCACCGGCTGCCGCTCGCCACAGTGTGGTCCGCGCTGCTCACGGTATCGTCGGCCGATCTTGCCCGCCGGGCCGCGCCCACCGGACGCGGAAAGGCTGCTGCTTTCGGTGTGTACGCCGGCTGGACGTCTTTCGCGACTGCTCTCTCCGGTGCGCTCGCCAGGCGCAATCCACGGCACTAGCGTTGGGTTCCATGGCGAAGAGCGCGGCGGCTATGGTGACGGCGGGGGACCGTGAGGTGCGGGTCACCAGCCCGGACCGGGTCGTCTACGAGGCGACCGAGCGTACGCCGGCGATCACCAAGCTTCAGGTCTGTGAGTACTTCGCGACCGTGGGGGAGCCGTTGATGCGCGCACTGGGCGAGCGGCCGACCGCGATGGAACGGTGGCCCGATGGCTGGCGGGAGGGGATGCGCCTGGCGGTCGGGCCGCAGGACCGCGACGCCGACGGCTTCTATCAGAAGCGACTGCCCAAGGGTGCTCCCGACTTCGTCGAGAGTGTCACGGTCCGTTTTCCGAGCGGTCGTCCGGCCGCCGAGCTGTGTCCGACCGAGCCGGCCGCCCTGGTGTGGGCCGCGCAGATGGGTGCGCTGACCTTCCATCCGTGGCCGGTGCGGCGACCCGACGTCGATCATCCCGACGAGCTCCGGCTGGATCTCGATCCGCAACCGGGCACCACGTTCGCCGACGCCCAACGGGTGGCCGACGTGGCCCGCGAACTGCTCGACGAACTCGGCCTGCGCGGCTATCCCAAGACCAGTGGCAATCGCGGCATCCACATCTACGTACGGATCCAGCCGACCCACACCTTCGAGCATGTCCGGCACGCCGCCATCGGGTTCGGCCGCGAACTCGAGCGCCGGGACGGCGGCGTCACCACCAGCTGGTGGAAGGAGGAGCGGGGCATGAGGATCTTCATCGACTACAACCAGAACAACCGAGACCGGACCATCGCCAGCGCGTGGAGTCTGCGCCCCCGGCCTGGTGCCCCGGTCAGCACCCCGATGACCTGGGAGCAGCTGGCTGAGGTCAGCGACCCTCGGGACTTCAACCTGACCACCGTCCCGGACTACCTGTCCGACGGCGACCCGTGGGCGGACATGGACGAGGTGTCCTATCCGCTCGAGCCGCTCCTGCAGCTCTGGGAGACGCTGCCCGGCGGCGAACTGAACTTCCCGCCCGACTACCCGAAGATGCCCGGCGAACCGCCGCGCGTCCAGCCGAGCAAGAAGGTCGCCGAACACTGGGACGAGCACGGCAACCGGATCGAGAAGTAGACCTAGAACTCCCTGGCAAGTTCGGCGAGTGCCAATCCCGGCGTTCTTGCTGTGCGGGTTGGTGCTGGATGATCCGTGGACCATTCGCGCTCGTGGCTGACCCAGATCGTCTTCATCTCCAGACGGGCTGCGGGAGCGATATCAAGATCTGGGTCGTCGCCCACCATCCACGCTTTCCGTGGGTCTGGCGAGCCGATCATGTCTAGCGCGGTCTGGTAGATCTGGATGTCGGGTTTACGCACGCCAACGGATTCGGAGATCACCCAGGAATCGACCAAGTCTGCGACCCCGGTGGCTCGGAGCTTTCCGGCTTGATTCGCAGTGCGCCCCGTTGGTCACGACTACGAGTCGAACACCCGAGCTGCGGAGTCGGGCAAGCTCCTCGAGAACTCCAGGAAAGGGCGTGACGAGATCGGGCATCATCCGGACATACGTGTCCCAAAGCGCCTGAGCGCTACCAAGGTGCGGGAACTGGTGAGCAACCTCGGCGAAGAAGAGCGCCCGTTGCTTCAGCCGACGATCAGTCTGGTTTAGCCAGGTCAAGGAGTCCGGGCCGAGGTCGTGATCGGAAACCAGTTGTCGGGCCCACAGCTTGAAGGCGCTGGTCTTGTCGACCAGAGTGTCGTCAA
>JASGEZ010000088.1:0-58149 GCA_047605905.1 Microlunatus sp.
AATTGCCCACCTCAAGAACTGGAAAACCCTACACACCGACTACCGACGCCCACTCAACACCTTCACTGCAACAATCACCGCCGCGATCGGGCTCTACTTCTTCAGCACCACAGAATAAGCCTCAACGACTACGCCTGGCTTCACTCTGTGGGCTATCACTGGCTGTGGCAGCCTGGCTTACCAGCAACCTAATTACCCGCACGCGCACGTATCAGCGAGTCACGCGTGAGTCTCTTTCTGACCTGCGGGAAGTTCGCGTGCCCCCGCACCTTCTAGTGATTCCCCAACTCCGCAATTAGGGAAGGATACAGAATGATTGAATTACATAGCGAGGTTGGATTTGCCGAGACCGAGGTTGCGGAAGTATTACCTGCGGTACACCGAATGGAGGACTCGGAGATCGACTCCTTGGAGCGGGCCATAGATCGAGTCTTCGATAACCAAGTTCAGATCGATCAAGCCTCTCTGAAGAATCCGATTCTGGAACCTCAACACAGTCAATCAACTCCCGCACCAGACATCGAGCATCTTCTTTCCCATTTCGCCGACGAGAAATTTCAACCCAATTGCTTTGTGGTGCAGGTGCCACCTGGCTTCACACCGAGTTTATCAGACTTCACGAAATCAGGAATCAGTTCGATCTTCGTGGCGGATCCGTCGAATCCCCACCGTGCTGGACGCGGAGTAGGGGATCCCCCATGGGATTCGAGTTCCTCTGCCACCTTCGTACTTTTCGTCACTCAATCCAATCAAGAGGACGACGAGATCTAGCTCTCTCCTGGCAGTGCGCCCGGCATTCGCGCTATTGACCGAAGCAGACAAGCAGTGAATCTTATTTCTGATCGACCATCATGCGAACCAGCCACCCTCGCTACACTCCCGCTGCTAACGCAGATCCGACCGACCCGAGCAGATCTCGTCGGGACTCCCACTCGACCAGGTGCCGTGGAGCCGAGATCACCTGCAACAACTATAGTTGACTCACACCAATAATAGTTGGATCATAGCTCTGTGGATCTGTCCTTCCCTCTCGCTGCAGTCACGCCGACCCTCGATGCTGGAGTCTTGCAAGTGCTCGCGGCCACAACGGCCGGATGTACGGCCGCAGAGGTTCACCGGCGCCTCGGGCACGGCAGCGACGAAGGGGTTCGCAAGGTGCTGGCACGGCTGGTCACGCAGGGAGTGGTGCTAGTGGAAACGCCAGCCCGCTACCCCATCTATCGACTCAACCGCGATCACGTGGCAACACCGCACATCGAGGCTCTGACAAGGGTCAGGGACGAGATCGTCACCAGGATTCGCAGGGATGTGGCCGGTTGGACCATTGAGCCGAGCCACGTTGGTGTGTTCGGGTCGTTCGCACGCGGAACCGCAGGTCCGGAAAGCGATATCGATGTGCTGCTGGTCCGACCGGAATCTGGGGCCGAGTTCGATGAAGACAGCTGGCTGGAACGACTCAGCCAACTCGACGATCGCATCCGAGCTTGGACCGGCAACGCTGCGCAGCTCATCGATCTCGATGCAGGCACATTGGGCCAGATGGCTCGAGAGGGCGACCCTCTCGTCGACTCGTGGCGTGCCGAGGCGATCTGGATCCACGGTGAACGGCTTCTCGACCTCCTACGGAGAGTGCGATGAGCCCTCGCCATCCCGGTCGCACTGTTACCTGCACACCGGCGCAAGCTCGTGCGCGACGTGACCAGGCACGAGCTTTCCTCGAGGTGGCTGAACTCGTCTTGACCGAGGACCGCCGCGAGGCGCATGTCGCAGCAGCCCTGGCCGTCCTAGCTGGAATCGCTGCGGCTGACGCGATCTGCGGCCTGAATCTCGGCAGATGGAGCCGAGGTCAGGACCACCGTCAAGCAGTGGACCTGCTGAGCGAAGTTGCCTTGCGGGACAGTTCCCTACCGACCAAGCTCAGGAGTCTCCTCGCGGACAAGGACGCTGCCCACTACTCTCCGAGCCTCATCACAACTGACAAAGCCAAGTCGATGGTGCGGTCGGCGAGCGCGCTCTTGGCAGAGGCCAACGCGCGTTGAGCCCTTTCGCCTGACGCGGACCAGCCGAGTCTGCTCCACCACGACAGACCTGTGACACTCTGAAGTCCGTGGATTCCAGGTCGTCGTCGGCCGCGCGGACCGGCAGCACAGCATGGGCTCGGATCTTCGCTGCGCTCTACGAGCCCGTCCTGTGGCTCGGCGAACGGACGACCTTGCGTCGACTGCGCACTCAACAACTCAGACATGCGTACGGGCGGACCCTCGAGATCGGCGGCGGGACCGGACTGAACCAGGACCACTACCCACCGATCTCGACGAGTTGTTCCTGATCCAACCCGATGCGGCCATGCGTGCTGGCCTACGTCGGGCTGTGTCGAAGCAGAGAATCACTCAGGTTCAAGTGCTCGACGGCGCTGCCGAGTACCTTCCGTTCACCGACGACTCGATCGACACCGTCGTATCGGCCCTGGTGCTCTGCAGCGTCGACAGTCCCCCACTCGCTCTGCATGAGATAGCGCGAGTGCTACGACCCGGCGGCCAGTTGGTCTTCATCGAACATGTCCGCGGCACCACACCGGCCTTGGCGCGGCAGCAGGATCGCCTTGCGACACCTTGGCGGCACTTCGCCCGAGGGTGTCGCTGCAATCAGGACACCGAGGAACTCATCGCGGCCAGCGATCTCATACTCGGTCCCGTGCAGCGCACTTCCTGGCGTGGGATGCCGGGAATTGTACGGCCATTGATCGTCGGCCGGGCGACTTGGGCCTATGCCGGCGATGCATCCCACATAGACCACTCGTAGCCGCCGATCGTCGCACCGGCGTCGACGAGGCGCAGTAGTTCGGCAACCTCGGGTTGGGCGTTCTGGCGGTCGAATGCGTCGCGATCCTCGAACACCTCAAAGGCGAGGAACGCATCAGGGTCCGTCATACTGCGTGCCACGTCGAAGTGCAGAACACCTGGCAGCCTACGACTTGGGCCCTCAACTGCGGCAATTGCCGCAGCCAACTCATCGACCCTGTCGGGTCGGCACTGGATCTTGAACCGGCCGACGATCATCGAAGTCTCCTCCCATTGATCGCGACGCTACGCCCGGTCATTGGCCACGGCAACGAGCAAGCCTTACCGATGCCTTACACCATGCGTGACCCGGCATCCAGAGACTCGGGTGAGGACGTAGCCACCAGGAACACGCGGCTGTCCGGCGAACTTGAGCCGGCGCCCCTGGGCAGCGCTCAAGGTCGACGGCGAGAGCTTCTGGACCTACGCGGTTGCCGCGCGAGAGAAGAAGGGTGCAATCAACGGTAGAAGCCCAGGCTGCATTGTCAAGTACCGCGCTGTATGTTCTCACTATGGAAACAGGGCGAGTGAGGGGCAACCCTCCCGGCATCACCAATGCACACGTCGCCGCGAACATCCGCGCTGCTCGTCAGGCGATCGGCATGGACCTCCGCACGATGTCCGACGCGCTCGGTGCCGCGGGCCGGAAGCTGTCGCCCTCGGGCATCAGCAAGCTGGAGAACGGGGATCGCCGTGTGGACGTGGACGACCTCACCGTGATCGCCTACCTGCTGCGCACCAGCCCCGCGGCGCTCCTGAAGCCCCCGGATGAGCAGACGGCGCTGACCGGGGTGCCGGAGTCATATCTGCCCGAGGAGATCGAGAAGTGGGCGCGCGGGGAACTCGTGCTCACCAACGAGGGCCTGCTGGCCTACTGGCAGCAGGAGTGGGTGCAGAACCTCAATCGCATCCAATACTTCGAGAGCGCACTGAAGCACGGCAGCCCGAGCCAGGCCAGCCACGACGACTACGCCAAGCGACTCGCCGGCCTCAAGGAACGTCAGCGGCTCATCCGAGAACGCGGCGTGCAGATCGACCCAACCGGGCGCGTGTTCGACGCCGCCGACTACCTCGACCGCTTCGAGCCCACCGAGTAACCGGACACCGCGGAAAGGAGCCGGAATCATGGCGCCACAGCCCACACCGTCAGAACGCGCGGACGGCAGTACTGACGTGCCGCAGAAGGCCCATGCACGTCGTCCGCGCACCCGGCGTCGCGGGCGCGGGTCGATCCAGTCGTACCAGATCGCCCGCCACTACCGCGACCTGGAGTAGCACGGCCGCAAGGACGAGCAGGACAAAGGTGGGCCGCTATCGGCAAACACCGTCCACAAGGCCCACGTCGTGCTCGGCGCGATCCTCGACGCCACGATCGAAGACGGGCACCTCACCACAAACCCCGTCTACAGCCACGTCACCCCGACGATGCAGAAGAACGCCGTCGAACAGTTCGCGGGCCGCCTCGCCGGAGCCTGAACCCCCGCGATGGGGCGAACCAGGGCGCTTGCCCCATATCTCGCCCCATGACGACGAAACAGGCCCTCACCTGAATCATGAAATCCCTGGTGAGGGCCTGTTTTCATGCTGTGCGCGAGGGGGGATTTGAACCCCCACGTCCTTGCGGACACTGGCACCTGAAGCCAGCGCGTCTGCCGTTCCGCCACTCGCGCGTCAGCCACCCCGCTGGGGCAACCGCCGGGAAAGGCTAGCACGCTCCCACGAGGACCATCGAATCGTTCTCGGCCAAGTCCGCCCGCCACCCACCGCCCACCCGGGCTTCCCGTTATCCGGCAGAGACCTCGAAGCCTGCCACCGGTCGGAACAGGCCACGGTGTTGTGACCGAACCGTGCCCAGCCCTGCTGGCACAGATCGGGTTCCCTGAATTCTGCTGGATACGATCTAGGCTGGTCCACCGTGTCGCACGGGTGATCGCGGCGCGGCGAAGCACGGACGATGCACAAGGGAGGAGGACGACGTGGGTGTCTTCGGCAAGTTCGAGAAGAAGGTCGAGAGCGCCGTCAACGGCGTCTTCGCCCGCGCTTTCAAGGGCGATGTGCAGCCGGTCGAGATCGCTGCCCGGCTGCAGAAGGAACTCGACGCCGAGGCCAAGCTGATGTCCCGGGACAAGCGGCTGGTCCCCAACGAGTTCGTGGTCGGGCTGTCCGAGCACGACTACGCCAAGCTGACGCCGTACTCCAAGACGCTGATCGCCGAACTCGCCGGTGAGCTGAAATCTCACGCACGGGAGATGGGATACGTGTTCAACGGTCCCATCCGGATCCACTTCGACGAGCAGTCGGCCCTCCCGACCGGCCGGTTCACCGTCTCCTCGGAGGCCGTCGCCGGCACGAACGCAGGCCGGGCGAGTTCGGCCCGGTCCGGAGGATCACCGGCCGGCGGAGCCGGAAGCGCTGCGGGGATGTCGGGCGCCGGCGCGGATGGCAGCGTGGCCCCCTCGCCCTGGTCGGCTCCGTCCGCGCATTCCGCGGGCTCGGCAGCCTCGAGCGGATCCGCACAGTCCGGCCCGTCGGCCTTTTCCGCCCGGTCGGCACACTCCGGCAGGTCCGCGGAGAGCGCACCGGAGTCGTATGGCTATGACCGGTCCCGCCAGCAGTTGGTCCTCGAGGTCAACGGCATGCGGCACCCATTGACCCCGCCCGGCTTCGTGATCGGCCGTGGCACGGATGCGGATCTGCGCATCAACGATCCCGGCATCTCCCGATTACACGCGGAGGTGACTGTCCACCCGAGCACCGAGGCCGCCGAGATCATCGACCTGGGCTCGACCAACGGCATCACGGTCAACGGTCAGAAGGTGCAACGAGCCCCGCTGGTCGAAGGCACCCGGATCGAGATCGGCTCCACCCGGATGCTGGTGCACGCTCCCGCGGGGCGCTGAGGGAGGCGGCCATGTCCGAACTCGCCGTCACCGCGATCAAGGTCTTGTACCTGGCGCTGCTGTGGCTGTTCATCCTCTCCGTCGTCTCGGTCATCCGCAGCGACCTGTTCGGGCGTACGGTCCCTCAGCCCGGACCGGTCGACGAGCCGCAGCCGCTGGAGGAGCCCGCCCGCGCGAAGAAGTCCCGTCGTGGCAAGAAGGGCGAGCCGCACAAGCTCACCATCGTGCAGGGGCCGCAGACAGGCATGACCGCGAGCCTGAGCGGCGGCGTGGTGCTGATCGGCCGGGGCGCGGACTGCCAGTTGATCCTCGACGACGACTACGTCTCCACCCGGCACGCCCGGCTGGTGGCCGCCGACGCGGGCCCGTACGTGGAGGATCTCGGCTCCACCAACGGCACCTACGTCAACGGTCAGCGGATCACCGCGCCGACCAGCGTTTCCCTGATCGACACCATCCGGATCGGCAAGACAGTCTTGAAGCTGGAGGTATGAGCAGGTGACCCTGCACCTCCGCGTCGTGGCCCAGTCCGTGGTCGGTCTGGTCCGCAAGAACAACCAGGACTCCGGGTACGCGAGCCCGCAGCTGCTCGTGGTCGCCGACGGGATGGGCGGCGCGGCGGCCGGCGACCTGGCATCGGCGGTCGCCATCGACGTGATCAAGCAGCTCGATACGCCGGAGTTGCTGACACCCGACCCCGTTCCCGCGGTGACGCCTGAGGAGCGGGCCGAGCCGGAAACCGTCGACCAGGTCGAGCAGACCATCATCGTCCCCATCGGCGAGGAGACCGCGGAGCAGCCGGCGATCCCGGTGCCCGGCCCGGTCGGTCGCAACCCGCTGCTCGGCCGGCTGGAGACCGCCCTCGCCGAAGCCAACGAGCGGATCGCCGACCAGGTCGCCGCCGACTACACCCTCGAAGGCATGGGCACGACCGTCACCGGCGCCATCTTCGACGGATCCCAGCTGGCGCTGGCCCACATCGGAGACAGCCGGGCCTACCTGCTGCACGACGGATTCCTGGATCAGCTGTCCCACGACCACAGCTGGGTGCAGTCGCTGGTCGACGACGGCAAGATCACCCCCGCCGAGGCCGCCTACCACCCGCACCGATCGCTGCTGCTCAAGGTGCTCAACGGTCAGCCGGCCAACGACCCCGACCTGACCACGGTGCCGCTGCAGGCCGGGGATCGGCTGCTGTTCTGCAGCGACGGGCTGTCTGGCATGGTCGACGACGACGAGATCGCCGCCCTGATGGCCATTCCGGATCTCGATCAGGCCGTATCGGAACTGGTCGACGCCGCGCTGGCCGGCGGTGGGATCGACAACATCACTGTCATCCTCGCTGAGGCAGTGGCTGGTCCGGCCCCTGCCGAGGAGACGGCAGCCGGGACGGCGGTGACCTTGGGCGCCGCCGCTGAGCGCGACATTCCGGCAGCACCCCGGCGTACCCATTTCGGGGCCGGTCTGCTCGGTCTCGACGACGCGGACGACGACGAGCTCTACCCGGATCACAGCACCGCCGTCCTGGCCGCGACCGTCCCCGGGGCCGAACCGACCGCCGACGACGAGTCCCGCTATGCCCCGCGCGCACCGGCCAAGCGCCGGGGTCTGCGTACCCTGCTGGTCGGCCTGGCGGTGCTGCTGGTCACCGCGGCCGGACTCGGCGCCGGCTACGCCTGGACCCGGACGCAGTATTTCGTCGGCGCCGACAATGCCCAGGTCGCCATCTTCCAGGGTCTGCCCGACGGTATTCCCGGCCTCCCGCTCTCCGAGGTCTACGAGATCCAGGACCTCCCGGTTGCCAGCCTGCCCGGGTACTACCAGGCACAAGTGATCGCCGGCATCGAGGTGGCCGACCTCGACGCCGCCCGCGCCACCGTCGACCAGCTCAAACGGGAGGCGGCGCGCTGCTCCCGGCCACCACTCACCCCGACACCCAGCCCAACCCCGACCGGCAGCCCGAAGTCGGTCAGCCCCAGCCCGACACGAACCATCATCGGTCCCAAGGTGCCGACCACGAGTGCGACGAGCCCGTCCCCCACGGGGACCGCCGCCGGCCCAGCGACGCCGCAGGGCTGCTGATCATGAGCAGTGCTGCGATGGTCGTCGTGCCCAAGAAGCGCCGCGGTGCGGAGCTGTTCTTGTTGTTGTTCGCCCTGCTGCTGACGCTCGGCGCGTACGCGCAGGTCGATCTCAATGTCAGCGGGGAGCTGTCCGCCCGTTTCCCGGTCCTCGCCGTGGTCTCGGTCATCCTGGTGGTCGCCGCGCATCTCGCGGTGCGCTGGCGGATCCCGTACGCCGATCCGGTGCTGCTGCCGTGTGTGGTGCTGCTCAACGGACTCGGCATCGCGATGATCCACCGGATCGACCTGATCAACAATCCGCCCTTGGACGGTGCCCGGACGCAGCTGATCTGGACCGCGCTCGGGGTGATCATGTTCGTCCTGGTCGCGGTGGTGATCCGCGACCACCGCCCACTGCAGGGCTACACCTACACCCTCGGTCTGCTGGGCCTGATCCTGTTGTTGCTGCCCCTGATGCCCGGGCTCGGGACCGAGAAGTTCGGCGCACAGATCTGGATCCAGGTGGGGCCGTACAGCTTCCAGCCCGCCGAGGCGGCGAAAGTGGTGCTGGCCATCGCCTTCGCCTCATACCTGGTGGAAAAGCGCGATGTGCTGGCCCTGGCCGGCTGGCGGGTGCTCGGCCTGGATCTCCCGCGCGCCCGCGATCTCGGGCCGATCCTGTGCATCTGGGCGATCAGCCTGCTGATCCTCGTCTCGCAGCGCGATCTGGGCACCTCGCTGCTGTTCTTCGGGATGTTCGTGATGATGCTCTACGTCGCCACCGAACGCGGCGGCTGGGTCGTGCTGGGCGGCTCGCTGTTCCTCGCCGGGGCGTACGTCGCCTTCTTGATGTTCGACCACGTGAAGATCCGGGTCGGTGCCTGGTTGGATCCTTTCGGCGACTACGAGCGTTACTACCAGGTGGTGAACGCACAATTCGGCATGGCCTGGGGCGGTCTCCTCGGCCGTGGGCTGGGTGAGGGCCGCCCTGGGTTGACCCCGCTCGCCCGGTCCGACTTCATCGCGGCCGCTCTCGGCGAGGAACTCGGCGCGACCGGTCTGATGGCGGTCATCGTGATCTACGGATTGATCGTGTTCCGCGGGCTGCGCACGGCACTGCAGTGCCGCGATCCGTTCGGCAAGCTGCTCGCCGCCGGTCTTGCCTTCGGTCTCGCGCTGCAGGTCTTCACGATCATCGGCGGCGTCACCCGACTGCTGCCGCTGACTGGTCTGACCACCCCGTTCCTGTCCCAAGGCGGCTCGTCGCTGATCAGCAACTGGATCATCATCGGCTTGTTGATGGTCATCTCCCACCACGCCCGCAAGCCGATCGCCACCGCCATCGAGATCGACTCCTCCGACGAGACGACCCAACTGATCGCGAGGCCGCTATGAACAAGCCGATCCGCCGGGTGGCGTTCTTCGCCTTGATCATGTTCGCGCTGCTGCTGGGCAATGTCACGTACTCGGTACTGTTCCGTGAGGCGTCCCTGGACGCGAGCGGGCAGAACCGGCGTACCCGTGACGCGGAGTTCGCCCAGGACCGCGGCGCGATCCTGGCCACGGGCAAGGTGCCGATGGTCGAGACCAAGGAATCCGACGACCGCTTCCGCTTCCAGCGGGTCTATCCCGACGATGACCTCTATGCCGTGGTGACCGGCTACTACTCCTACGACCACGCCCGAACCGGGCTGGAGAACTCCTACAACACCGAGCTGGCCGGCACCGACGATGCCCTCTTCGTACGACGCCTGGTCGACCTGGCGACCAATACCGCCACCAAGGGCGCCAGCGTTCAGACCACGATCGTGCCACGGGTGCAAAAAGCCGCTACCAAGGCGCTGGGCAACCAGAAGGGCGCTGTCGTCGCGCTGGATCCCAAGACCGGGGCGGTCCTGGCGATGGTGACCAGCCCGAGCTACAACCCGAACGAGATCGCCAGCCACGACATCGAGGCGGCCAACAAGGCATGGACCGGACTCGCCAAGGACAAGACCAGCCCGCTGTCCAACCGAGCCGCTCGGGAAATCTATCCGCCCGGTTCGACCTTCAAGCTGGTCACCGCGGCGGCCGCGCTGGAAGACGGCATGACACCGGATTCCAAGGTGGACTCGCCGAATCGGTTGAAGCTGCCGAACACCCAGACCTATCTGCCGAACTCGACCAACTGCGGCGGCTCGCAAACCACCTTGTCCAACGCCCTGCGGGTCTCGTGCAACACCGCATTCGCCAATGTCGGGCTCAAGGTCGGGCAGGACAAGCTCCGCGACCAGGCGCAGAAGTTCGGCTTCAACGCTCGCCATCTCAACGACCTCAACGGGGTGGCGAGCCAGTTCCCCGACGACATGGATCAAGCACAGCTGGCGTTGGCCTCGATCGGGCAGTACGACGTTGCGGCCAGCCCGCTGCAGATGGCAATGGTGACCGCGGGCATCGCCAACGACGGCGCGGTGATGGACCCGTACGTGGTCTCCATGGTGCAGGGCCCGGACCTGAAACCCCTCTCGACCACCAAGCCGACCAAGCTGAGCCAGGCGATGTCGGCGGCGAACGCCAAGAAGTTGCAGGAGATGATGCGGATCGTCGTCGCCGAGGGCACCGGTTCCTCGGCGCAGATCTCCGGCGTCGACGTGGGCGGCAAGACAGGTACGGCCCAGTCCGACCCGAAGCGCAAGCCGTTTGCCTGGTTCACCTCCTTCGCCCCGGTCGACGACCCCAAGGTGGCGGTCGCGGTGATCGTGGAGGACGCCGACATACCCCGAGAAGACATCGCCGGGGGTCGGGTAGCCGCACCAATCGCACGATCGACCATGCAGGCGGCCCTGCAGTGACGGGGTACTCGGCAGTGACAGAGTGCTCGGCAGTGAGATGGTGCACTGCAGGGAGAGAGAAAGGATGCACCGGATGACGACCCAGCCCAAGCTGGTCGGAGGGCGCTACGAGCTGGGTGAACGGCTCGGGCGGGGCGGGATGGCTGAAGTCCATCGCGCTCTCGACCTCCGCCTGGGGCGACCTGTGGCAGTCAAGGAGTTGCGTGCCGACCTGGCCAACGACCCGACCTTCCAGGCCCGGTTCCGCCGCGAGGCACAATCTGCTGCCGGTCTGAACCATCCGACCATCGTGGCCGTCTACGACACCGGTGAGGAGACCGACCCGCAGACCGGCACCTCCATCCCGTACATCGTGATGGAACTGGTCGAAGGCCAGACGCTGCGCGAGATCCTCCGTGACGGCCGCAAGCTGCTCCCCGAGCGTGCGCTGGAGATCACCATCGGGGTGCTGGATGCACTGTCGTACAGCCACAAGGCCGGCATCGTGCACCGCGACATCAAGCCCGCGAACGTGATGCTGACGCCGAACGGCCAGGTCAAGGTGATGGACTTCGGCATCGCGCGGGCGGTTGCCGACACCTCGGCAACCATGACGCAGACCGCGGCGGTGATCGGCACGGCGCAGTATCTGTCGCCGGAGCAGGCCCGCGGCGAAACGGTGGACGCTCGCTCCGACATCTATTCGGCCGGCTGTCTGCTGTACGAGTTGTTGGTCAGCCGTCCCCCGTTCGTGGGTGACTCGCCGGTCGCCGTCGCCTATCAGCACGTCCGCGAGGCCCCGGTGCCGCCGAGCCAGCTCGACCCGGAGATCACCCCGGACATCGATGCCATCACCTTGAAGGCGCTGGCGAAGGATCCCGATGATCGCTATCAGTCGGCCCGGGAGTTCAAGAACGACATCTCCCGGGTGTTGACCGGGCAGCAGGCCACCGCTGTGGTGCCCCGGCCGATCGCCGAGTCGGAGATCCCGACCAGAGTCGTGACACCAGTGCCATCGCCGCAGCCGGTGAACACGATGCCGGATCCCGCCGACGATGAAGAGGAGCCGAAGAAGCGGGGCGGTCTGATCGCACTGCTGGTCGTCCTCGGAATCCTGCTGCTGGCGGGTGTGGGCTGGGGCGTGTGGCGCTGGGCCAGTCGGCCGGCCGAGCCGATCATGGTCGCGGTGCCGAATGTGGTGACCTACACCCAGGAGCAGGCCATCGCCCGGTTGAACGAGGTCGGGCTGAAGACCAAGGTCCGCGAGGTGAACGGCTCCGCCAGCACGCAGGGTCAAGTCACCGACCAGGATCCCACTCCCGACGCACAGGCCGAGGTCGGCAGCACGGTGACCATCACGGTGGACCAGGGACCGAAAACCGGGACCATCCCGAGCGGGCTCGTGGGCAGCGACAAGGATGAGGCCGCGGACAAGCTCGACGATGCCGGATTCAGCAATGTCGTACCCAAAGAGGCGAGTTCGGAGCCCAGCACTGCGCAGGCCGGCGAGGTGCTGTCGGTGAGCCCCAAGGAGGGCGCCACGGCGCCGCTGTCGACGAAGGTGACCATCACGTACGCCACCGGTCTGTCGACGGTGCCGAATCTGGTCGGTGTCACCAAGGAACGCGCCACCAGCGATGCCAAGGCGGCCGGCTTCAAGGTCAAGTTCACCGAGATCGAGACCGATCAGCAGCCACCCGGTCTGGTGGTCGACCAGGATCCGGAGGCCAACACCCAGCTCACCCGCGGCGAGACGATCTCCGCGACCGTCGCGGTCGCACCGAAGCCCACACCGACCCCAACCCCGACTCCAACCCAAACGCCATCGGACACTCCCATCCCGCCACCCCCGAACGAAGAGACGCCCGGCGGGTAAATTCTTGGTCATAAATAGAACATGACGCCGAATACTGGTACGCTCGTGCCATGTCTACGGTGGCCGCGTTGCAAGGATCGCTGTTCGACCTCGATGCGAAGCCCGGTCTGGGACCGCTGAGCGACCTCGTGGACCGGCACGAGCTGGGCCGGGGCGCCTGGGTCGATCTGCTGCCGGGTTGGCTCGGCTGCGCCGATGAGGTCTATGACCAGCTGCTCGGTATCGACTGGCAGGCGGAGCGACGCCAGATGTACGAACGGGTGGTCGACGTGCCACGGCTGCTCCGCTACTACGGCGAGGGCGAGTCCCTCCCCCACCGGATGCTGGATGACGCCTTGCGGGCACTCAATCAGCACTATGCGCCCGAACTCGGGGAGCCGTTCATGACCGCAGGGATGTGTCTGTATCGCGATGGTCGCGACTCGGTCGCCTGGCACGGGGACACGATCGGCCGCGGGCGGATCGAGGACACCATGGTGGCCATCGTGTCCTTGGGTTCGGCCCGGGAGTTCCTGCTCCGACCGCGCGGTGGTGGAGCCACGATCCGGCACCGACTCGGCCATGGCGATCTGATCGTGATGGGCGGCTCCTGCCAGCGCACCTGGGAGCATGCGGTGCCCAAGACGGCTTGTCCGGTCGGACCTCGGATCAGCGTGCAGTTCCGGCCGCGCGGCGTGCGGTGACGTGTTGTGTTGTCGTCAGTCAGCTCAGTGGACGCTCATCAGCGGGGCGAAGTCACGGGCCCGTCCCGGTGCCTCGGCGTCACCGCAGACGGCCAGCCAGTTGGCCAGCATCTGATAGCCGCCTTCGGTCAGCACCGACTCGGGGTGGAACTGCACCGCCTCGACCGGCAGCTTCCGATGGCGGACCGCCATGATCACGCCGCTGGTCGTCGTCGCGGTCACCTCGAGTTCGGCCGGGAACGAGTCGGGTTCGATGGCCAACGAGTGATAGCGGGTGGCGGTGAACGGGCTCGGCAGCCCGGCCAGCACACCCGCACCCTCGTGATGCACCGCTGAGGTCTTCCCGTGCAGCAGCTCCGGTGCCCGGTCGACGACCCCGCCGTAGGCGACCCCGATCGACTGTAGTCCGAGGCAGACCCCGAAGATCGGCACCACACCACCCTTGCGGTGCACCACATCGATGCAAACCCCGGCTTCTTCGGGCGTGCCGGGTCCGGGTGAAAGCAGGATCCCGTCGAAGCCATCGGTGAAGGAGTCGTCGGCGAACCGCGGATCGTCATTGCGCCAGACCTCGACCTCCGCGCCGATCTGCGCCAGATACTGGACGAGGTTGTAGACGAACGAGTCGTAGTTGTCGACGACGAGGATCTTCACGCGCGGCATGCCGCCCATTCTCCCGCGCTTTACCGTCGGTGGCGACTCCGTTCGGCTTCGCGGTGGATGCAGCTACCGCAACGTCGGAAGAACACCCGATCGGAGATCAGCGGGGGCTCTCCAGTGCGGTGGCGTGCTGAAGATCGACCGAGCCCTGGTATCCGGGAAAGGTCGACCGGGACGATTCGGTGACCTCATAACCGAGGTGGAACGCCTCGACGTACTGGCGGTAGATCGTGACGTACTCCGAACTCTCCAAGGCTGCCTGCAGCTTCCGTGGATTTCCGATCGCACTGATCCGGTACGGCGGCGCGTACGGCACCCCGTGCAGCACCACCGTGTTGCCGACGCACTTGATGCCCGTCGTGGCGATCACGCGCTGGCCCTGGATCGTCATCGCTTCCGCACCGCCACGCCACAACTCGTTGGCCACCGCCTGGATGTCTTGCTGGTGGACCACCAGCAGGTCCTGGTCGACCCCGTCACCGGCGACCGAGGCAGGCGCGTCGGTCAGGGTGACCGTCACCGCCGGGCCGGTGACCGGGGTCAGTCCGATCAGGTCGGACTTCTCCGCCAGGTCCTCGGCGAGGCCGCTGTCCGCGCTGCCCTCGGTGGCCGCCAAGCGGTCGACCTCGGCGCGCAGTCGAGTGACGTCCTCGGTCAGTTGCGTGTTCCGGTGCGATTCCGACTGCACCAGACTGACCAGGTCGGTGTTCCGGCCGGGTCGCAGATCAATGCCGCGGGCATGCGTCGCACTGACGACGACCAGCAGCCCGGTGACCAGTAGGACGGCCGCGGTGGCCAACCGAGCGGGCCAGGTCCGCTGACTCGCCCGGCGTCGCTGGGCTGAGCGCGCCCGGAGCAGGACGCGCCGGATGCGCTGCCATACCCGTGTCAGCCCGCCCTCGGCCATCTGCTCCCTACTCTTGCCGCCGTTGACTTCCTGCGACGCCGTTGATTCTTGCTCGGGTTTGTCGGTCTTGCTCGATCTGTAGCCCGAGCGAAGCCGACGAACCCGAGCAAAACGCCATCCGCACCCCAGATCGCTGCACTCTTGGACACGATCAGATTTGCGATCGCGCTCGAGCCCACCGAGTCGCCGGCGGAGTGAACTACGCTAGCTGGTCAAGACCCAAGGAGTAATGAGCGTGCCCGAGTCCAGAACCCGCAAAACCGCCGAGACCAAGAAGAAGCATCAGGCCGCGGCGGAGACGAAGCCGAAGAAGGTCAAGAGCCCTGGCAGCGGCCGGTGGGTGGCTCCGACGTTCATCACGGTCGGCCTGCTCGGCGTGCTCTGGCTGATCGTCTTCTACATCGGCGGCACCCAGATCCCCTTCATGGCCGCACTCGGCAACTGGAACATCCTGATCGGCATGGGCGCTATGGCGGCCTCGTTCGGGATTGCGACGCTCTGGAAGTAGTCCGCCAGAGGGCTGCCGTTCGGGCTGTGCCCGCCGTCCGCCGACGGTAATGACATCGATGTAACTCATCCACATTGGGGATAACCCCTGTGGATAACCTTCCTTCCAGCGTTGCTGCCGTGACCGGACAGCCAGTAGAGAGTCGTGATGCCTGCCCGCTCGACCCACCCCCGTCGTTTCGGGCCGTTGGACCGCGAGATCTTCGCGCTGGCGATCCCCACCTTCGCCACCCTGGTGACCGAGCCGCTGCTGCTGATCGCCGACTCGGCCTTCATCGGGCACCTCGGCACCGATCAGCTCGCCGGACTGGGGATCGCCTCCAACCTGATCGGCATCGTGATCGGGCTGTGTATTTTCCTCGCCTACGGAACCACCAGCACAGTGGCCCGGCTACTGGGGTCGGGTGACCGACGGGCAGCCCTGGCCGGCGGGATCGACGGATTGGCGCTGGCCGTGCTGATCGGTATCGCGATCCTGATCCCCCTGCAGCTTGTGCTGCCCACGATCGTGAACGCGTACGGGCCACCGGCCGCGGTGCGCGACGCCGCGTTGACCTATCTGCGAATCGCAGTCTGCGGACTCCCGTCGATCCTGGTGCTGCTGGCCGGCACCGGCGTTCTGCGCGGACTGCAAGACACCACCACTCCACTCAAGGTCGCCGTCGCCACCAACCTGGCCAACATCGCGCTCAACGGACTGCTCGTCTACGGGGTCGGGCTCGGCATCGCCGGCTCGGCCATCGGCACCCTGACCGCACAGACCGTCGCCGCACTGGTGATCGCCGCCATCGTGATCCGGGGTGCGCGGGCCGCCGGTGTACCGCTCGGCTTTCATCCTGCCGGGATCCTCGCTGCGGCTCGGACCGGCGTCTGGCTGGTCGCCCGGACCGCGACCCTACAGATCGCCATCACCATGACGACCGTGGTGGCCACTGCCGGTGGCGCCGTCATGCTGGCCGCCCACCAGGTGACCAGCTCGATCTGGACCCTGCTCGCCTTCGCGCTGGATGCGATCGCCATCGCAGGTCAGGCCATCATCGGTCGCCTGCTGGGTGCCGGCGATGTCGCACTCGGACGCTCCATGACCAACCGGATGATCGGGTGGGGTGTGCTCTGCGGAGTCGCATTCGGGCTGGTCACCGCGATTTCCGGACAGTTCGTCGCCGGGCTGTTCACCTCCGATCCGCAGGTGCAGCGACAGGTGGCGCAGGTGCTGTTCGTGGTCGCGCTGGTCACTCCGATCGCCGGTGTGGTCTACGTCTTGGACGGCGTGCTGATCGGTGCCGGCGACGGCCGCTACCTGGCACTCGCCGGGATCATCTCGCTGCTGGCGTACGCACCGTTGGTGCTCACCGTCGGCAATCTGCACGCCGGCCTGATCTGGCTGTGGGTGGCGTACGGCGGCTTCATGCTCGCTCGGATGCTCACCCTGGTGCTCCGTGCCCGGGGCGACACCTGGATCCGGACCGGTTCCAACCTGCCCTGACCTGACCACGAACCTGACGCCCCTCTCGAATCGCATCCAGGCGAAGCCTGTGGGGGACCGGCTAGGGTCGGCTCCGTGACTCGTCAGCCTCCCGTCAAAGCCCTCCATACCTGGTCGTTGTTCCGTACGCTCGGCTCGTACGTCGCACCCGGCGCGATGCCGATGGGCGGACTGCCGACCGGAGGCGGGGGTGGCCTCGCTCTCCTGGACCTGCCGGCTGAGCTGGCGCGGCGGGGTTACGGGTCCTTTCAGCTGGCGCACTTCTATCTGCCCAGCACCGAGGCGAGCTACCTCGACGAACTCCGGGCCGCCATCGCCGAGTCAGGAGTGGCCCTGGAGTGCTTCCTGGTGGATGACGGAGACCCGACCGACCAGACCGGGAATGCCCCGGGCGAGAGTTGGCTGAGCGGCTGGCTGGAGGTCGCCACCCTCCTCGGTGCGCCGTCCGCGCGAGTGCCTGCCGGCAAGTCCGAGCCGACCCCGCTGCGGTTGGACGCCAGCGCGGCAGTCCTGCGGCGGCTGGCCGACCGGCACCCGGAACTCCGGCTGGTGACCGAGAACTGGCTCGCACTGCTGCCCGACGCGGACTCGGTGATCGCGCTGCTGGAGCGAACCGAGGACAAAGTCGGATTCCTGATCGACCTCGGCAACTGGCGCGGACCCGGCAAGTACGCCGAACTAGCCCGGGTCGCCCACCTCGCCGAGACCTGCCAGGCGAAGATCCGGGTAACCGATGCCGGTCTGGACGTGGAGGACTACCGCCGGTGCCTGACGATCCTGGCCGACGCCGGCTACGACGGACCGTTGGCAATGGTCTACGACGGACCGGATCCGGACGAATGGGGCCATCTCGAGCAGGCGTACGCGGTGATCACCGAAGTCTTCACTCCTGAGAGACTCCGCCCATGACCGTGATCAAGATCAACGCCATCACCGTGCCCAAGGACGCCGGCGACGAACTCGCCCACCGGTTCGCAAAACGCGCCGGGGCGGTCGACGACGCCGAGGGATTCCAAGGCTTCGAGCTGCTGAAGCCGACCGACGACCGAGACCAATGGCTGGTCATCACCCGTTGGCGCGACGAGGAGTCGTTCCAGGCCTGGCTGACGTCGCCTTCCTTCGCGCACGGACACCGCTCCGCTGCTGAGCGAGCCGGCGGGGAAGCACCGAAGCCGGTCGCCTCGCACAGCGAGGTGTGGTCATACGTGATCGCCGGCGGTTCCACACCTACGACCTGACACAGCCGGCTCCTGGTCAGGTGACCAGGAGCCGGCTGTCCAGTCGAGTAACTACCGCGACCCAATCCGCGAAGGGCGTCAGGCCTGCGCGGTCACCGCGAGCGCGACGTGCGCGGTCACGGCGTCGTGGAGCTTGACACCCACGGTGTGCTTGCCGGTGGACTTGATCGGCTTGGCGATCTCGATGGACCGCTTGTCGACCAGCGGGCCGCCGGACTTCTTGATCGCGGACGCGACATCGGCCGGGGTCACCGCACCGAAGAGCTTGCCGCTCTCGCCGGCCCGGACATCCAGCTGGATGGTCAGGGCCTCGATCTGCGCCCGAACCTCCTGGGCGTGATCCAGGTTGCGGATCTCCCGCGCGTCGCGGCTGCGCTTGATGCCCTCGATCTGCTTCTCGCCGCCCTTGGTCCACTTGATGGCGTAGCCACGCGGGACCAGGTAGTTGCGGCCGTAGCCGTCCTTGACCTCGACGATGTCGCCGGCGAGACCGAGGTTGTCGACAGCAGCGGTCAGAATGAGCTTCATGTCTGTTCCCTCCTGACTCAGCGGGCCGTCGAGGCGTACGGCAGCAGCGCAACCTCGCGAGCGTTCTTGATGGCGATGGCGACGCGGCGCTGCTCCTGGACGGAGAGGCCGGTCACCCGGCGAGCGCGGATCTTGCCCCGCTCGGAGATGAACTTCCGCAGGGTCGCGGTGTCCTTGTAGTCGATCTGCTGACCCACGCGCAGCGGGTTGGCCTTCTTCTTCACCTTGCGAGGAGGTGGGGGTGTGCTGGCCATTGTGGTGCTCTCCTTTCGAAAGCCCGGCGTTCGGAGCCGGAATGTGCCGTTTGATTCTTGTTACTTGGGTGACGAACCGCTGATCCGCTCGATCAGAACGGGGGCTCGTCGCTGGGTGCGGCTCCCCACGGGTCGCCGCCCTGATTACCTTGACCGCCCGAACCCTGGTTGCCCGGGGCCGGGCCGGACTGGCCGCCGCCGGCATTGCCGCCGGACGTCCACGGGTCGTTGCCGTAGCCGCCCTGGCGACCACCGCCACCCTGACCGCCTTGGCCCTGGTTGCCGCCGTAGCCGCCTCCACCGCCGAAGCCGCCGCCGGAGTTGCCACCACCGAAGCCCCCGCCGCCTCCACCGGAGGTGCGGGTGACCTTGGCCGTCGCATACCGCAGGGCCGGGCCGATCTCCTCGACGTCGACCTCGAACACGGTCCGGCGCTCACCCTCGCGGGTCTCGTAGCTGCGTGACTTCAGCCGGCCCTGGACGATGACCCGCATCCCCTTCTGCAGCGACTCGGCCACATTCTCCGCATACTGCCGCCAGACGGCGCAGTTGAGGAACATCGCGTCCCCGTCCCGCCACTCGCCGGACTGCCGGTCGAAGGTGCGAGGGGTGGACGCGACGGTGAAGTTGGCCACCGGAGCCCCGGACGGGGTGAAACGCAACTCCGGGTCCGCGGTCAGATTGCCGATCAGGGTGATGGAGGTCTCGCCAGCCATGTGTGTCTCCGTTGGACGATCGTTGTACGTGGGTGCGGTGCCCAGCTTGCCAGTGGCCACTGACAGTTGCTCGTCGCCACTGAAGTGATTGCCGGGCGGGCTCGCCGGAGCGATCAGCGGGTGTCGGGCCGGATGACCTTGGTCCGCATGATCGACTCGTTGATCCGGAACTGACGATCCAGTTCCTTCACGTCGTCGGGCTGGGCAGTCAGGTTGATGACCGCGTAGATCCCCTCGGACTTCTTCTGGATCTCGTACGCCAACCGGCGACGACCCCAGATGTCCAGGTTGTCCACAGTGCCACCACCATTGGTGATGACGGTCAGGTATTGCTCGAGCGTCGGCTGAACCGAACGCTCCTCGGTATCGGGGTCGAAGATGACCATGACCTCGTACGGGCGCATGCGCGAACTCCTCCTCCTCTGGTCTCAGCGGCCATGGGACGTCCCCATGGCAGGAGGGCGATGCAATGGCGTACGGCCTCAGGACGGCCGCGCACCAGCGCGCAAGACTACCGTCCGCCCCTACCGCCCGCCAAACCCAGCCGGCGCGCGCCCCCTACCGGCGGATTCCTGCTCGGGTTCATCGGCTTTGCTCGGTCTGCAGATCGAGCAAAGCCGACAAGATCGAGCAGGAACAAGAGGGCCGCGCGACTCGGCGGACAGCGCAGCACCCTCACTCGTAGACGAACAGGCTCTCGCCGGGGAAGATCCACGACAGTCCATCCCGCAGCCGGTCCCGCCAGGACTCCCAGTTGTGACCGTCCCGGGACTCGACGTAGTTGAGAGTCATCCCGGTCTCGGAGAAGACCGGCACCATCGACCGGTTGAACACGATCAGCGGCTCGTACACCCCGCAGGACAGGAAGAGCCGGTCGGCGAACCGGGTGGGCCGGGCCCGATAGCGGTTCATGAACCTCACCACCGGGTCGAAGGCCGGGTCCTCGCCGTGCAGCGCGCCGATGTCGGTGAACACGAACGATCCGGACTGCAGCAGCAACGAGCCGTACGTCTGTGGATAGCGCACCGCCGTGGTCAACGAGCCGATCGCCCCGAAGCTGGATCCCATCAGCGCCCGTCCGGACGGGTGGGCGATCAGCGGGAACTGCTCCTCCAGTTGCCCGATCAGCTCCTTGGTGATCCAGCGGGCATGCGGACCGGAGTTCGGGTACTCCCGCAGCCGCTCCCCCGGATAGGTGAACGCCACCACCGTCTCGGCCATGTCGAGCCGGTGGATCAGGTTGTCCAGCACCACCTTCATCGACGCGTACTCCAGATAGTCCCCGCCGTCGTGCACCACCAGCAGCGGATAACGCCGGGTCGTGGTGAACCGCGCGGGCAGATAGAGCGTCACCCGGTTGTCACGGCGCTGCGCCTGACTCCGGATGATCAGCTCGACCAGTTCACCGGGACGGGCCTCCGGGTCGTGGACGGCCCAGTCCGGCACCTCGTATCCCAGCCCGAAGCAGACCGAGGAGTTGCCCACCGGGCTGCGTGCGATCCGGGCGTTGAACGGGTCGTTGAACCGCTCCCAGTGATCGCCCCGGCGTACCTCGAGCTGATACTCGATCCGCGAGTCCCGGGGGATCTCCAGCACCACGTACCAGAAGTCGGTGTGCTCGATCCGCCGTAACGGCAACGGATCGCGAATCCCGACCACCCGATGCCGGAGGAACACCTCGTCGGCCTGCTGCCAGGCGACGAAGGTGCACTGGTTGCCTTCGATGATCGGGAACTCGTGCTGCGCGACGAACCGCTCCAGCGCCTCATGGTCCAGCTCCGCGCTCTCCCGGAGCCGGTTGATCGCCAGTTTCGCGCGCCCCCCGGCCATCAGCGCAGCACCTGCGCAGGTCGCAGAACCGGCCGGCCGGTCGCATCCACCGGTACGCCGGTCCGCTCGACCACGTCCCCGTCCGAGGTGCGCGCGATCACCGCGCCCTCCCGGTCCACCCAGCGGGCGCCGGCCGGCAGCGCTCGGCCATCGCCCAGCAGCACCCGCGCCTTGTCCCCCACCAGCAGACAGGTCCTGGGTTTGAAGCGCCGGGCCAGCAACGCGAGCTGGTACGGATCGTGCATCGGCAGCCGGGCCCGCGGCTGGGGGAACGGCAACACACCCGGGTACGCGCCCAGGCCCTCGGCCCACACCTCCGGCAGTCGTCTCCCGGCGGGCCGGTTCGCACCGAACAGCACGACCCGGTCCGACAGCGCCATGGCACCGGCCGACCAGGTGATGACCGGCTCCTTGAGCATCGCCGCCAGACCGAACACGTGCAGCAGGTGCAGCAGCACGCCGACGTGTCCGCCGGTGATCACCATGCCCGCACTCGCCTGGCAGATCTCCAGCAGCTCCCGCCGATGGGCGACCACATTCGATCGCTCGCCGATCATGACGGAGCGATAGAAGGACTGCCGGCTCTCGGCCACCTCCGCCAGGTGCCAGGCGTCCAGCGCACGCAGCTGCCGGATCCCGTCGGCCACCGCGGCCGCCCGGGCGGCCGGCAGCTTGTCCCGGCGGTTCACCTCGTCCAGCGCGGCCACCGCGTGGAACAGCCGCACCGCATAGATGGCCTGTTGCTCCTCGAGTTCGTCGGCAAGCTTGCGTTCCGCGGCCGCGTACTCGGAGTCGGTGCCGATCAGCTCGGTCCACCGCTGATAGAGCCGCAAATTGACCATCCGGCCGTCCAGCACCGCGCTCAGTTCGCCGTCGTCGCTCTCCCGCTCCCGCCAGCCGGCGTTGATGGTGGCGATGCCGCCGCGGGGGATGAGTTCGGCGACCGCGGCCTTCGCGCCGGAGGTTCGCCGCTGGGGTCCCAGGACTGTGACTTCCACGCGGATCAGTCGACCCCGGAATAGCCATGGATGCGACCGTCGACGGTCGACCGAAGCGCGATCAGACCGGCGGAATACTGCCGGCTCAACGTCGCATGCACGGCCCCGTGCACCACCGCGCGAGCCCACTCGGTGTAGGTGTCAACGTCGTTGCCGACTGCGTGCAGGCCACGCACGAACTGGCGCTGATAGGCCGGGAATGCGGGCTCGACGAAGATCCCATTCATGTCCGGGATGCTACGGCGTTCGGTCGATTACCGCGATGGCGAACCCATGGCTCGATAGGCTGCCCTAACTACCCGAAATGCCACGAGCCTACTGAGAGTGAGAAGTCATGTCCTACGAGCCGCCGCCCGCTCCTCCTGGTGGCAACCCCTACGGAGCCCCCGCCGGACCGCCGCCGGTCGATCCGGGTCGGACCATGGGCATCGTCGGCCTGGTGCTGGCGGTCTTCTGCAGCCTGGTCGGGGTGATCGTCAGCATCATCGCCTTCAACAAGTCGAAGGCCGCGGGCTTCAAGAACAACATCGCGCTTGCCGGCATCATCGTCGGCGCGGTGTTCATCGTCATCAACATCATCTACTCGGTGGCAGTGCTGCCCGGTGTGCTGGAAGAGATGCAACAGATGGGCTAGTCCCGGCCAGTCCGCTCGTCGGTCTTGCCGCCTCGGGGGCGGTCACTTCATATCGGAGTGGCCGCCCCCTTGCGCGCATACCCTCAGACCATGACTTCGTCGACACGTTGGGCCATCGGCGGCGGTCGGATCCGGTTTCCCGATCTCAGCCCGCGCGCGTACGAGCACCCGGCCGACCGTGGTGCGCTGGTGGCGCTGCGGGCGATCCCCGGCTTCGATCAGGTGCTGAAGACGATCTCCGGGGCGATCGGCGAGCGCAGTGTTCGGCTGCTCTATCTGGCCTCGGCCATCCGCGTGTCGCCGCGGCAGTATCCGCTGCTGCACCAGATGGTCAATGAGTGCGCCACGACCCTGGATGTGCAACCGGTCCCCGAACTCTATGTGCAGCAGAGTCCCCAGCCGACGGCGATGACCATCGGCCTGGATCGGCCGCTGATCGTGCTGAGCACCGGGATGCTCGATCTGGTCGACGACGACGGACTGCGGTTCGTGATCGGGCACGAGGTCGGCCATGTGCTCTCCGGCCACGCCGTCTATCGCACGATGTTGCTGCAGCTGATCAGCGTCGCGACCTCGATCCAGTGGATGCCGATCGGCTACTGGGGTGTCCGGGCGATCATCCAGGGCCTCAACGAGTGGTATCGCAAGTCCGAGCTGTCCTGTGACCGGGCCGGGTTGCTCTGCGGCCAGGACCCGAAGGCCGCACTGCGGGTGCATGCCACGCTGGCCGGCGCGCAGAACCCCGACGAGATGGATGTCGCCGGATTCCTCGACCAGGCAGCGGAGTACCAGTCCAGCGGGGACGTCCGCGACAGTCTGCTGAAGATCCTGCAGATCAGCAGCCAGACCCATCCGCTAGCCGCGCTGCGGGCCGCCGAACTCCAACAGTGGGCCGCGGGTCCGCAGTATCGAGCGATCCTCGCCGGGGAGTACGCGCGTCGTTCGGAGGATGCCACCGCGCCGATGAGTGAGGACGTGAAGGCGGCCGCAACCTCGTACGCGAACACCTTCCGCACCTCCTCCGACCCGCTGTTCCGGGTGGTCGGCAAGATGAGCACCGTCGTCGGTGGGGTGGGGAATCTGGCCGCCGGACGGGTCCGCGACTGGTGGCAGCAGGGTCGCGACCACGACTCGCCACCCGATCGTTCCGACTAGACCCATGGCGCTGTGGCACGGTGCGCTGTCATGATCGGACCGTGAGCGAGAGCACTGGCCCGAGCGAACCGGGCGACACCGGACCGGGATCACATCCCCTATCGGCCGCGGCGACCTCGGCTGAGCCGGCAGACCCGACCGAGAAGTCGGGCGTACCGGGCAAGCCCGCCGAGCCGGAGAAGAAGCCCAAGCCTGCCAAGAAGCCGAAGGCCGCCAAACCGCCCAAACAACCCAAGCCGATGACTCCGGAGCAACTGGAGCGACGCAGAACGATCATCCGCTGGGTGGTGTTCATCGGTGTCGGCGCGGTCCTGACCGTCCTGCTCTACTTCCTGCTCTCCGCGCTCATCCCCCGTTGGTGGGCCCAGGCGATCGGGCGGCAGGCCGGCGGCCGGATCAGCAGCGGCATCCTGCTCGGTCTCTCGTACGGTTTCATCTTCACCTTGTTGCCGCTGATCGTGCTCGCCCAAGCCCTGCATCGCTCGTTCAGTTGGCGGGCCAGGGCGGTGATCGTGCTGGTCGCGGCCGCACTGACCGCCCCCAATCTGATGACCCTCGGCATCTCGGTCGGCACCAATGCAGCCGCGCACGCCGGCGAACGGACACTCGACGTCACCGCGCCGGGCTTCCGGCAGGCCAGCTTGTGGGGAGTCATCCTCGGCGCCCTCATCGGTGCGGTCGTCATCGCCTTCCTGATCCTGTGGGAGCGCCGGGGCCAGGAGCTGAAACTGCTGCGCGCCCGGGCGGACCAGTTGGAGAAGGAGGTCCCCTCGGCCCTGCCCACACCACCGAAGTCGACGCCATCCCCCCACTAGGGTCGAAGCCATGAGCGACATTCGAATCGGCGGACACGGTGAGCAGGAGGATCCGATCGCCGAGGCACAGGCTCGCGGCGGGGACCTGGCGCAGTTCTTCCTCGGCGACCCGCAAGGCTGGAAGGGCCCCGAGATCGCGTACGCCGGTGGCGCCGCGGCACTCAAACAGGCTGCCATCGAGACCGACCTCGCGCTCTACGTGCACGCGCCGTACGTGCTCAACGTCGCCACCACCAACAACCGGATCCGGATCCCCAGCCGCAAGTTCCTGCAGCAATACCTGAACGCCGCCGCCGAGATCGGCGCCGCCGGCGTGGTCGTGCACGGCGGTCATGTGCTCAAGAACGACGACCCGGCCAAGGGTTTCGACAACTGGCGCAAGTGCATCGAGAGCTTGGACATGCCGGTGCCCCTGCTGATCGAGAACACCGCCGGTGGCGACCAGGCGATGGCCCGGCGGATGGAGCGGATCGAGCGTCTCTGGGACGCCGTCACCTCCGCCAGTGGCGGCGACACGGTGGGCTTCTGTCTCGATACCTGCCACGCTCACGCGGGCGGCATCGTGCTGGCGGAAGCCGTCGAACGAGTGCTGGGAATCACCGGCCGGATCGACTTGATCCACTGCAACAACTCCCGCGACAGCTTCAACTCCGGGGCCGACCGGCACGCCAATTTGGAGGATGGCGAGATCGAACCCGATGCGCTGCTCGCGGTGATCCGTGCGGCCGGAGCCCCGGTGGTGGTGGAGACCCCAGGTGGGCGGCCTGGTCAGGCAGCCGATGTCAGCTGGCTTCGTCGCCACCTGGCTTGAGTTTCGGCGAGCCTGCGAACGACAACGCAGGATCCATGAACCTCGGCGTTACCCAGTCCGGCAGCGACAGATCCCTCGGGGCGTTGCCATGGCAGACTATGGTGCGCTCGGTCGGCTGATCACGTTGCCGACAACGGCAACACTCAACGCAGCAGACCCCGGACGACCCATGCCGGTGAGGAAGAGGTGACATGACTGCGGCGACGCGTGTGGACCGCGAGGACGAGTTCGAGCCGGTCTATCACCACTATGGCCCGCACCGAGCCGGCCTGCCACCGCTGGTGCCCTACTTCCGGGAGCTCTGGGCCAGGCGCGAGTTCGCCTCGGAGATGAGCAAGGCCACCCTCCGCGGAGCGCACATCAACACCGCCTTCGGTCAGCTGTGGCTGATCCTCAACCCGTTGCTGCTGGCGGGCGTCTATTACCTGCTGGTCACCATCATCCGGCAGCGGCACGATCCGTTGCTGTTCACCCACCTGACGCTGGCGCTGTTCGCGTTCACCATGATGCAGTCGGCCGCGTCCGCCGGCGCCACGTCGGTCACCGGCTCGGGCCGATTGCTGATCAACACCGCCTTCCCGCGACTGCTGATCCCGTTGTCCGCGGTTCGAACCGCCTTCTGGCGGTTCCTGCCCACCATCCCGGTCTACCTGGCCTTCCACATCATCTTCGGGCTGACCTGGCACCCGCGGATGATCCTCTCCCTCTATTTCCTGGGCACCATGGTGGTCTTCAGCATGGGACTCGCGGCACTGTTCGCCACCTGCCAGGTCTACTTCCGGGACACCTCGAACTTCCTTCCGTACATCCTGCGCCTGTGGATGTACCTGTCGCCGGTGCTGTGGCTGCCGGAGATGCTGAGCCGGATGGGCGCGGGGATGCAGTTCATCGTGCAACTCAACCCGATGTATCCGATGCTCACCGGCTACGCCAATCTGCTGCAGGACGAGGCGATCCCGCCGTTGTGGATGTGGCTGGCGGCCGCCGCGTGGGCGATCGGAGCCGTGCTGGTGGGCTTCTTGTTCTTCATCTCGAGGGAGCGTGAGTTCGCTGTCCGCCTCACCTGATCCGCAGCAGACCGGACTGGCGGTCAGGATCGAGAACCTGTCGATCACCTACCGCACCTCGTTCGAACGGAAGCCGACCCTACGGACCGCGCTGGTCCGCTTCGGTCGCGGCGAGCGCGCCGTCCGGGAGGTCAAAGCGCTGACCGACCTCACACTGACCGTGCCGGAAGGTACGTCGATGGGCATCATCGGTGCCAACGGTGCCGGCAAGTCGACACTGATGCGCGCAGTCGCCGGGATCCTGCCGCCGACCGAAGGATCGGTCGAGGTGTGGGGCAAAGCCAGCACGCTGCTGGCCCTGGGCGTCGGCTTCAACAAGAGCTTGTCCGGCCGGGAGAACATCATCCTCGGCGGCCTAGCCGCCGGGCTGTCCCGCAAAGAGGTGGAGGCGCGCGCTGACGAGGTCGCGGAGTGGACCGAGATCGGCGACTTCATCGACATGCCGATGCAGACCTACTCCTCCGGCATGTCGGCCCGGGTGGCGTTCTCGGTGGCCGTCCACATGAAGCCCGACATCTTGATGGTGGACGAAGCACTGTCGACCGGTGACGCCCGGTTCCGGGCCAAGGCGACCGACAAGATGGCCGAGCTACGCAGCTCCGCGCGTGCGATGTTCCTGGTCAGCCATGGTTTGAACAGCATCAAGGAGATGTGCACCGACGCCATCTGGCTGGACAAGGGCAAGCTGATGATGCACGGCAAGCCGGATGAGGTCGTCGAGGCGTACAAGAAGTTCACCAAGGTGAAAAAGGGCTCGGCTGCCGCCGATGACGACGTCTGACCCGGAGGGCGTCTGACCCGAATGATTGCCTTCCACGGAGGCGGGCGGATCAGCGAATGGTGGCCCGGTTGTCGAACTGGTGCTGGGTGACGCTGACCGTATCGGCGCTGTCGATCGGGAACGGCCTGCCCTCCATGAGCCGACCAACCCATGTCTTGAGTTCGCCGGCCGTGCTGCGCCCGCTGGTATTGCTGACGAAGGTCTGCATCGGCTTGGGATCGAAGTCCCAGTAGTCGTGGTAGGTCGCTGTGCCCTGGAACTCCGCCAGATCACCGTTGCGTCCTTTGGTCACCGTGAGTGTGCCCTCGAGCGTGACGGTGAAGTTGCCCAGCGTCTGGTTCTTGTTCGCACCGCCGTGACCGCGGGCTCCGCTGATCTGCTCAGTGAACTGCTGATAGTCGCTGTTCGGCGCCGGATCAGCCTCGGCCGCCGCGATCAATCGATTGCGCGCTGCCCGGACCGCCGGGAAGGAGAACACGTTCACCTCCGCCGCCACCTCGATCATCTCGGCTCGACTGAGGTTGTATTGACTGCCAGAGCCCTGCATGTAGTGGCTGATCAGCGAGCGTGGCAGACCCGGATCGGCTTGGGCCAACATCGACCCGTCGAACAGCCCGCGATCCCACATGTCCCCGAGCCAGCCACGCTGCACGAAAGCCGTCGTGGCTTGATTGCCCGCCGCTCGCTGCAATGCCAGGAACTGCGATCGCATCGTTGCCGGCTGACGGACACGGGGCGAGCGGTCAGCGTCGGCACCCAAGGCCGGCGTCCGGCCAGCCGGCTCACGAGATCGCCCGGTCACCCGACGCCCCGCTTCTCCCTGACCAGCGAAGCCTCACGTACGTGAGGATAGTCCAGCGAACCGACTGCGCCCATCGGCTCCCGGCCCGCCGCCAGTGCAGCTGCCGTTGCCCCGAAGGGCATCACCGGCCGGGGAACAGCCGACCCGTGTGGACTGGACAACTGATCCGAACGGTCAGGTCCCCGCCTGCTCCGCGCTGAACTGATCGGCCAGTTTGCGCGGTGCGACCGCCAGCCAGGCGTCGGTGACGATCTCCTTCAGCGACGCATCGTCCAACCGATCCAGCCGCACCAGCACCGCTGGATAGCCGTTGAAATGCGGCGTAGTGAAGGTCGTCTCCGGGTTCTCCGCCAGGATCGCCTCCTTCTCCGCCAGGCCGTCGACCCGGACGCCCAGAATCACCTCGTTGGGCGGCACCTCGGCGCCTTCGGCGGTCAGGAACGCCTGATCCTTCTTGCTCAGCGGGCGTTCCCAGACGAAGCCCTTGGGCTTGGCCTTGCCACCGCTGCGTACGGCCCAGGTCAGCCGACCCCACGATGTCGTCTCTTCGGTCTCGGGCAGCGCCAGCGCCAGCCTCGCCACATCCTCGAAGGTCACCATGATGTGAGCCTAGGACCGACCACTGACGACGCGGAAGCAACAGCGGACCCTTGGGTGCACGTCCATTCGGTGGAGTCGACTGGCCGCAGGGCCCCCGGAGGGCGTCAAGTGACGGAGTCACGCGACGCAGGTTCAACCCCGTTCCACCTCCATCTGGCCTGACTTAGGTTCTCGGGCGTCGACGGGTCCGCAAGTCGCCACTCGGATCAGTCCTCGTGACGAGTGGCGACTTGGATACGGTTCCAGAAAACGAATGGCGACTACGCGATGCTTCAGCAGCGTTGAAACGTCCGGTACTCGCCAACCGCGAGACCACCAAGGCTGCGGCGGTCGACGCAACCACAGCTTGCCATTCGGCGAAGTCCCGTTATCGAGCGGCGAGACACGGCTGCATCAAGCCGCCCTCCCCGACTACCCCTGCGCAAGTCGGCGGGCGAGGAAGTCGACGAGGTCGCCGGTCTCACCGTCACGTCCGCCGAGGCCGACCACCAACGGCGCCGGTGATTTGAACAGCTTGACCCCGCGGATCCGCTCCATGAAGCCGCCCGGCACCGTGAGGATGTAGTAGCCGCCGTCCTCACCGATGGCGACGGACTTGTTCTTGCGCAGATACCAACCGCGCTTGTCTGTCTTCACCGACGAACCGGAATAGAGCGTGGCGCGTAGCGGCTCGGGGGCGATCCCGGCCGCGGCAGCATCCCGGATGAACCCGTCGATCAGCTCCTGTGCCTTGATCGACTCGCCGCGGCTCTCGCTGGCCGCCAGTTGGAGTCGGATCGCCGCCTCCTCGGCGCGCGTGCTCTCCGGCTTCTCGGCTGTCATCGCGAACCACCCATGGCGTGACGATACTGCCGCCCTCGACGTGAGGCCAGTCACACCGGATGGTCGTCCGCGGTCCGACACCCGGGCCCCGCGTATGCCGGAAGCCCACCGACTGCGCGGCAATCTCCTAACCTCGACAGGTGGAGTTCGTCCGTAGCCTCCGGCAACTGGTCCGGCATGTACTGTTCCGGCGGTTGCTGTCGGTCCGGGTCGCGACCCAGACAGCTGACGGCGTACTCCAGGTCGCCCTGGCGTCCTTCGTGCTGTTCTCCCCGCAACGCCAGCCCGACGCAGCCTCGGTTGCCGCCGTGCTCGCGATCACCCTGCTGCCGTTCTCCGTCCTCGGCCCGTTCGTGGGCGTCGTGCTGGACCGCTGGTCACGGCGCCAGATCCTGGTGGTGCTGGATCTCGCCCGCGCAGTAGTCGCGGTCGGCCTGGCCTTCCTGGTCGGATCGGGTCTGCGTACCGGCTGGTCGGATGCGGTCTTCTACGGCGGTGTGCTGCTGGCGATGAGCCTGAACCGGTTCTTGCTGGCCGCCTTGTCGGCAGCGCTGCCGCACACCATCGAGCCCGGTGAGTACATGGTCGCCAATTCGGTGATGCCGACCATCGGACCGATCGGCACCGTGGTGGGTGTCGGGCTGGGCACCACCCTGCGCGTCGTGCTGGGCAACCAGATGCCCGACTATCGGGCGAACGCGGTGCTGTTCTGCCTCGCTGCCGTCGGCTGGCTGGTCAGCACCGGGCTGGCGCTGCGGATCCCCCGCCGGGCGCTGGGACCGGACCAGCCCGACCCTGCCCTGGCCAGGGAGATCGTCCACGGGCTGGTCGAAGCGCTGCGACACCTGCGGGAACGGCGAGCCGCCGGACTCGGACTGGTGGCGATCGGCGCGCACCGGATCGTGTACGGCGTCGTCACGGTCGCGATGATCCTGGTCTTCCGCAACTATCTGAACGCGGTCGACGACGTGAACGCCGCCTTGGCCGATCTGGGGGTGCTGGCTGTGGTGACCGCGGCCGGGTTCGTGGCCGCCGCGGCGGTGACGCCACCGTTGAGCGTCCGGCTCGGCGTCCGTCGGCTGGTAGTGGTCGGATTCGTGGCGTCCGCGGTGTTCCAGCTGGTGCCGGGTGCTATCTTCCGCCAGGTCCCGCTGCTGGTGGCCGGCTTCCTGCTCGGCATCACCGCGCAGAGCATCAAGCTGTGTGTGGACACGCTGGTGCAGGCCCACGTGGACGACGAGTTCAAGGGCCGGGTCTTCGTCCTCTACGACATGATCTTCAACGTCGCCCTGGTGGTGGCCGCGGCCGTCGGAGCCATGATCCTGCCCGCGAACGGGGTATCGGTGCCGATCATCGTCGGCCTCGCCGTCGCGTACGCCCTGCTCGGACTCTGGTTCGGTCTGATCACCCGAACCCTGTCCATGGACGAAGGCACCGAATCCCTGCGCACATCGCAGCACTAGACCGGGCTCGACAAACCAACCGATCTGCTCGGCTCAATGCTCCTCAAGCCTGAGGCCAGGGTTCGGACGAAGGATGAGCGGTCTCACACCTGACGGACTGATGGCGACCGCCCACGGTCCCGGCCCGCGCTTGATGATCTCCCTCTTCAGTCGTTCTTCGTGTCGCAGGAAGATCTCGAGCTGCTGTTTCGGACCGAGATCGGAGTTTAGCTCCGATCCAGACCGAACGGACGCCATGCTCGTGGTACGCACGCAGTTCGGCAGACGCGTCCTAATACGCCGTTCGCGGCTCAGGACAATCAGTCCCCGGGTACCGACGATCGGGAGCCACACCAAGTCATCGGTGCCTCGTGGAATCTCGGGCAGACCCTCGTGTCCGGGATAGACGACATCCTCACGACCACTCCGACGCAAGAGCTTGCCCAGCCCCAGGGCATTCTCGTCGGTGAAGTACACCGGCGCGACCCTTGGCGTCATCAAGCAGCGCGCTCACTACCAGCGATCAACTCAAAACGGAGGGCTTCGTCGACCTGATCTGGGGTCAGGTCGTAGAGATCTACTAGCTCGTCCCTGCTCGTGCCGGCCCGGTAGTCCTCGGCGAGCGACTCGGTCCGTACGCCTCGGATCGCAGGACGCCCGAAGGCCCGGCGTGGGTCCATCACCACATCGGGAGTCCGGGCATCCGGCTTCAAACGAGCCACCACGTCGTCGGCGTACTCAACAACTGAATGGAACCGCTCAGCAGGATCGGCCAGTACGAGTTGTCCGCTTCGCACTACGACGAGTTGGAGCGAACGCTCCAAGCCGACCTCCTCCTGAACGACACGGACCAGTTCCCGGCCTTCGACGTCGAGCAACGGACGCGCATGGGCCAACGGATAGCGGCCGAACTCCCTGCGTAGGAGCACAACGGCTGGACGGAGCCGCTGAACGGGGACGTCCCGACTGCGAAACTCCGCCAGCAGCCTTGCCTCGACCATCTCGCCCCAGGTCACCGAATCCGAACCCGTGGGCTCCTCCCGCAGCACTGGCTCGTAGAACTTGCCGCCGCGGACATAGCCCTCCAGCCAACGGCGGGCCGTGCCCGAATGTAGGCCGACGAGGCGGTCTACATCCGGGTAGGAGTAGATCTCGCGATCGAGCAAGGAGTCAGCCATGTCACGAATCTTGCCACGACAGGGGAACCGCGACTTCGCGGTAGCTGCATCCACCGCGGAGTCGGAGGGACGGTCAGCCAGGAGGCTGGCGGGAGGTCCACCAGGTGCGGAGTTCGGCTTCGGCGCGCTCGGGGCCCAAGGGGCCCTCCTCGATCCGCTTCTCCAGCAGGAAGCGGTAGGCCTCACCGACCTCGCGTCCCGGACGGATGCCCAGGATGGCCATGATCTGAGTGCCGTCCAGGTCGGGACGCAGCGAGTCCAATTCCTCCTGTTGGGCCAGTGCGTCGATCCGGATCTCCAGCTCGTCATAGGTACGCCGCAGCCGGGCCGCTTTGCGCTCGTTCCGGGTGGTGCAGTCAGCACGAGTCAGCACGTGCAGCCGGGCCAGTTGATCGCCGGCATCGCGGACGTACCGACGGACGGCGGCATCGGTCCACTGACCGTCGCCGTACCCGTGGAAGCGCAGGTGCAGCTCGATCAGCTTGGCCACCGCATCGACCTCGTCGGCGCTGAACCGCAACGCCTTGAGCCGCTTCTTGGCCAGCTTCGCGCCGACCACGTCGTGGTGGTGGAACGACACCTTGCCGCCGGGCTCGAACCGTCGGGTCGCCGGCTTGCCGATGTCGTGCAGCAGCGCGGCCACCCGGATCACCAGGTCCGGTCCACCACCCGGCAGCCGGTCCTCCAGATCGATCGCCTGCTCCAGCACCGTCAGACTGTGCTCGTAGACGTCCTTGTGCCGGTGGTGCTCGTCACGCTCCAGCCGCAACGCGGGCAGCTCTGGCAGCACCCGATCCGCCAGCCCGGTCGCCACCAGCACGCCGAGCCCGGGCCGGGGCCGCGGAGTGAGCAACAGTTTGGACAGCTCGTCGCGTACCCGCTCGGCGGACACGATCGAGATCCGATCCGCCATCGCCGTCATCGCCTCGGTCACCCGCGGCGCCGGCCGGAACAGCAACTGCGAGGTGAAGCGCGCCGCCCGCAGCATCCGCAACGGGTCGTCGGAGAACGACTGCTCCGGGGTACCCGGCGTGTCCAGCCACCCTTCTGCCAAGTGCGCGAGTCCACCGTAGGGGTCGATGAACCGCTTGCCCGGCAGCTCGACCGCCATCGCATTCACGGTGAAGTCTCGTCGGACGAGATCGCCTTCCAGCGTGTCGCCGAACCTCACCTGGGGCTTGCGGCTGTCGGCGAGATAGACATCGGAACGGAAGGTGGTGATCTCGATCAGCCAGCTGACCTGGGCCCCCGCGGACCCCGCCTCGTCCACCCGGCCACCGACGGTCCCGAACTCCTTGCCGATGGTCCACACCGTCGGCGTCACCGACCGCAGCAGCCGTTCGATGTCGTCGGGCCGCGCGTCGGTGGTGAAGTCCAGGTCGTGCCCCAGCTCCCCTCGAAGCGCATCGCGTACGCTGCCGCCGACCAGATAGAGCCGGAATCCCGCCGCGCTGAACACCTCGCCCAACCGGTCGGCGACCGGGGCGACGCGCAGCAGTTCGGTGAGCGCGGTCGCCTGGGCACGGCTCAACCGCTCGGCTTCAGACACGAGGGTCGATCCTAATGGGTGTCGACCCGGGATCCCGTCTCGATTACGGGCGACCCGAGACCGGCCTGCCGCTCCTCCAGCGCCAAGGATCCATCGCCAAGGATCTTGGCATACCAGCGATCCTGGGGTGCGCTCACTACAATCCTCCTGGTGACGAGGGGATGCAGGTGAGGGTGTTACGGGCACTGCCGGCGACCCTGGCGACCCTACTGCTCGCGCTGCCGCTGCTGCTGGTCGTAGCGACGACCCCGGCCGCCCACGCCGAGGAGCCCGAGTCCTGGGCCAAGATCAGTATCGACGCGGTCCGCCCGGCGCTGCCCGATCCGGCCGACCGGAACCAGTCGATCACCCTCTCCGGACGGATCACCAACACCTCCGACATCGAGTTGTCGAACCTGCAGATCGCCTACTGGCGCTCACTCGACCCGATTCAGGGCGCCGAGGGAATGAGCCGTGCCCTCGCCTCGGCCGCCAACGACCCGCTCGGCGCTCGTGCCCAGGACGGCTCGATCTTCGTCAACGTCCCGTCCGAGAGCAATCGCACTCTGAAGCCGGGCAAGTCCACGACCTTCACGATCTCAGCCACTCTGGCGCAGCTCGAACTCCCGACCATCGACGGCATCTATCTCATCGGTGTGCATCTGCGTGGCCGGACGATTCCGTACGGCCCGGACATCACCCTCGGCCGTGGCCGCGTGTTCCTGCCCATGGTGACGACCTCGCCGAAGGAGAAGGTCCGCCAGGTCTCCGTGGTCGTGCTGACCAGCCGGCCCAGTCTGCTGCGCACCGGCGTACTCTCCGACGACCATCTGGCAGACGAACTCGGCTCCGACGGGCGTCTGACCCGGATGCTCGAAGCCGCCGAAGCTCCCGGCACGAGTTTTGCGGTGGACCCGGCCCTGGTCGAGGAAGCGCAGACCATCGCCGCCGGCTATCACATCCAGGACGCCGACGGCAGCCTCCAGGAGGGCACCGGCACCGCCGCCGCGGAAGCCTGGCTGACCAAGCTCGCCACCTTGATCCGAACCGGCGACGGCTATCGGCTGCCCTACGGCAATCCCGACATCGCGGCTCTCGTCCACAACGGCAGGGCTGGACTGTTCGAGGAAGCGGTCAAAACGGGAAGCCTGGTGGAGGCCACCGACGATCTGCCGCTCCTGATCCTGCCGGGCGACGGCGCAGCCGATCAACAGACCGTCGAGGCGGCCGCGAAGTTCGACCCGGAGGTCATTCTGCTGTCCGACACGACCCTGCCCAGCGACACCGACTCCCCGGTGCTGGACGGCCCCGGCCGATCGACGCTGATCCGCTACACCGCAGCCGCGTCGGGCGGCGGACCGGGACCGGCTCCCCGGAACACTCCGGTGAAGGTCCAGCAGCGGATGCTGTCCGACACCTGGATCGCCGCCAAGTCGGCGTCGGAGGGCTCTCCACCGGGTCTGGTCCGGCTGATCACCGAGCCCAGCCAGAGCGCCGGCCAGGAGAACGCCCCCGAGGCCGACTGGTTCACACCCGCCACCCTCGGGCAGCTGCTCGCCGGCAAACCTGTGTCGTGGTCCGGCGACTATCGCTACACCGACTCCACCCGCGGCAACGAGCTTCCGGTCAGCCAGCTGACCACCACCCAACAGCTCGAGAGTCAGTTCGAGACGTACGCCGATCTCCTGGTCAGTTCCGCGGGCGTGCGGACCGAGGCCGCGACCGCTGTACTCCGCAGCGTCAGCCTGAGTTGGCGGGGCGCGCCCAAGCTCGCCCGGCGCTACACCTCCGCTGTGACCGAGCAACTGTCCGAGCTGCTCAGTCACCAGATCTCGATCACCGCGCCGGCCAAGGTTTCGACCACCGGTCGCTCCGGCACCTTCCCGATCACGGTCCGTAACAATCTGCCGGTCGGCAACGATCCTGACGACAACGCCGTCAGGGTGCGCGTGGTGTTCGTCTCCGCGGCCAGCCAGCGCCTCACGATCGCACCGCTGGAGATTTCCCGGGTCGATGCCGGCGAGGCCGTCACCGAGTTGGCTCAGGTCGACGCCCAGACCAACGGCACCGTCGAAGTCCGGGTCCGGCTGGATACCGTCGGCGGTGAGCAGGTCGGCCAGACAGTCCCCATTGAGGTACGCGCCACACAGGCCGGCACCACCGGGTGGCTGATCGCGATCGCCGCCGGCATCGTCTTGATCGGCACCACCGTGCTCCGGATCCGGCAGGTCAGCAAGGAGCGCGCCGCACCCGAGACCGAGCCGGAGCCGATCCACGTCTCCCGCCCGGCCGGCCCACCGAACCAACCAGGCCCGATCGGCCACCCCGACGAGACCACGAAGGACACGCTCGATGTCTGAGGCGGAAGCGGTCGAGACCCGGCCCAACGATCGCCAGGCCCGCAACCGGCTGATCTCCTCGGGCGCGATCATGGCCGCCGGCACCGCGGTGTCTCGGGTGCTGGGCTTCGGCCGGTTCGTGCTGCTGGTTTTCCTGTTCGGCAACGGCACCCGGCAGGCCGACATGTTCACCCTGGCCAACACCGTGCCGAACAGCATGTACATCCTGCTGGCCGGCGGTATCCTCAACACCGTCTTGGTGCCGCAGATCGTCCGGGCGGTGAAATCCGACAAAGACCGCGGCGAGGCCTACACCAACCGGATCATGACGCTCGGCCTGATCGGCCTCTTCGCGATCACCCTGGTGCTGACCCTGGCGTCGCCGTGGATCGTGTCCCTCTATTCGGCCGGAGGCTGGAAGGACCCGGCGGTGGCGGCCCAGTACCAGTCGATGGTCGCGCTGGCGTACTACTGCATGCCGCAGGTCTTCTTCTACGGCGCCTTCGTGCTGGCCGGGCAGGTGCTCAACTCCCGGGACAAGTTCGGTCCGATGATGTGGGCGCCGATCGCCAACAACGTGGTGTCGATCGCCGTGCTGTTGATGTTCTGGGTCGTCTTCGGCCAGACCGACACCGGCACCGCGTTCACCCCCGGTCAGGAGGCGTTGCTGGGGATCGGTTCGACGGTCGGGGTCGCGGTCCAGGCAGCGATCCTGGTGCCCTACCTGCGGGCCGTCGGCTTCCACTTCCAGCCACGATTCGACGTCAAAGGCACCGGACTCGGGCACACCATCCGGCTGGCCAAGTGGGTGCTCGGCTATGTGCTGGTCACCCAACTCGCCTTGGTCGTGGTCAACAAGATCGCCACGGCGGCGACCATCCGCGAGCCCGGTGGCGGCCTCGCCGCGTACGGGTACGCGTACGCGATCTGGATCCTGCCCCACTCGCTGATCACCGTCTCACTGGCGACCGCCATGCTGCCGAGCGCGTCCCGGCTGGCGGCCGCGGGGGACCTGAAGGGGGTGGCCGAGGAAACGTCCCGGACCATGCGGCTCGCCTTGTCGGTCCTGGTGCCCACCTCGGTCGCGTTCGTCGTGCTCGGACTGCCGATCGCGCAGTTGGTGTTCGGCTTCGGCAAGGGGGCCGCCGACTGGCAGTACACCGGTTACGCACTGATGGCACTCGGTGTCGGACTGATCCCCTTCACCTTGCAGTACGTGTGCTTGCGCGCCTTCTACGCCTTGGAGAACACCAAGACTCCGTTCCTGATCCAGGTCGTGATCGCCACCGCGAATGTGGTGCTCGGCGTCGGCGCGGTGATCTACCTGGACTCGAATCCGCTGGTTGCCGCCTGCCTGGCGGGCGGGTACTCCGCGGCGTACGTGATCGGTGTCGTGCTCTCGTTCCGTCGACTCCGCGCTTTGCTACCCACGCTGGCGCGGCGGCCGATCCTGGCGCTGATCATCCGGGCCGGCCTGGCCAGCGCCCCCGCCGCACTGGCTGCCTGGCTGGTGATCCATTTCGTCGCCGCCGGGAGCCAGCTGACACGTTTCGCCACCCTGGCCGCCGCGGGCCTGCTCGCGATCGGTCTGTACCTCGTCGCCGCCCGGATTCTGAGAATTCGTGAGGTTACCGACATCGTCGCCGCCGTACGTCGTCGTAACAAGCAGGACGCAGACGCAGCCGAACCCGGTGCTCCGGGTGTATCGGCTGCAGATGCCCCAACAGCCACTGTGACAAAAGAGGCTGCTGGGACGACAGGGTTCAGTGGGACAGAGGGGGACAGAACTGTGGAGACTGCGGTGCGCGTGAACTCGCTCGATCAGGATGACTTCGGCGATTCGACCCTCATCCGCTCCGCTACCTCGCCTAGCATCAAGGAATCTGCCGACCCCACACCGATGGCCGGCCCGATCGAGAACGCGGATCCCATGGTCACCTTTGCCGGCGCGAGCACGATGACAGGGCCGGCATCGGCACCACCCTCGGCTCCCGGCCCCACCGACGTGCTCGGCGGCATCCCCACCTCGGGATCGCATCACCACGATGAAGCGGACACCGACGCTCCCGGCCCCGGCCAGGGAAATGCCGCCAACAGCATGACTCCGGATCCCTCACCGAGCACGCTGCCGCGCATCACGACGAGCGCCGGCACCGTGCTGGGCTATCGCTATCGGATGGAGGAACTGCTCGCCGAATCCTCGCGGACCGCGACCTGGCGGGCCTTCGATCTGGTCTTGTCCCGCTCGGTGGTCGTGCATCTGCTCGCACCCTTGGATCCTCAGGCGCCGGAGATCTTGGAAACCGCCCGGCAGGCGGCACTCGCGGTCGACTCCCGATTCTTGCGCGTGCTGGACGCGGTCTACAGCGACGACCCGGAGCAGGGCTCCTACATCGTCTGCGAGTACGCGGTCGGCCGCTCACTCGAGGTGCTGCTCAGCCACGGTCCACTGTCCGGGCTGGAGGCCGCCTGGGTGGTCCGCGAAGTCGCCGACGCCTTGTCCGGCGTGCACGGACTCGGACTGCGCCATCAGCGGATAAACCCGGACACCGTGATCCTCACCCCGGACGGGCACGTCAAGATCAGCGGTCTGCTGATCGAGGCCGCGTTGCGACCGGCCCCCGGCAACGCCCTGCCGCGGGCCGCCGATCTGTCCTCCGAACACGTCGATGTCATCGATCTCGGCCGGCTGCTGTATGCCTGTCTGGTCTCCCGCTGGCCCGGAGGCCCGGCGTTCAGCCTGCCCGGCGCGCCGGTCGCCGGCCGCCACTTGATGAGCCCCCGACAGGTCCGCGCCGGGGTCTCGCCGACCCTCGACGTGGTCTGCGATCAGATCCTGGGCGACCCACCGCGGCATCGGGCCGAGCGGCTCACCACCGCCAACGACGTGGTGAACGCGCTGACCAAGGTGCTCGGCACCGCCGACGCCTCTGCGGATCTGGAGCGCCGACTCCGCCAGCCCATCCCCAAGGTCACCTCGACGCCGCCGATCACCATTCCGGCCCACGCTCGTTCGGCCAGTTCGGTCACCTCGCCGATCCCGCGGTCGGCCACCAGCCCCTCGCAACAGGAAGACTCGGTGCGGGTGACGCTGATCCGGCAGCCGACGCCGCCAGCACCCGCGCGACCGCTGCGCAAACCGACCAAGCCGGGTCCGGCCCAGCCACGACGCTGGCTGGCTCTGATCGCGGCCATGGGCCTGCTGTTGCTGGCCACCGGGATCACCTCTGCGGTGATCCTCAATCAACGCGATGGTGCCGCACCGGCCGATCAGTCCCCGTCGTCGAATCAGCCGAGCACGCCGGCCAACGCCGGACCGCTCAAACTGGTCGGAGCTAGCACGTTCGATCCCCAGGGCGACCCGCCCAATGACGAGAACAACGGCAAGGTCGAGCTCGCGATCGACGGCGACCCCAAGACTCGCTGGACCACAGTGCGCTATCTCGGCAATCCCAAGCTCGGCGGCCTGAAACGCGGGGTCGGAGTGATCGTCGACCTCGGCAAGCCAGTGCCGGTGAACCAGGTGAACCTGCAACTGTCCGGCGAGGGCACCACTGTCCAGGTCAGGGTGCCGAAGACCGATCCGGAGACCACCGCGAAACCTCCGACGAAGTCCGACAGCCAGTGGCGTACGGTGGGTGCTCAATCGAAAGCCGGCGACTCCGCGTCGATCAAGCTCGAGGCACCACAGACGACCCGGTTCGTCCTCGTCTATCTGACCTCCTTGCCGAAGGTGGATGGCGGCTACCGGGGCGGGATCTACGAGGTCGAGGTGGTGTAGTTGCGGGCCGGTGCCACCGGCGACACCAGTGCGCCGGCGATCGCCGACGGTGCTTCCACCGCCACCGACACCGATGCTGCCCTGCTCGCCGCCCACGTCGCCGGCGACTCGAACGCCTTCACCACTCTGGTTCATCGTCACCAGGATCGGCTCTGGGCCGTGGCGCTGCGGATGATGCGCAACCAGCACGACGCTGCCGATGCTTTGCAGGACGCGTACCTGGCCGCGTTCCGGCGTGCTGCCGGCTTCCGCGGCGAGGCACAGGTCTCTACCTGGTTGCACCGGATCGTGGTGAACGCCTGTCTGGACCGGCTCCGTCAGCTGCGGCGGCGGCAGCGCGAGCAACCGTTGCCGCCCGATCCGGACCGGACTGCGGAGCTGGCCGGTCCGGCAGGACCGAGCGAGGTCGAACAACGCGAGGCACAGCAGAATCTGATCGAGGTGCTCGCGGAGTTGAACGAGGACCAGCGGAATGCCCTCGTCGTGGTCGACGTCGAGGGCTATTCGGTCCAGGAGGCGGCGGACATCCTCGGCGTACCGGTCGGCACCGTGAAGAGCCGGTGCGCACGCGGCCGGGTCCGGCTGGCCCGGCTGCTGCGCGAGCGGGGAGCCTTGCCGGACGGCGAGTCCGCCGGGAGATCCGGCGGAGGGTCCGGAACGGAACGCGGCCGGGAGGGCGAGCCCTGATGGCCCAGCCGCTTGCGCTGCGTGGCGGACCGGCGACCCTGTTCACGTGGATACTGAGCCAGGCGCCAAGTGCGGCCTTGGACAAGAGGTCGCGGCGTACGCTCGACTTGCTGCAGACCCGAGGGCTGGTCCCGTGACCAGGCCACCACTTCCCCCCGACGACGCGCGCGAACCGGAAGAGCCAGAGCTGCCGGAGCACGGATCGTCGGCCGACCAGGATCATTGGATGCCCGATCAGTTCACCGCCCACCCCGTCGCGGACACCGCCGACGGGCATCTCGGGCTGGACGACCTGGCCGATCTGGCGGCCGGGGAGGCACCCGAGGATCCGGCGGTGGCCGCCTGGGCGGAGGCCCACCTGGCCGCGTGCTCTGAGTGCCGGGCAGAGTTGGCGCAGGTGCGAGCCGATCTCGACCTTGTGAGCACCTCGTTGGCATCCCTGGATCTCGGTTCCCTGCCGGTCGGCAAGCTGCAAGGAGCTGAGCTGCCCAGGGCGCAGGCACCGGGTGCGGAGATGCCGGTGACCGTGGCGGCCCGGCTGGACCGAGTGCTGGCCGAGGAGTCCGAGCCCGACCGTAGCAATGTGTTGCCCTTGCGGCGGCCGACCCCTGTGAGAGCACCGGCAACGGCTTCGTACGTGAAACAGACCGGCTTCCTCAAACTCATGCTGGTCGCGGCCGTGGCAGCCTCCGTGGTGGGATTCGGGGGCTATGTGATCAGCGCGTCGACCGGGATGAACGAACCGACCGCTGTCTCACCGGTGCAGGTGCATCCCGATGGCTTGGCCTCCCAGGCCACCGAGATCGCCGAGGTTCGCGACGTCGATCCTCATCTGTTCTCCGCGGCGTGGCGCTGTGCTCGCCGGGTGATCGACAGCCGGATCACCGGCATCACTCCGGTCTACTCCGAGGGCGAGGAGACCTACCTCGTCTACACCCGCGTCGGCGGAGTCAAATACGCACGGCTTCTGTATGGCTGCTCCGACGACACCCCGACAGCCGGCCCTCCGGTCCGCCTCACCGAGTAGCACGCCGCAGGTTCGCTCGTTAGCTGCTGGCTCATCCCCGACATCGGGGACAATCCAGCAGCTTGTCGCCGTGGCCGGCGTGCGAGTCCGGAATAGGGCCCGCGCGACGTACGTTTGCTCAGCCGCAAGGACGATGCGCCGCTGTAAAGTGGCCCGAACCGCGACCGATCCAGGTCGGCGCGAACGACGGGCTCTCCTTCCCCAGCGCGTCTCAGTCGCAGGAATCGAGCAGACGAGTATTCGAGAGCAGGACGGATGAGCCCGAGCACCCCATCAGAGATCCGTGACGTCATCATCGTGGGCAGCGGACCGGCCGGCTACACGGCCGCCGTGTACGCGGCCCGGGCCGAGTTGAAGCCGCTGGTCTTCGAGGGCTCGATCACCGCCGGCGGCGCGTTGATGAACACCACCGAGGTGGAGAACTTCCCCGGTTTCCGGGACGGGATCATGGGTCCGGAACTGATGGACAACATGCGTGCCCAGGCCGAGCGCTTCGGCGCCGAGCTGGTCGCCGAGGACATCGCGGAGATCGACCTGACCGGTCCGGTCAAGACGGTCACCGACGGATACGGCAACACCTTCTCCGCCCACACGGTGATCCTGGCGACGGGCTCGGCGTACCGCAAGCTCGGCATCGCCGAGGAGGACCGGCTGTCCGGTCACGGTGTCTCCTGGTGCGCCACCTGCGACGGCTTCTTCTTCAAGGGCAAGGACATCGCCGTCGTCGGCGGCGGCGACTCGGCGATGGAGGAGGCGACCTTCCTGTCCCGGTTCGCCAACTCGGTGACCGTCATCCACCGCCGCGACCACCTGCGGGCCAGCAAGATCATGGCCGCCCGGGCGGAGAACGACCCGAAGATCTCCTTCGCCTGGAACAGTGCCGTCGCGGCACTGCACGGTGAGAAGTCGCTGGAGTCGGTCACGCTGCGTGACACGGTGACCGGTGAGGAACGCACCCTGGAGATCCAGGGCCTGTTCATCGCGATCGGCCACGACCCGCGCTCGGAGCTGATCCGGGGTCAGGTCGACACCGACGCCGAGGGCTACGTGCTCACCGAGGGCAAGAGCAGCCGGACCAACCTGGACGGTGTCTTCGCCTGTGGTGATCTGGTCGACCACACCTACCGGCAGGCGATCACCGCGGCCGGCACCGGGTGCGCCGCGGCTCTGGACGCCGAACGCTACCTGGCCGACCTGCACGACGCCGCCGGTAACGACGCCGCCGAGTCCGAAGCTGCCGCCTGACTGAGACCATCACCGTCTGACCAGCCCAATCCGGCAACCCCAGGGCCGAACTTTTGTCGAGCTAGCCACATCTGGTGTTGCCTGCTCGACAGAAATTCGTAGAAGGGGGTTGTACCACCGCCGCCCGGCGCTTGAAACGCACATCACACATCGAGGAGCAGTCAATGAGTGCAGTCACCGAAGTCACCGACGCCACGTTCGAGGACGTCGTTCTCAAGTCCGACAAGCCGGTCATGGTCGACTACTGGGCCGACTGGTGCGGTCCGTGCAAGCAGATCGCCCCGATCATCGAGGAACTCGCCAAGACCTACGGCGACAAGGTGACCTTCGTGAAGATGGACACCAACACCAACCCCGTGACCCCGGCGAACAACCACGTCCTGGGGCTGCCGACGATCCAGGTCTACACCGGCGGCGAACTGGTCAAGGCATTCAAGGGTGCCAAGCCGAAGTCGGTCCTGCTGAAGGCCATCGAGGAATACCTCTGACCCTCCGCCAGCCCCGTCGGCGAGCACCTGTCGGCATCGATCTGCTCGGGTTTGTCGGTCCTGCTCGGTCTAGAGATCGAGCAAAGCCGACGAACCCGAGCAGCTCTCTGCGGCAGTAGATTGATTGACGTGGCGGCTTCTGGCTTGGTGGCTGGACTGGCGGATTTCGGACGCGACGATGTGTCAGTGGTCGGCGGCAAGGCCGCCAACCTCGGTGAACTCATCGGCGCCGGACTTCCGGTCCCGCCGGGTTTCGTCGTGACCACCGCCGGCTATCGGGCGTACGTCGACGCGAACAACCTGCAGGACCGCATCCTCGCCCTGGTCCCCGGCGATGCCGCAGCGGACGACGACGCGTACGCGGCAGCAGCAGAACAGATCGCCGACATCTTCGCCGACGGCGCGATGCCGGACCTGCTGCTGCGCGAGATCACCGACGCCTACCGCGAGCTGGGTGAGCCGTCGGTCGCGGTGCGCTCCTCCGCCACCGCCGAGGACCTGGCCGACGCGAGTTTCGCCGGTCAGCAGGACACCTACCTCAACATCACCGGCACGGCCGCGGTGCTGGACGCGGTACGCCGCTGCTGGGCATCGCTGTGGACGGCCAGGGCGATGGCGTACCGGTCCCGTCAAGGCATCGATCCCGCCGAGGTAAGCCTGGCCGTGGTGGTCCAAGCCCTCGTCGACGCCGAATCCGCCGGGGTGATGTTCACCGCCGACCCGGCGACGGGCCGCCGGGACCTGGTGCTGATCAGCGCCGCCTGGGGACTCGGTGAGGCCGTTGTCGGTGGACTGGTGAACACCGACCAGCTCACCGTGGCCGGCGACGACTTGGAGATCGTTGACCGGCACACCGCCGACAAGACCGTTCAGACGGTACGCACCACGGACGGCACCGAGGATATCCCCGTCCCGACCGAGCGCCGCCACGCCCCGGTCCTCGACGACACGGCTGCCCAGCAGCTGGCCGGGCTCGGCCGCCGAATCGCCGGCCATTTCGGCAGCCCGCAGGACATCGAGTGGGTACGCGATACCCGCGGCGACCTGATGATCGTGCAGTCCCGCCCGATCACCGCGTTGCCGGAGCCCATCGGCCCGGTCCCGACCGAGTGGCCGGTGCCGCACGAGCATGCCTGGTATTTCCGGGCCAGCATCGTCGAGCAGTTGCCCGACCCGCTGACCCCGCTGTTCGCCGAAGTGATCGACACGGCGGTCGCGAACTCCATCACCGCGTTGATGAACGGGCTGCTCGGCTCCGACACCGTCCGACCCGGTGACGTGGGCCTGCCGACCATCAACGGCTACGCCTACTACGAGTACGCCAACGACAGCCTCGGCCGGGTGGCGCGCAAGTCGCCGGCCGCACTGCGAGCGGTCTATGGCGGCCGTGGCCTGGGCGCCCGGGAGCGCTGGGAGACGATCTCGCGCCCCGCGTACCAGGCCGCCGTCGACGCGTGGTCCGGGCGGTCGCTGGCCGACCTCACGGTCGCCGAGCTCCTGGACGGCGTCACCGAACTCGTGGAGGCCGGCGCCACCTACTACACCGCGGTCCAGACCATCATCCCGATCGCCGCCACCAGCGAGATCGCCCTGACTCGCTACTACGACGCGTTCATCCGCCGCGACGGCGATCCGCCGGCCGCTGCCTTGTTGCTCGGCTACGACAGTGAGCCGATCCGGGCCGAGCGGTCGCTGTGGGACCTGGCCCGCTGGGCGAGGCAGGACCAGGCGCTGGCCGACTGGTTGACCACGACCTCGGCGGACCAGATCGTGGCCACGCTCGGCATCGGGTCCGCAACCCCGGATCGAGAGCTTCCCGACACCGTCCCGTCGGCTGCAACCGAATTTGCGGCCCGTTTCACCCAGCACCTGGACGCCTACGGGCATGCGGTCTACAACCTCGACTTCGCCAATCCGGTCGCAGCGGACGATCCCGCACCGCTGATCGACACCATCCGGCTCTACCTACAGGGCCAGGCCGGAGACCCGTACGAGCGGCAGCGGCGGCTGCAGCACAAGCGCGATGCGGCCACGGTCGTGATCCGCCGCCGGATCGATCCGGTACGCCGCGGCCAGTTCGACTGGCTGCTGCGGACAGCCCAGGCGATCGCGCCGATCCGCGAGGACGCGCTGGCCGACGTCGGGCTGGCCTGGCCCCAACTGCGCCGGATGCTGGCCGAACTCGGCCGGCGGCTGGTCGCTGCCGGCGTCGTCGAGCAGACCGACAGCGTCTTCTGGTGCCGCCGGGCCGAGATCGTCGCAGCACTCACCGAGGGCGATCCCACGGATCTGCGACCGGTCATCGCCGAGCGGCAGGAGACCTGGCGTGGGCAGCTCCGGGCGACCCCGCCCCAGCTGCTGCCGGCCGGCACCTGGATGGACAAGCTGGGAAGCATGATGCCGGCCACCATGACCGAGCAGACCGGCGATGTGCTCACCGGGATCGGTGCCAGCAGCGGCCGGGTCACCGGGACCGCCCGGGTGCTGGCCGGACCGGCCGACTTCGCCCGGTTGCAGCCGGGCGAGATCCTGGTCGCCGGCATCACCACGCCCGCCTGGACCTCGCTGTTCGCCCGCGCCGCCGCGGTGGTCACCGACATCGGCGGGCCGTTGAGCCACAGCTCGATCGTGGCCCGCGAGTACGGCATCCCGGCTGTGCTCGGCACCGCCGTCGCGACCCGCCGGATCGTCGACGGGCAGCAGGTGACCGTCGACGGGGATGCGGGCAAGGTGTATCTGACCGAGCCCGAGTCAGTCGTCGCGCGGCCCGAGTATCGTCGGCTGAACCGCTGGCTGATCGCCGGCGGCACGGTCGCGGCCGTCGCCGGCAGCACGGGGGCGGTCATCCATCGTCGGCGTCGAACTCGATAACCTCCACCTCGCCCTCCTTCATCGCTGCCATCAGGTCAGCAAGGCTGCTGCTCCTGAGCCGGCTGTGGCGTGGCCACCCGGTGACTGCCGATGCGCCGGCTCGGGCCCGGGGGTCGGTTGGGGCATCAGACCCGTCAACCGATTCCAGGCAGCGCCGAGATCAGGCAGCCAGCGGGCGGTCGCCTGCAGATCCATCCGCAGCCGCGGGGTCACCGGATGCTGCCGTACGACGGTGAAACCGACCCGTTCCAGGAAGCCGACCGGCGGGATGCACGAGGGAGTGCGATAGCTGCCGATCGCCTCGATCGCCCGGATGTCACGCCTGACCATCAGGCCGGCCGCGGACTGAACCAGCTGACGGCCGAGGCCGCGGCCTCGCTGCGATTCGTCGACGCGCATGTTCACCAGCACCGCCGCATCGGGATGGAAGGGGGTCTGGTCGAGCGCGGTCAGTCGTGGCACGAGCCGGGCCGGCGCCAGCATCGCGTACCCCTGCACCTCGTTGTCGTCGACGGCGAGCACCCCGCAGTAGCCCCAACGGGCGGTGACGTCCTCCGCCCAGGCTCGCTTGGCCTCGACCCGGTTGCGGTGCCGATCGGGAGCGGCGAGGTCGTGCAGGCTCACCTCCCAAAACGTGCAGCGAGCACACTGATCAGGCAGCAGGGCCAGGTCAGCTGCCGTCATCGGCCGGAGGCGCCGAGCCATGGTCAGTGATCCTCGGGAGCGTCCGCCGACCCCGCTGACGCCGCCGGCTGTGACGGCTGCGGCGATGCCGGTGACCAGGGGTCCGGCTCTCGTGGTTTGGCCAGCCCGGCGAGGAATCCCAGCAGCACACTGCCCACCAGCGCACCCAGCAGCCACAGCAGCCAGACCACTGGCCGTGGCAGCCGCCGCTGGACCGTCCCGGCCGTCTCGGACCGCGCGCTCGCCTCCATTCCCACATCGTAGGTCGGTCGCCCTGCGGTCACCACCTGCACTTACGGCCCGAATGAGGCACCCTTGGAGGATGACCGACCAGCAGCCCGAGCCCCGCCGCGGAACAGGAGCGTCCCCCGAGTCAGCGACAGCGGCCGACGCCGCCGTCGGCTTGGCTCGCCTGCAGCGCCGCGACACCCGCCTCGACAGCTACGTCGACCGGTACGCCGCGCGCACCCACGGGATGACCGCCTCGGCCATCCGGGCCCTGTTCGCCGTCGCCAATCGGCCCGAGGTGGTCTCGTTGGCCGGCGGAATGCCGAACATCTCCGATCTGCCCCTGGACATGGTCGGCTCCGTCCTGAACGACCTGGTGCTGACCGACGGACGCCGGGCGATGCAGTACGGCTCCGGCCAGGGCGAGCCGGCGCTTCGGGAGGCCATCTGCGAGGTGATGAAGCTGGAGGGCATCACCGCGCACCCCGACGACGTCACCGTCACCGTCGGTTCCCAACAGGGGCTCGACCTGGTCACCCGGCTGTTCTGCGACCCCGGCGACGTGGTGCTGTGCGAGGCACCGAGCTATGTCGGCGCGTTGGGTGTCTTCCGGGCCTACCAGGCCGAGGTGGTCCATGTCGCGATGGACGAGCACGGGCTGCTGCCCGGGGCGCTCGCCGAGGCGCTGGTGGCACTGAAGGCGGCCGGCAAGAAGGCGAAGTTCCTCTACACGATCCCGAACTTCCAGAACCCGGCCGGTATCTCCCAGGACCTCGAGCGGCGGATGGAGATCCTCCGGGTCGCAGAGGAGGGCGACCTGCTGGTGGTGGAGGACAACCCGTACGGTCTGCTCGGCTTCGACGGCGATCCGGTGCCGGCGATGCGCTCCCTGGATGCCGAGCGGGTCGTCTACCTCGGCTCGTTCTCCAAGACGTTCGCCCCCGGGTTCCGGGTCGGCTGGGTGCTGGCTCCGCACGCGGTCCGGGAGAAGCTGGTGCTGGCACAGGAGTCGGCGACGCTGTGTCCGCCGACGTTCTCCCAGTTCGCGGTCGCCTCCTATCTGCACAACCACGACTGGCGCGGCCAGATCAAGCTGTTCCGCGAGATGTACCGGGAGCGTCGCGACGCGATGCTCGCCGGGCTCGCCGACCACATGCCGGCCGGCACCTCGTGGACGGTGCCCGGTGGTGGCTTCTTCGTCTGGGTGACCCTGCCGCCGGGCTTGGATTCACACGCCATGCTGCCCCGGGCAGTGACCGCGCGGGTGGCGTACGTGCCGGGCACCGGCTTCTACGCCGACGGCCTCGGCAGCCGGCACATGCGGCTGTCGTACTGCTTCCCCACTCCGGAGCGGATCATCGAAGGCACCCGCCGGCTCGGCGAGGTCATGCAGTACGAGACCGATGTCTTGGCCACGTTCGGCACCATGGTCGAGGGGCCGGGCAACCGGACCGACCGCCTGTACGAGTCCCCGGGAACCGATCAGCTATGAGCTCTGGAGAGACGACCGTGATCCCCCGTACTGATGCGACGTCGAGTTTCGAGCCGATCGCCGAGACCGCCGTCGTGCTGTCCGGCGGCCTGTCCCACGAGCGCGACGTGTCGCTGCGTTCCGGTCGCCGGGTCGCGATGGCACTGCGCTCCCGCGGGGTCGAGGTGGTCGAGTCCGATGTCGACTCCAACCTGATCGGGCTGCTCAACTCGCTACCCCGACCGGTGGTGTTCCCGGTGCTGCACGGCGAGGCCGGCGAGGACGGTGCGCTGCGGGAGGTGCTGTCACTGCTCGGGGTGCCGTTCGTCGGATCGGTCGGGGCCGCCTGCCGGGTCGCCTTCGACAAGTCCATCGCCACGACCGTGGTCGCCGAAGCCGGCGTCGCCACACCCAAGCAGGTCGCGCTGCCGCACGAGATCTTCCGCGAGCTCGGGGCCCAGGCGCTGATGGCGGCGCTGGCCGACCAGATCGGCTTCCCGATGATGGTCAAGCCCTCCCGAGGCGGCTCCGCGCTCGGCGCGAGCAAGGTCACCCGGCCCGAGGAGCTGCCGTCGGCGATGGTGGGCGCGTACGCGTACGGCTCGGTCGCGGTGATCGAGCAGTTCGTGTCCGGGGTGGAGGTCACCGTCACGGTGGCCGACCGGGGCGAGGGTCCGCGGGCGTTGCCCGCGGTGGAGATCCGGCCCGACTCCGGGGTCTACGACTATGCCGCCCGCTATACCGCCGGGGCGACCCGGTTCCTCTGCCCGGCCGAGCTCGATCCCGCCGTCGCCGAGGTCTGTGCTGCCGTGGCCCTGCAGGTGCACGACGTGCTCGGTCTGCGGGATCTGTCCCGTACCGACCTGATCGTCACCCCCGACGGGGTGCCGACCTTCCTGGAGGTCAATGTGGCCCCGGGAATGACCGAGACCTCGGCCGTACCGCTGGCCGTCGAGTCCGCGGGCTGGAGCCTGGGCAAGATGTGCGCCGACCTGATCCGGGTCGCCGCCGATCGCGGTGTGACCACCCCCGACTTGTCAGATGCTGTGGTCGTCGGGGCGACCGTGGAGTCTGACAACTCGGTGCGATGACTTGGTGAAGCGATGACCCTGCTCAAGCAGCTCAGCATCATCCTCCTCGGCTGCGCGCTCGGCGCGGGCATGGCGATGATGGGGATCTGGCAGCTGGACGTCTACCACCAGCAGGGAGCGGAAGCCTCGGCCGCTCGCGCAAGCCAGGCACCAGTCCCACTCGTCAGTGTCGCCGCACCGGGAACCAGAGTCACCGACGGGTACGGCCGAGCGGTCGAGTTCACCGGAACGTATGACGCCGCCCTGCAGGTGCTGGTGCCGCTGGAGGGTTCCGACACCCAGCTCCGGGTGGTGACGGCGCTGCACCTGACCGACGGCGGGACGCTGGCCGTTGCCCGTGGGCTCATCCCGGCCGATGCCGACGAGGCGCCGGCGCCCTCGGGTCGATCCGTCACCCAGTCGGGCGTGCTGCTGCCCTCCGAGGAGGCCGGCGACGGAATGCTCATCGCCGGGTCGACCCCGCGGCTGCCGTCGGTGCGGATTCCGCAGCTGGCCCAGACCTGGCCCGGTCCGATGGTCGACGGCTACGTCGTGCTGTCGGATTCCGACGCCCGTACCGAAGGCCTGGCACCGGCGCCTTTGGTGCTGCCGCAGAGTCAGGGACGCCTCCGCAACGGCGCGTACGCCGCGCAGTGGTGGATCTTCGGCCTGTTCGCCATCGTGATGAGCGCCAAGATGGCCCGCGACATCGGCGAGAAGCCGCTGGACACGGCCCACGCCCTGATCCGCTAGCGCACCGACCAGTGTTGCCGCCGGTGAGCACTAGCCACCCAGTCCGGCGTCGCGAGCCCGCAGGATGGCTGCGGTGCGATCCGAGACATGCAGCTTGGTGATGATGTTCGAGATGTGGTTGCGGACGGTCTTGGCGCTCACTCCGAGTCGCCGGGCCACCACGGCGTTGTCGAGCCCCTGGGCCAGCAGACCCAGCACCTCGGACTCGCGATCGGTCAACTGCGGAAACGGTGACGCGGTGACAGACCGTCCGAACAGCTGCAGCATCCGCGCGGCGATCCCGGCCCCGAAGAGCACCTCGCCCCGCGCCACCGCCCGGACGGCGGCGACCAGTTCGTCCGGACCGGCGCCCTTGAGGGTGTAGCCGAACGCTCCGCACCGCAGCGCGGCAAGCACATTGTCGTCGTCGAACATGGTCAGCATCAGCGCCCGGGTCGGCGACCCCGCCTGGCGGAGTTCCGAGCAGACCGACAGCCCGTCGCCGTCCGGCATGGCGATGTCGAGGACGGCCACGTCGGGCTGGTGCGCCAGCGTCGCGGCGACCGCCTCCCGTCCCGTGCCGACCACGGCCAGCACCTCGATGTCCGGTTCTGCATCGAACACCGCACGCAGCCCGGACGCGAACACCGGGTGATCGTCAGCGAGGATCAGCGTGACCATCGTCAACCCCCAGATCCAGCGGCAGTCGGGCAACCACCTCGGTGCCGTCCGCGGCGGCGTGCACCACCAGCGTGCCACTGACTTCGACCGCCCGCTCGCGCATCGAGTTCAGACCGACCCCCGAGGGCCGGGTCGGATCGATGCCGCGGCCGTCGTCGGCGACCACCACGACGAGCGTGTGGTGGAACAACTGCAGGTCCACCAGGCATCGACTGCCCTGACTGTGCCGTGACGCGTTGGTCATCGCCTCGACCGCGATCCAGTACGCCGCCGCCTCCACCGCCGCCGGCAGACATTGGTCCGACACGTCACCGCTGACCTCGATCCCGATGGCCGGCGCCAACGTCGCTGCCCTGGTGCGAAGCGCACCCACCAGTCCCAACTCGTCGAGTGCCGGTGGCCGCAACCCCTCGACGAGCCGCCGGATCCCGCCGAGCGACGCCTTCACCTCGCCGTCGATCTCGCCGAGCAGGTCGTAGGCACTCGAGGTCGCAGCGACGTCGCGGCGAGCCAGGCCGGCCTTGAGTCCGATCGCCGCCAAGGCCGGTCCCAGCCCGTCGTGCAGGTCTCGGCGCAGTCGGCGGCGCTCGTCCTCCCGGAGGGCAACCAGCTGAGCGCGGGAACGGACGAGATCCTGGTGCAACCGAACCGCCTGCACAGCCGGCCCGATCTCGCCGGCCAGGGAGCGCAGCAGGACCAGGTCCGCGTCGTCCAGTGGGTCGTCGATTCCTCTGGCCGACACCTGGAGCCGCCCCACCACAGTGCCGTGGTGACTGAGTTCCTCCTCATGGATCAGGCCGATCGGCCGTCCGTGCTCGACCGCCAGTTGGAACTCCTCCGGCCCGGCGCTTCCATCGGCGCGCGGCAGCTGGATCGCGACGTACGGCAGCCGTAGCGACTGGGCGACGGTCTCGACCACCGCCGGCAGCACGTCGTCGGGGAGGAGCACCGCCTGCATCCGGCTGCCCAGCCGAGCCAGCACACCGGCCGGGTCGTCCCGGTCGCCGTACATCAGCCGGTTCACGATCCTTCGCGCCAAGCGGAGCAGCGGCGCGAGCGCCACCGCGGCACCGACCGCCGCCAGCGCCGCCGCCAGGCCACCGGACAGACCCAGGACGTTGCCGAGCAGCGCGACCGCCAGCGCGTACGCGGCCACGAGCACGGTGGTCGTCGCCAGATAGGTCAACGATCGGTTCGCCAGGCGCTCGATGTCGAACAGCCGATGTCTCCCGAGTGCCACGCCGATTCCCACCAGGAACGGCAGTCCGGACAGCCCGAGGCCGCCGGGTGGCAGGAACGGCTTTCCCAGCAGTAGCTCCGGCAACTGCCACAACCCCAGCCCGAGCGCGGCCGTCAGGACGGTGCCACCGGCGACCCAGCGAAGTCTGACCCGAACCTCCGGCCGGTCCGAGCGGCGATAGACAACCACTCCAAGCACCATCACGGCGGTCAGGACCGTCACCACGATCGCGCCCTGCCCCCGGTACGCCAGCGCGAGCCACCCGGGCCAGTCCGGCGCGACGAGGGCGGCACCGACGACGAGAACGAGCATGGCCAACGGCGGCAGGACCCACGCGGTCGCCAGGACGTATCGCCCGGGCGCAGGTCCGCCGGGAAACAGCAGGCCGAAGACCAGCAGCGCGCCCCAGGCCAGCGCATAGACACCGACGATATTGAGGTTGAAGAGCCACAACATGGGCCCACCGGTCACCTGGGCGATCGCCGGCACTCCTGGATCGAACGCCAGTGTGCTGGCCAGCAGACCGCTCGCGGCGATCAGCAGCGGGGTCGTCGCCGGCTCGTCCGGTCGCCGCAGATAGAGCGCGGTGGCCAGTAGCGCCAGCGCAAGCACGAATACGAGATTTCCCCAGGCGCCGCGGATCAAGAACGAGATCTCACCGCGTCCATTCGGCAGGACGATCACCGGAACTACCTCGGGAGGCTGCCCCGGACGGTCGACCAGGTAGCTCAGCACGGCGCCCGGTGTCGGATCGGCCAGTTGACGGGGACCAGCGGCAACCGGTCGGGAGTCGATCGCGCGGATCTGGTCGCCCGTTCGCAGACCTGGCTGAGCGGAACTGGGCACGGTGACCTCGATGATCACGGTCCCTGACCGCCACTCGGTGACCCGGGTGCCGTCAGTCGGCGTGTCCAGGCGGACGATGAGGGCCAGGATCCCGAGCAGCACCAAAGCGGTCGCCACCACGACTGGCCACCTCCGGCTCATGCCCCATTGTGAGCCCGCTGTGCTGACCCGCGACAGACCCAACCGAGAGAATCCCGGTCGAGTCGGGATGCCGTCCCGTGACATCGGGACCGGTGCCCATCGAGCCTGAGGACATGGCAATCGGCGACTCAGCGGTCCGGCACCTGCCCGGGGCGTATCGCCGCGCGCTCGGGAGCGGTCTGCTCGGTGCGGTCGACAACCTGTTCCTGATCGCGTTCCTCATCCGGGCCTACCTCGGACCCACCGTGCTCCGGTCCCATCGGTCTGAGAGACACGCTGAGGGACAAGGCGCCGTACCGGCCGCAATGGACCCGAAGGCCGTCCGATGAGCGGGCCCGGCCGTCTCGCGGCCGATCGGCAGACGGCGGTCGAGTGGCGGCGGCTCTCCCGGCTGACCGGTGTCGCCGGTCTGGCCGGCACCGTGCTGGTCCTCGGTCCGATCAGCGCCGCGTCCGGTCAGGAACCCGGGTTCACCGGCGATGCCGCCGTCGTGCAGGCGTTCTTCGCCTCCACTGTCGGTCCCGGTTTCGAGGTCGGCCAGGCTCTGACCGCGATCGGACTGGTGGTGCTGCTCTGGTTCAGCACGGGCCTGGCGATGCTGCTGACCCGGGCCGAAGGCGTCCCACCATGGCGGTCCGTGCTCCTCGGTGTGACGGCCCTCCCGTTCCCGATCCTCACCCTCAACGGGCTCTGGTCGGCGGCAAGCTACCGCTCCGGCATGGGCATCACACTGGACGGACCGACCGCCCTGCTGGTGTTCGACACCGGCAACATCGCCTTCGCCAATGGCTGGTTGTCGATGGGTGGCTTCGCTGCCGGCGTCGGCTGGGTGGTGATCCGGACATGCTGGGCACCACGCTGGACCGGTTGGCTGGCCGTGCTCTCCGGTGCCGGCCTGGTGCTCTGCCGCTTCGGGTGGAGCGTCGCACCGTGGTACTTCCCGTACGCCTTGTGGTGGCTGCTCGTGATCGGTGTATCCATCAAGCTGCTTCGCGCCACCTCACGTCGAAACAACGCTCCGGTATCCGATCAGGGGGACAAGTCATGAGAACTGCCTACCGAGTGCTCGCGTACGCCATCGCGATCGAGGTGGCGATCCAGGCCATGGCCGTGGTCTGGGCCGTCGCCGGACTGGGCAAGTGGATCGCCGGCGGCGGCGTCGCCGACGCCTCGCTGATGGAGAGCGAGGCCACGCCCTTTCCCGAGGTCGCGGGCTTCATGATCCACGGCATCAACGGCATCTTCGTGGTTCCACTCATCGCGTTGGCCCTGATGGTGCTGTCGTTCTTCACCCGCCGGCGCCGGGCCATCCTGACCGCCGTGCTGGTGTTCGTGCTGGTGCTGGTGCAGGGCCAGCTCGGATTCCTGGGTCACGAGATCCCGGGCATCGGCGCCCTGCACGGCCTGAACGCCTTCGTCCTGTTTGCCGTCGCCCTGTACGCAGCGCGTCGGGTCCAGATCCGGGCCCGGAACGGCGACCCGGAGGTCACCGACACCGCCGCGCCGGGCCCGGCGCCGGCCGCCGGCATGCCCACCGGCACCTGATCCCATGCCTCGGGGGAAGCATGTCCGGCCGGTCCGGCGATCGGTGCTGTTACCGCTGCTGGCTGCGCTCGCCCTGCTCCTGCCGCTGATCTGGATGTGGCAGGGCAGCCGGGTGCCGACGACGTACTCGGTGATGGACATGGGGCAGGCCGACCGGGGAGGCGGTCCTGCTGATCTCACCGCGCATACCGGCCACGGCGGTCACACCACGAACACTGCCGGCAAGCCGCCGCGGATCGTCACCGAGCTGGTGGCCGATCCCCGTCGAGTCCCGGACGTCCGGGTCGACCTGGTCGCCGCTCAGCAGCGGATCCGGATCGGCGACCGGGAGATCGATGGTTTCACGTTGAACGGACGCACTCCTGGGCCCCAGATCCGGGCCCGGCAAGGACAGCTGGTCGAAGTGCGCCTGCGCAATGCCTCGGTCACCACCGGCACCACACTGCACTGGCATGGCCTCGACGTACCGAACGCGATGGACGGTGTCGCCGGGGTCACCCAGGACGCCGTGCCGGTCGGCGGCGAGTTCGTCTATCGCTTCGTCGCCCAGCGGACCGGCAGCTTCTGGTACCACGCCCACCAGGTCTCGAACACCCAGGTCATCGGCGGCCTGTTCGGGTCGCTGGTGATCGATCCGGCTGCGCCGGACCAGCGGTCGGGACCGGCCGGCGCGACGGTGGACGTCACCGCCCTCGCCCACACCTATGCCGGCATCCGGACGATCAACGGCGACCCGGGTGACCTGGTCGTGACGGCGATGCCGGGCCGGCGGGTGCGGGTGCGGGTCGCCAACACCGACAACGCGCCCATGCCGGTGTGGTCGTCGGTCCCCTATCGGGTGCTCGCGATCGACGGCAGCGATCTGAACTCGCCGGGTCCGGTCACCGACCGGGCCCTCAGTCTCGCGGCCGGCGCGCGGGCCGACCTCGAGGTCACTGTCCCGGTCAGCGGAGCAGCCAGGGTGCAGTTGTCGAAGGCGACCGCGGTGATCGCCGGTCCGGCCGGCTCGACGAGCGAGCTGCCGCCGCAGCCAACGGCGGAACTCGATCTCCTCGGCTACGGAGCCCCGAGCGTCGTGGGCTTCGATGTCGCCCATCCGGATCGGCACTTCGACTACACGATCGGCCGACGGCTCGGATTCGTCCGCGGACGGCCGGGGATGTGGTGGTCGATGAACGGGCGGCTCTATCCCCACGTCCCGATGTACGTGGTGCGCGACGGAGACGTCGTCACCATGAGAATCGAGAACCGGAGCAGTGAGGTGCACCCGATGCATCTGCACGGTCATCGGCTGCTGGTGCTGGCACGCAACGGACAGGCCAGCGCCGGCAGCCCGTGGTGGGTCGATTCGCTCGACGTACGGCCCCGTGAGAGCTATGACGTCGCCTTCGTCGCCGACAACCCGGGCATCTGGATGGACCATTGCCACAACCTGAAGCACGCGACGGACGGCATGGTGGCGCACCTGATGTACGAGGGCGTCGACACCCCGTTCCGGATCGGCGGAGCCGCACGCAACACTCCCGAGTGACCACCTGGACTCGGATCGACGGGGACGTGCCGAACCAACGTAGGCTCATGGCCGTGAACGGTGCCCTGATCCGCTATCGCGTGATGGCCTATATCGTCGGCTGCCTGCTGGTCGTGCTCGTCTGTGTCGGCGTACCCATGAAGTACCTCGCCGACAACGACACGGTGGTGACCTGGACCGGTATCCCCCACGGCTGGCTCTACATGATCCTCATCATCACCGCCTTCGACCTGGGCCGGCGGGCCCGCTGGGGCTGGGGCCGGGTGATCCTGATCGCGCTGGCCGGCACCGTCCCGTTCCTGTCCTTCGTCGCCGAGCACTACGCGACCAAGGACGTCCGCGCCAAGCTGTCGGTCTATCCCGAGTACTCCACCGAGTCCTCCCTGCCGGAGGAGGCGTCCGGGGTCACAGCCAAGACGGTCGAAACCTTCGTGCGTACCGACGAGGGCAGTAGGGCAGGCTAACCTAACTAGGTGCCCAATCGTCGCCCGATTCTTCCCGAGACCGTTCGCTTCTATCGTGCGAAGGTCGTGCGTACCGAGGATCTGAGTCCGAACTTTCGCCGGGTGAGCGTGTCGTCGGAGGAACTGGGCGATTTCGTCCATCTCGGCTTCGACCACTGGTTCCGCTTCTTCGTCCCCAACCCCGGCCAGCTCGACTGGCGGCTGCCCACCGCAACCTCCAAGCTCTGGTACGCCCAGTGGCTTGCCACCCCGGCGCGGCAGCGGCCACACTGCAACAACTACACAGTCGCCGACTATCGCCCTGACCAGCGGGAACTCGACATCGACGTGGTCCTGCACCGCCGATCCTCGGGTGAGCTCGAGGGCAGGGTCGCGCAGTGGGCCGCAGTCACGCAGCCCGGCGATGCCGTGGCTCTGCTGGACGAGGGACTGCTCTTCAATCCGCCGGCCGACACCTCGGCCGTCGTGCTGGCCGGGGAGGAGAGTGCACTCCCGGCCCTGGCCGGCATCGTGCGTTCGCTGGCACCCGACACCACCGGCCTCGCCGTCCTCGAGGTTCCCACCCGCGCGGATGTCCGGGACCTGCCTCGTCCAGCCGGGGTCGACCTGCACTGGGTGATCCGAGCCGAGACCGACCCGGCGGCGACCGCGGGTGCGGCGGCGTTGACCGAACTCACCGCACTGACCTCGGCCACGCCGCCCGATCCGATCCGGACCTACGCGTTCCTGGTCGGTGAGTCCCGGCTGGCCACCGAGGGCCGCCGGCACCTCGTCCGCCTGGGACTGCCCAAGGATCGGATCACCTTCTGCGGGTACTGGAAGTCCTCGACGAGCGACCGTCGAGCGACCAGGCGCTGACTGTCGATCCGCGGACCGCCGTTGGGCAGCACTTGGCACCGCGCGGTCCGGCGAGAGGTCAATGCCCGCGGAATGCCTCCTGCAACCACCAGGAGCCGCCGTCACTGCTGATCTTGGCGTCGATCACCAGCGGCCGGTCCCGCGGTCCGGCGAGCCAGGTCTCGACCTCGGCCAGGTCCGCGGCGGCGCGCACCGTGATCGCCTCGGCGCCGTAGCCGCGCGCGATGGCCGCCAGATCGGCGTCGGGAAAGACCACCGTCGAGAGATCCGCGCCATCCGGTCCGAAGTG
>JASGEZ010000089.1:0-2519 GCA_047605905.1 Microlunatus sp.
ATCCTGATTATCCAGATTACATCAGGGTGGGTCCGACCCCCAAACCCCGGATCAACGAAATCAAGGATTTCCGGCGTAGACTGGCACCCTTCCTAAGAAACGGGGAATGCCGGGGCTGAGCTTCGGATCACGGAGCCCCGGGTTACCGGGGCTTCAACGCAATTAATTGCATTTCCCATTGACCACGACACGGTCCCAGATACGTTAATTGCAGAGTCATTTCATCCAAACCATGGAGGGTTAGATGACGGATCTTCAGCAGACGGCCCAGGTGCTCAAGGCCAATCTGGCGGCTCTGCCGGCCAAGGACGTGGAGTTTGCCAGCTCACTGCTCAAACAGTTTGAGCGCAAGGGCACCCTTAGCGACAAGCAGGCTTATTGGTTTCAGAAGATGGCCGACACTGCCCAGGGCGTGTCCGAGCCTCCCAAGCAGCAGGCCGAGAAGATCGTTGTCGGCCACCTCGCCGGCATCAAGAAGATGTTCGATTTCGCCGCCAAGAAGCTGAAGCATCCGCGCATGGAACTGCAGCTTCCCAGCGGCCTGCAGGTCAGGTTGAACAGGGTCGGTGACAAGTCCAAGAATTCAGGCTGCGTGTATGTCCTCACTAAATCATTCGACTACGCCGGCAAGGTCGACCAGCAAGGGCAATTTTTCCCGACGAAGAATCTGCCGGACAAGGTGAAGACTGAGCTGGCCGACTTCCTCAGAGAGCTGTCCAGGTATCCGCCGGATATCGCATCGAAGCAGGGCAAGCTGACAGGCCGCTGCTGCTTTTGCTCGTCGATCTTGACTGATCCAAAATCGATATATGCCGGGTATGGGCCTACCTGCGCCTCTAATTTCAATCTACCCTGGGGCATTCAATGCAATTAATTGCACCAAACCATTGACCCCTGCTCGGCCCCAGTTAACGTAACGATATAGACCATGCAACCAAGGAGGGTTTGATGGATAAGCCGATGATTTATAGGTTTTCAGCGGAACATTGTGACTGGACTTCAACAGACCCCGGTATGACGAAGACGGTGTTGGGCGGCAAGGGCGCAGGCCTGGTTATGATGGCGCAGAACGGTTTCAGCGTGCCCCCCGGAATGACCATCCCGACGACGGTGTGCAATCACTACGCGACATTGTCGCCGACCGGCAAGGCGGCGCTTGTCAGCGACATCCTGGTGCAGGTCATGGACGGCATGGAGTGGCTTCGTGATAAGTTCGGATACATGCCGTTGGTGTCTGTTCGATCCGGAGCGCCCGTCTCGATGCCCGGTATGCTCGATACCATCCTCAATGTCGGCATGTATGGCGATGTTTTCCCGGATTGGGCCAACAGGATCGGTGAGCGCGCAGCGGCCGACAGCATGCGGCGCCTTATTCAGATGTTGGGCTCGACGGCTTTTGGTGTTCCGCACGGCGCCTTCGAGCAGGTTCTCGCCGAGGCCAAGTCGGCTGCTGGCATAGAACACGATCACCAGATGGGCGTGGCCGAGCTCTACGAACTGCACAACCGTTATCTGGCGGTGTTCGAGGCGCACACGGGCAAGCCGTTTCCGATGACGCTGGAAGGCCAGCTCGGTGCAGCGATTGCCGCCGTATTCGACAGCTGGAACAATCCTCGAGCGATTGAGTATCGTAAGCTGAATAACATCGATCCGGCGATGGGCACGGCCTGCACTGTCCAGGCCATGGTGTTCGGCAATATGGGAGATGACTCGGGTACGGGCGTGTTGTTCACGAGGAACCCCTCGACCGGCGAGAATGTCATGACAGGCGAGTTCCTGCAGAACGCGCAGGGTGAGGATGTGGTGGCAGGCATCCGGACCCCGGTGAATGTTGATCAGATGGAGGACGTGTCTGAACAGTGGGCCGACATTTACCTCCAGTTGCTCAAGACCTGCGGTAAGCTCGAAAAGGCCTATGCCGACATGGTGGATATCGAGTTCACCGTGCAGCAAGGCGAACTCTTTATTCTCCAGAGCCGTACCGGCAAAAGGTCGGCGCGAGCTGCCTTCAGGATCGCAGTTGATCTGGTTGAGCAGGGCGTGATCGACGTGCCCGCCGCTCTCAAGCGCATCTCGAAGGAGCAGTACAAGGTTGCCCGCAGGCCGAGCGTCGACCCGAAATTCACGGAAAAGCCGAAGTGGGTGGGCTTGCCCGCCTGCCCCGGTGTTGCCGTAGGCAAGCCGGTGTTCTCGTCACTTGATGCAATTAATTGCGCTGAGCCTTGCGTGCTGATCACGCACGAGACGACGCCTGAAGATATTGGCGGCATGGCCAAGGCAATGGGCGTGCTGACCAAGGTCGGGGGATTTACGTCTCATGCCAGCGTGGTGTCCAGGGCGATGGACAAGCCCTGCGTGGTTGGGTGCTCGGAGCTTGATATGGCGTCGTTGAAGGCTGCCGCGAATAACGGAGAGAAGGTGACGATCTGTGGGAGCACGGGTCGCGTCTGGGTCGGCCTCACGGTACCGGTGGTTGATGGTTCCGAAGACCCCTATGTCAGCCAGGTCGAGGAGTGGTG
>JASGEZ010000090.1:0-48217 GCA_047605905.1 Microlunatus sp.
ACGACCTGTTCGCGCAGGTGCACCAGCCGTACGCCCGCGGCCAGCGCCCGGCCGAGCTGGTCGGCCACCGGTGCCCAGTAGGGGGCGACGTCGTCGATCAGCCCGGCCAGTCCGGCGGCCGGTGCATCGTCGCCGAGCAGGTGCGCGCCGACTCGGTCAGGCACCCGGAGCCCGCGGGTGAGGAACGGGCGCTCAGGCTCCTCGACCACGATCAGACCGCGCCGGACCAAGGGCCGGCTCGGCTCCAACCTGGCTCGGGCCCCGGCCGCCATCTCGGACTCGCCCGCCAGCTGCAAGGCCAACCCGACCGAGGCGCGCCGGCGGCTGACATCGTCGTTGAGATAGCCGTACAAGCGCTCGAATCGGCTGTCCAGATCGGGCAGGAGTGCGATCATCAACAACTCGACGTCGAGGTCGCTCAGTCCGGACAGGCGTGCCAGTCGCCTGAGCCGCAGCGGGTGACCACTGGCCTCCACCGCATTCGCGTCGGCTTCCAGGGCGGCCCGGGCCCCGCCATCGGATGACTGATCGACCGGCTCCTCGACCGTGAGCAGACGGGTGACCGTCTCCTCGCTGACGTAGAGTCCGCGAAACGGGTCGTCCGGAGCTGGATCCCCGACGCGTCGCAAGGCCACCAACTCCCGTACCCGCGCTTCGACCAGCTGCGCCCGCCCGAGCAGGTAGGCGAGATCGGGTGTGGTCACGTGGACTTCTTCGGCTGCCGGGTACGAGTCATCGCCACCCGCGGCCCGGGACGACCCCCCGTCTTGACTGGTTTGCCCTCGGTCGCCCCGGTCTTCGGCGCGGTGCTACCGGCCATGGACTGGTCCGCTGAGCCACTTGTGGCGCTGTTCGAGGAGTGCCTTCCCAACCCGTCATCGTCGTCGGATGTGGTTTCCGTGCCCGGCCGGCCTCGCATTCCGCCCAGGTCGATCTGAATCGGCTTCTGCACCGGTGGTCCGACATGTGACCGCTGACCGCTGTCCATCGGGGTGGTGACCACCAGGTCCAGGGAGGGCTTCAACTCCCCGCCCAGCGCGGACCAGACGTCGGCGAAAGCACGGTCTTCGGGTGGCGGGAGTGCGATGGTGACCGGGATCGGCAACCCGAGTTCGGTCAGGGGTCCGGTCAGCACGTCTCTCGGCAGCGCCTCGTACCGCACGAAACAGGTCAGCAGCGACGACAGCAGTCGGTGCTCGTCCTCCGGCCGCTGGGTCCAGGCGGTGACCAGATAGGAGAGTTTGAAGTGGCGGGGCGGCAGATGCCTGGAAACCACGACGTTGTTCTCGTACACCTGATGCATGCCTCGCTCGCGGCGGCGTAGGTCCTCGCGGATGTCGTAGAGATAGACATCGACCGTGGGCGAGTTGCGACGCCCCGCCCACTCTCGAGTCGGGGCTTCGAACACGATCTCGACGTCGCGCATGCCGTCGGCTTCCCGCTCGATCAGGGTGCGTAACGCAGAGTCCACCTCGTGGATCACCCCAGCAGCATGCCTGGCCAACAGCTGTTGACGGCAGGGCTGTTGAGTCGATCTCCGGGCACAGATGTTTGCCTGATCGGGCAGCCCGGTGCCGACCAGGAATCTGTGTGTTGATGGCAGAATCAATGCCGTCCGCTGAGTCTTGCCCAATCGGGCAGCACGCCCTGCCGCAAGACATTTCGCTCGCCCTATGCTGACCGCGTGACCGACCCCGTAGTATCACTGGATCTCGACCATGTGATGGTCGAGCCGGGCGGTCAGGCGTCGGTAACCGTGACTGTCCGAAATCTCGGTTCGATTGTCGAGGGCTATCGGATCGAGGTCGTGGGCGAGGGCGTTTCGCAATGGGTCGACGTTCTTCCACCTGAGGTGTCGGTCTATCCGCAACAGGAAGCCACTGCGGTGGTGGTGTTCAGCCCGCCCGGTGGGGCGGGTGCACCGGGCGGTACCTGGCCGTTCGGCATTCTCGTGAGGTCGACCGAGGACGCCGACGCCAGTGCCGTGGCGGAGGGTGATCTGGAGATCGGCAAGGTCTTCGGGCTGCAGGCAAAACTGCTGCCGGTCAACTCCTCCGGCCGCTGGAACGGCAGGCATGTCATCCAGGTCACCAACTGGGGCAACTCGCCGGTGACGTTGAAGCTCTCTGCGACAGACGCCGATCAGGCACTCGGCTTCATGATCCGACCGGAAACGGTCGAGGTGCCGCTCGGTGGCACGGCGACGGCGCGACTCTGGGCCAAGACGAAGGCACCGACCTTGCGGGGTACGCCGACCCGGATCCCGTTCACGGTCACCGGCGAACGCCAAGGGGCACCGCCGCCGCAGGCCCCGCCGACGCCGTACGGCGTGACCCTCGACCGGCCCTCCGTCGACGGTGCGTTCAACCAGAAGCCCATTCTGACCAGGGGCTCGGTGACGGCCGGTGTCTTGGCGCTGTTGCTGGTCGTCGGTGCGTTCGCCTGGGTGTTGACGCATTCGGCGACCCAGCCGGCGACATTCAAGGAACTCGGTCCTCCGGCGAAACCGAAGGAGGTGAAAGTCGACACGCTGAGCCCGGAATCGGTCCGCGTCAGCTGGGCCAAGGGATCAGAGGTCGGCGAGTACGTCATCAGCGAGATCACTGACGACGGCAAGAGGAGCAAGGCCGGGTCTGCCGAGGGTACCGACACGACCACGGTGATCGCGAAACTGACGCCCGCGACGAAGGTCTGCTTCGTCGTCGAGGCGAAACGCGATGACTTGACGAGCCCACCGTCGGACGAGGCCTGCGGCATGACCGCCGAGGTGGCGGCCAGTCCGTCGCCAACCGGCGGCGATTCAGGATCACCCTCGGCGACCGAGACCGGAGGGTCAGGCTCCCCCACCGAGAGCGGTAGTCCGACATCGGAGAAGACGACACCGAGCAACCCGGGAACGGCGGTCCCGCCGATCGATCCCAGCAAGGCCCCGACCACGCCCAACCCGGATTTCAAGGGGAAGTGGTTTGCCGGTGAGTCGTGGGATCCCGCCGGCTCCGTCTACGTCCCCGAGGATGAACTCGCCAAGCTCAAGGCACTCGACGAGCGGGCCGGCCTGGTGAACAGCGACGACTATCCACAGATGCTGCCGCCCATCGGCGAGCACAACTGGGTGCTGTACCTCGGGCCCTTCGAGAGCCAGGAGGACGCCTGGGAAGCGTGCGAGATCGTCAAGAAGGTCCGGACAGGCTGCATCACCTTCCGGCTCGATCCCTGATCCTGCTCGATTCCGCTCATTCCTGCCGGTTCCGCCCATTCCTGCTCGGGTTCGTCGGCTTTGCTCGATCTGCAAACCGAGCAAGGCTGACAAACCCGAGCAGCTTATGCGTACCGGGATTGAGGCGGATTGAGGCGGATGGAGTTGAGGCGGATTGAGCAGGGAACGGGAACAGGGTGTCTGGCCGCGGGTCAGTTGAGCGGGGGGTAGGTCCACAAGGTGATCTCGGTGAAGGACAGGAGTTCATGGATGCCCTCGGGCGGGTCGTCCGGGAACGCGGTCTGGACGCTGATCCGGATCGATGACACCTTGGTCCTGGTGTCGAGTTTGATGTGCTCTTGGTGCTCGATGTCTTGGAGGTCCTGGTCCACGCACTGATTGCCGTAGGCGATCCAGATCCTCTTCGGGCGAAACTCCAGGTCCCGATTCGGGTTCTTCTTCAGCAGACCGGCCCGCATCTCGATCTCTTTGATCCGGGTCGCGGGAAACGACAGTTGGATCACGGGCGTAGTTGGTGGCGTCTTGCACGGGCTGCCTTGGGTGTTCGCCGTCCAGGCCATCTTCCACGGCCTCGCATCGCCGTCCACCAGGAATGCGGGCTGGGAATCGGCCACCGACGAATCTGGCGGAATAGTTGTCGCCCGCACGTCGCGGACCGGGTCCAACCGCTTGGTCAGGTCGTAGTAGCGCGCCATGACGAAGGCCTTGGGAGATGATCGTGCGACCCAGGTGAGGCCGCTGCCGACCAGGACCAGCGTCAGGATCGAGATGATCGCCCGACGCCAGCGGTAGAGCGGCGGAAGACTACGCCGGTACGCCCGCCGCGCCGCCCGGTCCTTGCTGTCCCACAGCCGGGACCACCACGTCTCACGCTTCGGCGACGGTCGGGACACGGGTGCGTCGGTGCCTGGCTTGACGAGTTGCTCTCCGCAATGCCCGCAGAACCGGCGCTTCGGCTCGATCGCGCGCCCGCAGCGCGGGCAGTTTCCGGTGGTGCCGGCCGCCGGAGCAGCGCTGACCACCGGTACCTCCGGCGTGAGATCCACCGGGGTCGGCTGATGGACTGGGGCAGTCGGCTGAACGGGCTGGACCGGTTGGGCCGCGGTGCCGGCCGGGCGGGGTTCCGCGCGGGGCACCGAAGTAGCCGGCTCGGCTGCCGTGAGTCTGCTGACAGGTTGCGGTGCCGCAGCGGGTGCCGGTGGTGCTGCCGAGGGTGCCGGGGGCGGCGCGGCGGGCACAGGCGTTGTGGCGGCGCCGGTCACCGGTGGCAACTGCTGAGTGACCTCGTCGGACCCGGCGGTGTCCGAATCCTGCCATTCCAGGTACGCCCCGCAGAATAGGCAGAACTGGGCGCCGGCCTTGTTCGACTCGCCACAGTCCTCGCAGATCACTTACCGAGTGTCCAGCACCCCGGCATGTCCCGTCGAGAGGGATAGCTCTCCGGTCAAGGAAGTTGGCCCTAATGGGCAACTTGTTCTGGCCCTGGGCGCGGTAACCTGCCAGCACATGTTCATCGGCCGAACGAGATTGCCCGGCCGGTCAGACCTTCGACCCTCAGGATGGGGATGTGATCACCTGCGCGAATTGCAGCACTGAGAACGAGCCCGACTCGGTGTTCTGCAGCGCGTGCAATCACTTCCTGCAATGGGAGGAACCGGCCCCTGAATCGCGTCGACGCCGGCGCCGGACTTCGGCAGATCTGATTGCGGCACTCAATTCGGTGCCGATACCCGAGCCTGAACCGGAGCCAGTCCGGCCGGAGCCGGCTCCGGAACCAGAACCCGTACCTGAATCAGAGCCAGAACCTGGGCCGGTCGAACCAGAACCCGAGCCGGAGCCGACTCCACCCACTCCCGAGCCCGAGCCCGAACCGACTCCTCCCGAGCCGGTTCCAGCACCGATCCCGGCCCGGCCTCCGGCTCCCGAGCCGGTTCCGGCGCCCGTCGTCCCGGCGCCCGCCGAACCCACGACCAGGCCGGCCAAGCCACGGCCCGGCGATCCGAACGCACGCCTGCAGGAGATCATCGCGGCGATCGACACGGGCCGGGAGATCGCGACCAGCCAAGGTCGTGCCGACCTCGATCACCACCTGGACGAGACCAAGAAGCGACTGGCCGGCGAGCAGATCCAGGTGGTCTTCTGCGGCCAGTTCAAGGTCGGCAAATCGACCATGATCAATGCCTTGTTGCAGCGCGCGGTCTGCCCCGTCGACGCCGACGTGGTGACGGCGGTGCCCACGGTCGTCAGATATGCCGACAAGCCCAAGGTGACCACCTATGTCCGGACCGAGGACGGCACCCGGATCGAGGAGCGGGAACGCCCGCTCGGCGAGATCGATCTGCTGGTCACCGAGGAGGCGGACCCGTCCGACCCGGAGCGCGACCGCGTGGTCGAGGTCGGACTTCCGCACCGGATGCTGCGGAGCGGCTTGGCCGTGGTCGACACCCCAGGCGTCGGCGGTCTGGACTCGGCGCACGGCTTCCTCACCCTCGGCGCACTCCGCCATGCCAAGGGCGTCGTGTTCGTCACCGATGCAGCCCAGGAACTGACCGGTCCGGAGCTGACCTTTCTCAAGACGGCGGTCGAGCGATGCCCCACCACTGCGGTGGTGATGACCAAGATCGATCTCTATCCGCACTGGCGCCGGATCCTCGAACTCGACCGGCAACATCTCGAGCGAGCCGGCCTCGACCTGCCGCTGTTCGCGGTGTCGTCGTTCCTGCGCCTGCGTGCTGCCCGTGACCCGGAACTCAACGCGGAGTCCGGATTCGGCGAACTGGTCACCTTTCTGGCCCGCGATGTGGTGGCCAAGACCCGAGAGCTGGCCGCGAAGACGGCGGCTGCCGAGGTGGATTTCGTGGCCAGTCAACTGGAGCAGCAGTCGCAGGCCGAGCGAGCCGTGATCGAGTCGCCGCAGTCCAGCGAACGGGTCGTGCAGGAACTGGACCGGGTGCAGGAGCAGGCCAAACGGCTGATCCACCCGTCCGCGACCTGGCAGCAGACGCTGTCCGACGGCATCCAGGATCTGGTTGCCGACGTGGAACATGATCTCCAGGCCCGGCTGCGTACGGTCATCCATGATGTCGAGGAGGTGATCGACTCCGGAGACCCGAAGGACACCTGGTCCGACACCGAGGTCTGGCTCCGTCGCCAGATGGCGATCGTCACGGTGGCCAACCGAGATCTGCTGATCGAGCGCGTCGAGGATCTTGCCCAGGACGTCGCCTTCCATTTCGAGTTGCCGGAGGGTGCCAAGCTCGTCCTCCCGCTGGCCGGGCCCTCCCACGCGGATACGGTGGCGCTCGCCCCGGCATCCTCGCTGGCGATGCCCGGCGGCAAGCTGGCGCCGCTGATGGTGGCCGCCCGCAGCAGCTTCTATCTGCCGGTGGCGGCCGGCCACATCGCGGGCCTGATGAGTGGCACTCTGGTGGTCCAGCTGGCTGTGGCGGGCCTGGCCCTGGTCCTCAGCGGCGGTATCGGCAAGAAGATCATCGGCGATGAGCGGAAACGGCAACGCATCTACCGGCAGCAGCAGGCCAAGGCTGCGGCACGAAAGTTCATCGACGACGTGGCGTTCTCGATGAACAAGGAGACTCGCGACATCCTGCGTACCGCGCAGCGGCATCTGCGAGACGACTTCCAAAGCCGTGCTGCCCAGCTCGAACGGTCGGCATTCGAGGCCATGGAGTCTGCCCGCCGGCTCCGCGGTCTGGACGAGGCCCAGCTCGCCGCCCGGGAGCGGGAGCTGGCCGATCGCGAAGGACGGTTGGGCTCGGTGCGCGCCGCGGCCCGCGATGTCGCCGGTGCGCGGGAGCCGGTGAGCAGCCGTGGCTGACGCCTTGGTGGACAGTCTCACCGATCTGCTCGATCGGGCAGTGTCGAGCGCCCGGACGGCCGATGCCCGGACTCGGCTGACCGATGCCCGTGAGCGGTTGGGCGGACCGCTGCGGCTGGCGATCGCCGGCAAGGTCAAGGCGGGCAAATCGACGCTGTTCAACGCGATCCTCGGCGAGGAACTGGCGCCGACCGACGCGGGCGAGTGCACCAAGATCGTCACCTGGTACAGCGAGGGGACTTCGCCACAGGTCACGGTCTATCCGCTGAGCGGTGGTGCTGTCCCGCGGCCCTGGTCCCGTGACTCCGGTGCCCTGGACGTCGACCTCGGCGACCTGCCGGCCAGCGCGGTCGATCGGATCGAGGTCAGCTGGCCGACCAGCAAGCTTCGGACCCTGACCATCCTGGACACGCCCGGGATCGCCTCGATCTCGGCGGACATCTCAGCCCGTACCCAGCGTGTGCTGGCTGCCGAGGACGGGCGTCCGCCGGTGGCCGACGCGGTGCTCTATCTGATGCGTCACACGCATGCCAGCGACGTACGGTTCCTGGAGTCCTTCCACGACGACGAACTGGCCCATGGCACGCCGATGAACTCGGTCGGTGTCTTGTCCCGGGCCGACGAGATCGGGTCGTGCCGGCTGGATGCGATGGAGGTCGCCGATCGGATCGCCCGCCGCTACGAGGCCGATCCCCGGCTGAGAAGGCTGTGCCCGGTGATCGTGCCGGTGAACGGTCTGCTGGCCTTCGCGGCGACGACCTTGCGGGAGATCGAGTACGCGATGCTGGCCACGCTGGCCCGCGGAGATCGCAACGAGGTGGAGCAGTTGCTGCTGACCGCGGACCGCTTCTTGCATCGCTCCACCGGTGTCCCGCTCACCGAGATCGAGCGTGAGCATCTGATGGACCGGATGGGGTTGTACGGCATCCGGCTGTCGGTGGAGTTGATCCGGGACGGCTTCGTCACGTCGGCTGTCGAGCTGTCCTCGGAGCTGGTCGACCGCAGCGGTCTGACCCGGCTGAGAGCGGTGCTGACCAGGCAGTTCGAGCAGCGAAGCCGGATCCTCAAGGCGCGCTCGTCGCTGGCGGTGCTGACCGATGTGCTGCGCAACGGCGGCTGTACCGACGGGGAGACGCTGCTGGCCGCGGTCGAGCATCTGTCGGCGAGCACCCACGAGTTCGAGGAGGTCCGGCTGCTCAGTGCGTTGCGGAGTGGTCAGATCGAGGTACGCCCGGAGCGAGCGGTGGAACTCGACCGGCTGCTGGGCGGCAGCGGTCATGCGCCGGCGATCCGGCTAGGGCTGGCCGAGACCGCCACGGCAGCCGAGATCCGCGGGGCCGCATTGTCGTCCTTGGCGACCTGGCAGCGGCTGGCCGAGCATCCGTTGTCCGGGCGGCAGGTCAAGATGGCGGCCCGGGCCGCGGTGCGGACCCTGGAGGGCCTGGTCGCCGCACACAATTCGATCGACGAGTAGCGGCCCATGGCCCTCGTCAGCATCGTCATCCCGGTGCACAACGCGGGCCGCTATCTGGAGGTCTGCCTGGAGTCGGTTCGCCGGCAGACCTACCGCGACCTGCAGATCATCTGCGTCGACGACGGTTCGACCGACGGGAGCGCCGCCGTCCTCGGACGCGAGGCCGCCCGGGACGGTCGGCTGCAGATCATCCGACAGCCGAACGCCGGACCGGGCGCAGCACGGAACGCCGGTCTGTCCAAGGCGACCGGCGACTACGTGATGTTCGTCGATGCCGACGACTGTGTGCCGGCGGCGGCGATCGAAAGGCATCTTCAGGCTCTCCGGTCCGGTACGGCGGAGTTCACCACCGGGCGGGTCGAGCGGCTGATGGGCAGTCACCGGTGGCCCTCGACGCTGCATGAGAAGGCCCTGTCGCAGCTGACGTCGAGTGCACGGCTGTATCGGAACCCGTCCCTGCTGTTCGACACGACGTCGTGGAACAAGCTGTTCCGGCGCGACTACTGGAGCAGCCACCACTACCGTTTCCCGGAGCACTGTGTGTTCGAGGACATCGCGTTGATGACCGAGGCGCATGCGCGGGCCGCGTCGGTGGCGGTCGTGTCCGAGGCCGTCTACTGGTGGCGGCGGCGAGACGACGGAACCCTCTCGATCACGATGCGTCGTGACGATCCGGAGCTGTTGCCGGACCGGATGCAGAGCATCCAGCGCGTACGCCGGCTGCTGGCCGACGGGGCACCAGCGTCGATCAAACGGGCTGCCGAGGCGAAGTTTCTGCGCCAGGATCTGGGCATCTATCTGCGGGACCTGGAACATACGCCGGGCGAGTTCCAGCGTGAGTTCGTGCGATTGGCGCAACCGTTCGTCGCCGCTTCCCCGGCCGATGTCGTGGAGGGCCTGCCGCCGCACCTGCGGGCCGCGTACGGTCTGGTCATGCTCGGCGATGCCGCCGAAGTGGTGTCGTTCCTCGCCTTCGTCCGCGAACAAGGTGGGCGGCTGCCGGTCCGTCGCCGATGGCTGTTGCCTCGGGCGGATCTGGGGCCCGCCGCGCCGGTGTTGCCGCGAGAGTACGCCAGCGCGCTTCGCCGGATGCCGCTGCGCCTCGGCGTGACCTCGCTGGCCTGGCAGGGGGACGACCTGGTGATCGAGGGGTACGGCTACATCGACGGTGTGCCGCTCGGCCACCCGCTGGCAGCGTTGCGACGGCTGCAACTGGTCGATGCGCACGGTGGGCAGCGACACCAGCTCTGGCTCCGGCCGCGGCGACTTCCCAGCGTGCGGCCGCGGGCCCGGATGAGCCCGTCCTACGAATGGTCGGGTTTCCGGGCCGAGATCTCGTCGACGCTGTTGGAGCCAGGCCCAAAGCTGAACGCGGCTCGCTGGCAGTTGAGTCTGCAGGTGCTCGCCTGGGGGGCCGCCAGCGGCGGCGACCTCGTGGTGCCGCGGGACGCGCTGGCCGGGGTCGTGCACCGGGACCGGACCGGGCTCGTCCTTCGGTTCGATCCCGGAGGCGCGGACCGGCGGCTGATCATCGAGGCGTCTCGTCCGGCCACTCCGGCGCCCGTTCCGCTCGTTCCGCCGGGCCCGCAGGTCGAGGTCAGCGAGCTGTACTGGATCGGCAACCAGCTTCGAGTGACCTTCAGCGGTGCCGAGTCGAGCGATCTTGACGTTCAACTCGCGTGGTGTCATTGTGCGGGCGACGAGATCCGGGCGGCGTTGGCCGGACACGAAGCGCGGTTCGACGTGTTGGCGGTGCCCGGCCCGGAAGGCCCGGCACCACTGCGAGCCGGCCGGTGGAGTCTGATGGCACGGCAGCCGGGCGGTGAGTGGCGACCGGTCGCCATGCCGGAGTCGAGTGTCGCCGCGACGAAGGCTGATTCCAGGGTCGGTCAGGTGTGGATTGGCCCGGACGGACGAGGCAACGTCGTGATGCTGGTCGAGGCCTTGCCATCGTGGGACCGCAGTGCGATCGGTCAGGAGCGACTGCGGCGCAGTGCCCGGCGAGGTGTGGCGAGGTCGTCGGTGGAGGACGTCATCCTGGTGGAGACCTGGGGTGGCAAAGCCTTCTCGGACAATCCCCGGTCGCTGATCGAGACATCGTCGCCGGCGTGGCGGGACGCTGCCGTGGTGGTGGTCGTTGCCGATCGATCCATCGTCACGCCGCCCGGCGTTCGGACAGTAGTGGCGGGCAGCCGGGACCACTACGACCAGCGGTCCCGGGCTCGCTTGATCATCTCCAACGACGCGTTGCCGAAGGACTTCGTCAAGCGCCGCGGCCAGCGGTATCTGCAGACCTGGCACGGGACGCCGTTGAAGCGGATCGGCTGGGACATCGAGCGGATTCGGTTCCGAAACAAGAGCTACCGGCAGGATCTGGCGGCGGATTCGGCCCAATGGGATTGGCTGATCTCGCCGAATGCCTACAGCACCGAGATCTTCCGCCGTGCGTTCGCCTATCCGGGGCCGGTGCTGGAGACGGGATATCCGCGCAACGATCTGCTCGCGAGCGGGGACCAGGCGCTCCTTGCCGCTCGTCGTGATCGGACGCGCCGGTGGCTCGGCATCGGTGCCGATCAGCAGGTAGCCCTGTGGGCGCCGACCTGGCGCGACGACGCGTACGTGCCCGCGGGCGGTTACGGCGCGTCAATGCTGGTCGAACCGGCCGATCTGGACGCGCTGCTGCCGGACGGCATGGTCGTGCTCTTCCGCGGCCACCATCTGTTCGCCCCGCAACTTGCCATCGGCCGGCCGGACAGGTTCCGTAATGTGTCGGGCTATCCCGACGTACGCGACCTGATGCTCGCCTCCGATGCCTTGGTGACCGACTACTCCTCGATCATGTTCGACTATGCCCTGACGGGTCGGCCGATGGTCTTCTTTGCCCCCGATCTGCTGCATTACCAATACATCCGGGGCCTCTATCTCGACCTTGCCGAGATCGCACCGGGTCCAGTTCTCTCGACAGCAGCCGAACTCGGCGATGCGCTGCGTGACCTATCGAATCTCGGGACCGAATACGGCCGCGCACGCACGCGTTTCCGTCGCAGGTTCTGTGCGCTTGACGACGGGGCGGCGGCGGCGCGCGTTTGGGCAGCCCTGGCTGAGACCACCTGACCGCCACAGCAGCATTCGATACCATTCGTGAGTGATGAACCGTTGTCGGCTTGAACCACGGACAAAGTATTGACGCCACGCTCAATGACGTGCATCATTCAAGAATATCCGCATTCTATGGGCATGGAAGTAACTGACGCGTTCAGCGCACAGTTTGGAGGTTCCTTTCCCTTTGAGTCGGTCGAGCGGCGGAATCGGGGGAACTTCCATGAATCGTAGATCTGTTGCCGCCGGTGTGTCGGCAGTTGCGTTAGTAGTGGCGGCCATCATGGGCAACTGTGCTGACGGTGCAGCGGCAGAAACGACTCCGGACGACAAGACGTTGCGGGCGGATTTCAACGGGGACGGCTATGACGACCTCGCAGTCGGAGTGCCAGCGTTCGATGTCGGCTCCAAGGCCAATGCCGGCGCGGTAGCCATCGTGTACGGTACCAAGGCTGGTCCCGGAACGCGAACGCCGAATTGGGACCCGGAGCCTTCTCCGTTGCCCACCAATAGCCAGCTGATCACACAGAACACCCCGGGCATCGCCGACGTCAGCGAGACCGGCGATCAGTTCGGGTATACCGTTTTAGCGGGCCGATTCAATGCAGATCGCTATGTCGATCTTGCGATCGGCGTACCGTTCGAGGACGTCGGTGGTGTTGTCGACGGCGGCGCCGTCCACATTCTCTACGGATCACCGTCCGGTTTGAAGAACACCGGCAGCAGCTACTTCACTCAGGGTAGTCCTGGCGTGCCCGGGGCGGTCGAGCCCGGCGATCGGTTCGGCATGTCGCTGACGGCCGGTGATTTCGGGAAAAGCGCGATTGCTGACCTGGCTGTCGGGGTGCCGTACGAGGACGTAGGTGCCAAGGTCGATGCCGGCGCAGTGCAGATCCTGTACGGAACGGGGACCGGATTGACCGGTTCCGGCAGCGTGACCATCACCCAGAACAGTGCTGGAGTGCCGGGCGCAGCCGAGCGGGGTGACCGGTTCGGTGCGTCGTTAGCGGCCGGGGACTTCGGGAAGTCGGGCCTGGCCGATCTCGCCGTCGGCGTACCGTTCGAGGGCCTGGGCCGGGCAGCGGACGCCGGTCTCATCCATGTGTTTTACGGGTCGACGAAGGGACTGACCGGGAAGGGAAGCGTGGCCATCAGTCAGGACACCCCAGGGGTCGCCAGTTCCGCCGAGCGTGGCGATCGATTCGGAAGTGCCCTGGCAGCCGGCGACTTCGGCAAGACGACGCATGCCGACCTCGTGATCGGGGCGCCGACGGAAGATCTCCTCGGTGATGACATCGACGTCGGCGTCATCCATGTGTTCTACGGGGCGGCTGCCGGTATCACGGTAACGGGAAGCCAGTACATCAGTCAGGACACCTCGAACCTGCCGGGAGCCACCGAGCGTGGTGACCAGTTCGGAAGCTCGCTGGCGGTCGGAGAATTCGGCGGTACCCGCCAATCGGATCTCGCCGTCGGAACTCCCTTCGAGGATTTGGTGAACCTCGGAGACCCTCGCTTGACCAACCCGGATGCCGGTGGAGTGCATGTGCTCCTTGGCTCGCCCGCGGGGCTGGACCCGACAACTGCGTTCTTCTTCTGCCAGGACAGCCTCGAGGTGCCCAGCACGGGCGAGCTGGGGGACCGGTTTGCGACTGCTCTGACTGCAGGCAACTTCGGCGGCACGGAGTTCGACGACCTGGCTGTCGGTGTCCCCTTCGAAGACCTGGACGGTACCAAGGTGCCCGACGCGGGAGCGGTGAATCTCTTCTTCGGCTCGGCCAGCGGCACGATGAAGGAGAAGCTGCCGCGGTATCTGACGCGAGACAACGCCGGCCTGGGGCAAAGTGGCAGCGATGAGCGGTTCGGCTTCACCCTGGGTTCGCTCGTGGGTGGCTGACGGGCGCTCAGGAACCCCAGACGCGGTCGACCACCCTCTGGCTGGCCGCCCCGTCGTCCTTCGGGGCGAACCGTTGTCGGAAGGTCTCGTAGCGAGCGGCGTGTTCCGCGCTGAGCATCGCCAGATCGCTGAGTTGGCCGATCACCTCCGCGGTCGTGCGGCAGAGCGGGCCGGGCGCGATCAGCTCGAGATCGAGGTAGAACCCCCTGGTCTGGTCCCGATAGACCTCGAGGTCAGGGACCAAGAAGATCATCGGTTTACCGGTGACGCAGAAGTCGAACATGATCGAGGAGTAGTCAGTCACCAAGACATCGGCTGCCAGGATGAGGTCGTTCACGTCTGGATAGGTTGTGACGTTGATCAGGGATGGAGCGGGGGGCGGCTGAGTACCGTGTCGCTGATTTGCGTGACCACGATAGAGCACTCTTGCCCGGGACTTGACCTGGCGGGCGATCAGATTCGAGTCGAGGTGGTTCACGAGTGAGGGCCTGCCGGTCGTGCTGTCTCGCCACGTCGGTGCATACAAGATCGCCAGTTCGTCCCTCAGCCCGAGCCCTTGTCGAACCGCGTTCCGGGCCGCGGCATCGGCATTGATCAACGCGTCATTACGCGGATACCCCTCGTTGATCACCGGCCCGTCGTAGCCGAATGCGGCAGGCAGCCGCGCAGCGGCGAAGTCGTTTTGTGCCAGTAGGTAGTCCCACGATGCTGCCTCCCGCTTCATCAGCGCCAGATAGCGCAGGGACTGCCGCGGGGCCTTGATGTCGTTGGCAATTCGCTTGAGCGGCGTGCCGTGCCAGGTCTGGACGTAGATCTGCTCCGGTCCCTTGCGGAAGTAGAACGGGAAATGGTGATTGCTGACCAGATAGCAGGCTCGAGAGAGGACCTCGATCCAGTGCCGGGAATGGATCAGCAGTGGTCGGGCCCCCGGCGGAGTCTCGATGTCCATGTCCTCGACCGTCCAGTACAGCTCCAGATCAAGCTCACGTCGACGCAACTCGTCCAGCATGGCCCGTGGACTGTCGGACGTGGAGCTACCGCTGAACACGTCGAACAGCACTGCCGGAGCCGGCGTTTGGCCGGTCCGGTTCTGGTGACGTTGGTGAAGGCGGCGCTGTGCCAGCCGACCGCGTTCATCGAGCGCGTACGGATGGCGGAGACGGACCCAGAGCGCACCCGCTTTCGGGGTTCTGGTGAAGGTGGCGGCGGTCATCTCATGTTGGAGATCCAGGGGAAACCGGCTACGGAGTGCCTGGTCGACGGGCGCCCACAGATCAACGACCTCGCCGCCTTGCCGCAGTCGTAGTCGAAACCCGAAACCCCAGCGCTTACTCAGAGCTCGTACGGAGAATCTGGCCGCAAATCGCCGATCCCCGGCGTCGAGGCTGAGTTCGTCGGCGAGATGTTCTTCGTCCTTCGCCACGAGCACGGCGCTCAGTTCTCCGAAACCGCTGATGGCGACCCAACCTCGGATGGTCAGCATGCCGTCAAAGAGTTCGACGGCTTGGACTGTCGCGGACCATGATCGTCGGCTCAGGCTCAGCGAGCCATCCGGCTCCTCGGCGAGCGATACGAGGCACTGCTGCAGGGTAGTCACCGAGCCGACCGGGGTCGTCGCTGAGGCCGGCACCGTCCGGCCGAGGTCGGTGACGGCCAACAGCCGGTAGTCATGACCGGAAGGCCCAGGTGCCGGGCGAGCTGGGAGCTGCAGCACCAAGCTGGTGCCATCACGAGCTGCGTCGATGATCTTCAGCCCAGGTCCACCGACTGCCCTGATCGTGTGCACCTCGGGATCGGCCCGCACGGTGAGGCTGGAGTCGGTGATCTCCTGGACTTCGACCGGCACAGACGCGGCAGCACGGTATCGCAGCGCTACCTCGTCATCGGTCACGTCGATGATCCAGCGGCCTCGCTCGTTTGCCCGTGCGACGGGGGTGTCCCCAGCCGGACCACTGAGGTCACGCAGGAGCGGGCCGGTCCAGGCCAGCCCTGACTGGTTGATCCTCACGGTCAACCGCCACGTCCGAGCTCGCGACAGCGGACCGACATCGAGTCGAGCTCGGAAGGAGCCCCAGGCGTGACTGTTCCAGGCGTCGCCGGACTCCGTGTCGACTCTGCTGTCGTGGTACGTGCCGGTTGGCACGTCCACCAGGTGACCTTCGGAGTCGGAGATCTGCACGGTGACGGAGTCGGGATCAGTGGGCAGATTCGAGACAAACGCCGAACCGGTCAGCGTGAGTTCGTCGCCGTGCCAGGCCCACGAACGGATGCGCGCAATGATCGGCAGGTCGACATCTGCCAGTGCCTCCAGGGCGGGGCCGGGGCGGAAGCCGAGTTGGCCCAAGAAGTCCGGGTCGATTCTCGGCGTCCCGGCGATGACGACACCGGGCAGCGAGATTCCGTACTCGTCCTGGCTGGTCAGGAGGGCGCACAGGTCCTCGCGGCGATCGGCGATGAGTGCCAGTGCGCAGTACCGGTCCACGAATCCGATGGCGAGCAGTAGCTCCTCGTCCAGCATCGGAGCCAGGGCCGAGATTCCCTGCCGCAGCTCTCGCCAGTAGCAGTCGTCGGTCCGGGGCACGACCGCGAAGTACGGGCGAAGGTCGATGCTGAGTGTCTTTCTCAGCCAGGAACGAAGGACCTCTCCGCCGGTGGCCTCGACCAGGGGTAACACCTGGGAGAGGGCCGCGAGTCGATCCGTGAGATTCTGCCGGTCCTGTTTCTGCTGGGTGATCGAGGACCCCTCCGGGCGGATCCGCCAGTGGTACGTGCATGCTTTGAGTACGTCGAACGTGCCGGCTGCGTACGCCCGGGTACTCGGCAGTTGGTCCTCGTACAGAACGCCTTCGGGAAAGCCGCCGATCGCGGAGTCGAAGAAGGAACGTTCGAACAGCTTGTTCCAGGCGAACACGTTGTGCAGAATGTCGGGCGCGTCCGCGAGTCGCAGACCGAGCCGGTCGCGCGCATGTACCCGTTCCACCCACTCAGGGGTGGAGAGAGTGGTGCCCGAACGGCGCTTGAGTGCGCCGACGACGAAGTCGGAGGAGGATCGCTGGATGGTGGCCACCATCCGGGCGATGGCACCTGGTGGCAGCACATCGTCGGAGTCCACGAAACAGAGGTAGGTGCCTTGGGCGCGTGCAATGCCGGCATTGCGGGCCGCGCCGAGCCCGGCATTCGCCTGATGCACGATGGTGATACGGCGGTCCCACCGAGCGTACGACTGGGCGATCGCGGGGGAATGGTCGGTCGACCCATCGTCGACCACGATAATCTGTAGCTCGTGATGGGACTGGCGCACGACGCTGGTCAGGCATTCGTCGAGGTAGTCCTCGACGTTGTAGACCGGGATGACGACCGTGACGAGGCGGGGCCGGGGCGGAGCGCTCGGGAGACGGCGGCGCGCTGAGGCACGCAGCGCTGGATGCAGATGGGGACTCAGCAGAGTACGTGCCCGTCGAACCGCACGACTTCCGGTCATGATCCTGTGGAGGTGACGCAGAACAGTCGCCGACGTGACTGATCGCTGGATCACCGCGGGCTCCACGCGGGTGCCCCTTGGGTGCCGACGTCACCCTTGGTCCACAGGACGCGCTGGCCCTTTCCGTCCCTGTCCATGATCCAGACCCGGTCGATGGGCTTGCCGGGCCAGTCCTTCGTCGCGCCGTTGCTCTTGTAGGCGATCCAGTCGCCGAACCTGGACCACGAGGGGTCTTGTTCGTTGGCCGCGGTGGTTGCAAGGCCGACCGGCTTCTTCGAGCCGTTGGCCGGCACGGAGTAGATGTCGAAGTTTCCTCCGGTGGACTTGGTGACGTTACGGCGTCGGAAGGCGATCTCGAGACCATTGGGGGACCAGGTCGGATCGGCGTCCTGGCCGGCGACCACAGCCGTGGTCAGCTTCCTGGCCTTTCCGGAACCGTCGGCATTCGCGACATAGATCTCCCCGCCGCTGAAGGCGGATTGAGGGCCGGCCCAGAAGGCCAGCTCCTTCCCGTCCGGGGAGTAGGCCGGGTCGTCCACACGCTGTTCGCCGTGGGTCACCTCGCGGATCACGGTCCCGTCGGTGCGGATGATGTAGAGCCCCCACTTGCCGTCGGAATCGGTGCAGGAGACAGCCAGGATCGTCGGATCTGCTGGGTTCCAGGCCGGTCGATTCATCGTTCCGGAGCAGACCGATGGGACCGGATCGAACAGTGGGCGGTCACCGCTGCCGTCGGCAGCACCTGCGACGTGCAGAGTGCGGATGCCGTCGTTGGTGTCGGCGTCGTAGACGTAGGCGATGGTGGCGAAGTCAGGTGACAACACCGGATTGAGTTCGGCGACCTCGGACGACCGTAGGTCCCGTACGGGTCCTGGCTGGTTGGCGTCGGCCAGGTAGAGGCCCCAGTTCCCGTCGTGCTGTACCGGAATGACGAGCTCGGAATCGGTCAATGGCCTGGATCGTGGCAGCCTCGGCGGGGAGGTACTGGCGGCCTGGGATGGGCTGATTGTCGGTTGTTCGCCCCTGCCGGTGTCCGCCGGCGTCGAACTGGGCTGGCCGGTGCCCTGGCTCGTTGGTCTCATGGCCTGAATGACGACGAAGGTGGCGACCAGGGCCACGACGACGATGCCGATGATGGCGATGAGTCTCCGGCGGGATCGGATGCCGGACTCGCGGACGGACGGTGGAGAGGACGAGTCCTGGGCGCGAGCCAGGATCGAGTCTGCAGGGGACGGGCTCTCCGAGCCTCCGTCTGCCGACGATGCCGCCGCCGGCGGGACCGGAGGCGCGGGCGGGACGGGAGGGGCACCTGCCGAGGCTCCGACCGGAGCAGTGGCAGCTGTGCCGAGACTCGTAGAGGGCGAGATCGATTGCTTGGCCGCGGAACCACTGCCGACCCGCGCGGCACCGAGCGCGACATCATGCTTCGGATGGGTATCGAGCGCGGCAGGCACCCCGAATTCCTGCTGCAGCATCTCTCCGACCAACGGGATCCGGGAACTGCCGCCGATCAGCACCACAGCAGCCAGTTCGGCAGGCTGGACGTCGGCGGAGTGCAGCCCACGGCGGGTCGCCGCGATGGTCTCCAGCAGCGAAGGCCGGATCAGTTCCTCGAACTCGCTGCGGGTGATCCGGACCGAGGTGGAGAGTCCGGGTAGGGCGACCGGGATCACCGCGGTCACGTCGCTGGAGAGAGCTTCCTTGGCGTCGACGCAGTCCCGTCGCAGCCGACTGAGCCCGATCGCCAGCTCCGGGTCGTCAGGATCGAGGTCGTGGAGTCGATCGGACAGGGAGGCCATCACCCGTTCGAACAGCGCGTGGTCGAGGTCGGTCCCGCCGAGGTGTTCGACGCCGTCGGGGCTGCCGAGCATCCGGAAGCCGTCGTCGGTCTTCTCGACGATGCACACGTCGAAGGTGCCGCCGCCGAGGTCGTAGATGGCGAGCTTCTCCCCGACCTCGACTCGAGCCCGGGATGCGTACTGCGCCGCGGCGGCCACCGGCTCGGGGACCCAGCTGACATTGCGGACGTCGGCCAGCGTGCTCACCTGCCGGAAGACCTCCATCTTGAAGGGTCCCCAGTTGGCCGGATGCGTGAGGATGACCGACGCCGGTGGCTCGCCCATCCGCTCCGACGTCGTCGTGATCACCCAGCTGAGCAGTCGGGCCGTGAGCAGCTCGGCGGAGAACGGGGCGCCACCGACCAGCAGTGGCACGTGATCACCCAGCCGTCGCTTGAACTCCCGGACCAGCCGATCAGGTTCGACCGCCCCGCGTCGTTCGGCGGACTCGCCGACCAGGAACTGGTCGGCGTCCAAGAACAAGACCGAGGGCACCTGAAGGGCCCGGTTCCCGAGCCCGATCATGGTCGGGCCCGCGCCGTTCGCGGTAGCGGCGGCGGTGAACGTCGTCCCAAGATCGACGCCTAGCGCATACGACATCGATGACCTCTCACCCGCTCCGAGTTGCGCGACATCTTAGTGACTCCTGGGCTCGGCTCACCTGTCGTCGACCCCGGGTCGGCCGTACAATCATCCGATCGGCGTCGAATCTGTGACGACGCCGCGGGATGAGTGACATCGGAGGGCGCAATGCCCCTTGTGCGAAGCACGTGTGTCAAAGATGTTGGCGACGGCAGGCCGGGCCGATGACTGAGCCGGCGACCGCGAGCAGCGGCAGCGCCCCCGGATCGTACGAGATCGATCAAGGCGCCGGCATCGGGAAGGCGCCATCGCCCTGGACCCCTACCGGAGCGCCGGTCGGCAACCAGCCGCTGCCCGGCGATGCGGACGGTGACGGCTTGTCCGATGTGTTCGAGCGGCTGATCGGCAGTGATATCAACAAGGCCGACACCGACGGGGACGGGCTGGCCGACGGATACGAGGCGTACGTTTCCGGCACCGATCCGCTCTCGGTCGACACCGATCAGGACGGGACGACCGACGGGTTCGAGATCGGCCGGCAGGCCGATCCGTTGCGGCAGGGGGAGGACGGTGCGGAGGTGCCGCGCTGGACGATCGGCGCCGGGTACCAACGCCACCTGGCCGACGTGCAGGCGCAGACTCAGAATCAGGTGCCCGTTCCGGCTGCGCCGCCGGTCAGCAGCGATCCCGGGGCGGTGGCCCCGCTGCCGGCGACCGGCCCGGTGCCGAATCTCACCGGCGGGCGGGTCAGCGCCACCGGCGGAACCCCCAGACTGGTGGCCTCCCTGGATGCCGTCGGTCACGGCAACTGGCAAAGTGCCGTCAAAGCGGGCAACAACTGGTTCCTCGTCGAGGCGGGACCCGGCGACAAGTACCAGATCTTCCATCGGCTCGACAGCAACGGCAACGAGCTCGACCAGATGAAGGTCTTCGGTGCCGCCCACGCCACCTCGTTCGCCGTGGTCGGCGACACCATCTATGCCACCTACAACGATGAGGTCGTGACATTTCCCTATCAGGCAGGGGCCTCGACCCGCGCCGAGGACCGCGTACCCACCGGTTGGCGGGGTCAGATCAGCATCGACCCGACGCAGCGGTTCGCGGTGATCCGGAAGGGCAACCGCTATCGGGCGTACGACCTGGCAACCAAGGAGCAGATTGGGCAGGAGATCGTGACTCCGACCGGTCAGCGGCAGGGATTCTCCATCGTGGGAGACAGTCTCTATGTGCTGTCCGGGAAGACGAATCAGCGAGGTTGGGTCGACTCCTTCTCCTTCACCACGGGTCAACACACGGGTACGCAAGACGTCACCAACGTCGGCCAGGGCCACCGTGAGCCGGAGGGGATGTTCGGCGACCTGATGGGTGTGAAGGTGGCCCGGGGCAACGCTCGCCGGCTGAACATCTATCAGCTCGACACCGGGATCACACCAGCCAGTGCGTACCTGTCCGGCATGCCGTTGCCGGCCTCCGTTGCGCCGGCCGCAGCTGACCTGAGTGCGCCGGGGTCGAGTCCAGTTGTACCGATGCAATCCGGTGGCGGCAGCGACCTCGACAAGGTGACGTTCGGCGGCGAGACGGTGGACCGGAGGACGGCAGCGATGCTGACCGAGGCTCAGCGGATCGCCAATCTGAAGGATCCGTCGATCGGGGAGTTCAAGCTCTCCCAGGGATGCTTCTGCCACTCGGTTGCTGCTTCGGCCGGTACGCATGACGGTCCAGGCGCCTTCGACATGATGACCTCCGGCTACAGCAGCCAGCAGAAGGACATCATCGGCATGTCGCTGCGCGAGGTCGGCTTCGCCAGTTGGCGGCGGCTGCCGAGTCAGGGTCCGTGGGGTGAGCACTGGCATGGGATCGCCATCGGCACCAAGGGCTTGCCGAGTATCGCTGCCGGCCAGGTGGAGAGCTACTACGCGGGCCGTGACGGGCTGCGCGGCAGCCGCGTGGACGACCAACCTCGACCGGAGACGATTCGGACCTGGGAGGAGTATCAGCAGGCCCGAGGCCCGCTCGACCAGCAAGCGGCCGCGCCCGTGGTCCCGATGCAGTCTGTTCCCCCAGCGGGCGGGGGCCAGTTCGGCATCGACGGCGGGCAGCTGCTCGGCGGCGGACAGCCGCTCAATCCCAATGTCGACTCCGACCGTGACGGGCTGAGCGACGCCTTCGAGCGATTGGCGGGAACAGACGCCACCAGAGCAGACACCGACGGGGACGGGCTGTCGGATTCGTACGAGATCTTCACGTCCAAGACAGACGCGTTACTCGCCGACAGTGATCTGGACGGATTCACCGATTCCGCCGAACTGAGTCTCGGCGCCGATCCGCTGGCACCGGGGGGAGTGCCGGCCACCTCCGGCCCAGGCGCCAGCTTGCTGGGTGCCAATCTCGGGTCCGAACCGCTCGGGCAGGGGCTGGGCGGTGGATCGCCGTCGTCGGTTCCCGTGGGCGGGGCCGCCAATCCGCTCGGCTCGTCAGGTCAGGAGCAGTACGGACCCCTGGATCCGTAGGTCACCAGACCCCTAGATCAGACCCTCACGGACCGCGTACGCCACCGCGTGGGTGCGGTTCTTCAGTTGCAGCCGGCTGGTCAGATCGTGCAGCACGTTCTTCACGGTGCGCTCGCTGTAGCACATCCGCGAGGCGATCTCGCTGGTGTCGAGGCCGTCGGCGACCAGCCGCAGCACCTCGGTCTCCCGCGGGGTCAGACCGGTGAAAGTGAGCCCGCGAGGTGCCAGCACCTGACGTTGCAGCCGGCCCACCTGCTCCAGTAGCCGGCCGAGCAGATCGGGCGGGATCTCGCCGTCGCCGGAGGCTACTTTCACGATCGTCCGCACCATCGTGTCGGCGCTGGCATCGCTGCGGCGCAGTAGTCCCGCGACGCCGGCTTCCGCGGCGGCGACGAGGGCGTTGTCGTCGATCGTGGTCGCCACCAGCATCAGGCGGGGATGGCCGTCCTTGTGCATCCCGCGGAGTTCCCGAGTGGCCATTTCGTCGACGCAATCGGTGATCAGGATCGCGACCTGGGACTGGGGTGCGCTGCCGACGATCGTGATCTCCGGGCGTTGCCGCAGCTGAGCGACGACGCCGGCCTGGGAGATCGGATCACGAGCATGGACGTAGGTGGCAACGGTGGTAGGCATCGGGGGACTCCTTGATTGGTACAGATGGGAACTACCCGCTGCCCTAACGGTCCACATCGCCCTCACGATCGGCTCAACAACCGCTCATCGTCCGCTCATCGTCAAAATGGGTACCGCGCTACATGTGGAAGATTTGCGCACCGACCAGGTCCGCACCGTTGTCAATACCTCGCTTGGCCGGTGGTCGTGGCTGATATATCACCTGATCGGTCGTCGGCGGTGAAACGAGCGGTCAGCCGACCACCGCGGACTGGTCGATCTTGAGCACATCGCCGTCCTTCACCAGCGTGAACGAGCGGCGTTCGCTGGACGTGGCGTCGCCGCTCTTCGCGACATAGGTGATGGCTGCCTCGACGCTGGTCGCCCCGGTCCCTTTCACCGAGGTCACCGATACCGAGTCGATGCTGTTCCAGAAACTGTCATAGCTCTTCCGACCGCCGGTCTTGCTCTGGTACGCCGGTGTGAGCCGCTCCCAAGCCGCATCGGTGTCGTCGGGCAGCAATGCGTAATAGTCGGTGACCGCCTTGGTGAGTTCGGCCGCCGAGATCTCCGAGGTGGTCGGCGTGGAAGTTGGAGTCTGGCTCGGCGCATCGGTCGACGGCTCGGTGGACGTCTCAGAGCTGGCGGTCGTCGCCGGTGTGTCCGACGACGGCTCGGCGCTGGGTTGACCCAGCCGGGGCAACAGGACGGCGAACGCGATGACGACGGCGACCACGGCCACGATCAGGACAGCGACCAGACCTCGGCGTCGTTTGGTGGGGGCGGGATCAGCACGCTGCGCATTCGCCGGCGGCACAGACGACGGCGGCACAGACGACGGCGGCACAGGCGAGGGTGCTCCGGCTGCCGGTTCGGCCGGACTTTCGAGGCCGGGCTGCTGCGGCAATGCGACGGTGGCGGAGGGCGGCGGGGTCGATTCAGCCGCTGGTGGCGTAGGCATCACTCGGGTTGGAGCCGTGCTCACGGCCGAACCCGGCGGAACGGCTGACGCGCGACCGTCGGCCAAGGCGGACAGCTGGGCCGCGGCTTCGGCCATCGTCGGACGGCTCGCGGGATCGGGGTTCAACATCGCCAGCAGCAGTGGAGCCAAGGCGCCGGCCCGTTCCGGCTGCCGCAGCTCTCCCGCAGCCACGCGATAGAGCACCGCGATCGCATTGCCGTCGTTGCCGAACGGCGGCTCGCCTTCGACCGCGGCATACAGCGTCGCGCCGAGGGAGAAGACATCGGAGGCGTACGTCGACTCCTCGCCGCGGGCCGCTTCCGGTGCCAGATAGGCCGGCGTGCCGGTGATCATCCCGGTCATGGTCAGGGTCGCGTCTCCGTAGGCACGGGAGATGCCGAAGTCGCAGATCCGCGCGGCGCCGTCGTCGCCGATCAAGATGTTGCCCGGTTTGATGTCGCGGTGCACGATGCCCAACGCGTGAGCGGCTGCCAGTGCCGAAGCCACCTGGGCACCCATCCGAGCCGCCTCCTGCGGCACGAGTGAGCCGAGTTCGCGCATCACCTCGCTCAGCGGCATCGACGGCACCAGCTCCATCACGATGCACGGCTTGCCCTCGTGCTCGACCACGTCGAAGACCGACACTGCGTACGGGTGCTGCAACCGAGCGCTGATCCGTGCCTCCCGGATCGCCCGCTGGGTGATCACCTCGGTCTCCGCGTCGGTCACGCCGTGCTGGGTACGCAACTGCTTGATCGCGATCGAGCGGTTCAACCGTTCGTCATGGGCCTCCCACACCACACCCATCCCGCCGGCGCCCAGCTGTCGCACCACGCGATAGCGGTCGGCGATCACGCTGCCGGGCTGGGTCATGGAGGGAACCTCTCGGGGGTGGGATTGGAGTAGGCGGCACCGAGCCTACTCAGCTACCCATTGGTTCGGCGGCGACGTTTGACTTCGGGAACGGCCAGCTCAGGTACAGCTCTCCGGATGAACTGGTCAAAATGAGGCACCGTGAAAGCGGCGTATCCGTGCTCGGGGGTGTAGAGCAGGCCCATCGAGATCAGCTCCGCGCGAGTGGGTGCCACCTGTGGGGAGGTCCGCCCCATGATCTGAGCCACCTCGGCTGCCTTCTGCGGCTCAGGTCCCAACTCAGCCATCGCTCGAAGGTAGACCCGCTGCAATTCTGTAGCCCGATCGAGGCGCACTCGGATGAACGAGGAGTCCAGCTTCGACTCGTAGAGAGGAAGTGAACTCTCGACGTCCTCAACGGTGATGCTGGGCCCTTCGGCCAATCCCCACACTGCATACCCGAGTTCCTGCAAGAAGTATGGATAGCCTCCGGTCACCTTGACCGCTAGGTCCAGGGCGGGGTCTGAGAACCTGGCCCCTTCCTGTGCGGCGGGCTCGGCGAGTGCGCGGCGTGCGTCCTCGGGCTGCAGGTTACCGATCTCCGGGAACTCGAAGAGGCGCTCTGCGTAGGACTTCGCGTCTCCGGCCAACTCGGCGATCTGGGGAAGGCCGGCTGCGACCATCGTGATCGGTAGTTCGCGTTGTACCGTCTTGTGCAGCGCGGAGATGAGTGCTTCAAGCTGATCCTTGCTGAGGAACTGGACCTCGTCGAACAGCAGCACGACACCTCGGCCCTGCTCTTGTGCTGCCTCACCGAGCGCGACGAGAAGGTCGGTCAGATCGTGCGACAGATCTCCGCGATCAGCCAGGCCGGTCCAGGCGTCGAGATCGATTCCTGCGCTCAGTCCACCTGTCGGGTCGACGGAGATGGTGAACGACTTCAGCACAGCTCCAGCCCGAAGAAGCCGATCGGACCAACGCGCACGTGGAGACAACTCGAACAGAGCCGTCCGTACCCATGCGGCAACATTCCGCCGGAAGGTGTCGTTGTCGTGCTTCGTGACCTCGGCCTCGATGACGACCCAGTTGCTCTGCAACGCGGTCCGCCTGAACTTGCCGAGCAGAACAGTCTTTCCGACGCCCCGTAGGCCGGTGATGATCATCGATTGGCTGGTGCGGCCGATGGCGAGCCTGGCGAGGAGGACTGCGAAGGAATCGAGGAGGTCATCGCGCCCGACGACTGCGGGCGGCTGTGCACCTGCGTTGGGCGTGTAGGGGTTGAGGACGGGATCCACGGAGAGAACTTTAGTAACTTTAGGTAGGTTTATCCAGATCGGATAAACCTACCTAAACTTCCTAAAGGAGACTGGCCTACACTCACTCGGTGACCCGGATCGCACTGCTCTCCACCTCCGATTCCGACCTGCTGTCGGCCCGCGCCAGCGGCGCCGACTACGGGTACGCCAACCCGGCCAAGTCGGCTGCATCCGATCTGCTGACCCTGGCAGCGGGATCTGATCTGGTCGTCTACCGGTTCCTCGGCTCACCCCAGTCGCTGGGCGCCGACTTCGCCCAGCTCCGGGCCCTCGGCAAGCCGGTGGTCGTGCTCGGTGGCGAGCAGACCCCGGATGCCGCACTGATGGAGCTGTCCACCGTCGCCATCGGGGTCGCGTCCCAGGCGCACATCTATCTGGCCCAGGGCGGGTCGGTGAATCTGGCGCAGCTGCACGCCTTCCTCTCCGACACGATTCTGCTCACCGGGTTCGGCTTCGAGCCGCCGGCCGAACAGGCGTCCTGGGGGGAACTGCCCCGTCCGGCTGTCGAGCCGCGGGCCGACGGCGCGGTGCGCCCGCGGATCGGCATCCTCTTCTATCGAGCCCAGTACGCCGCCGGGAACACCGCGTACGTGACCGCGCTCGCCGACGCGATCGACGCCGCGGGCGGCATCGGCGTACCCATCTATGCCAGCTCGCTGCGCGATGCACCCGACGAGCTGATCGCCCATCTCGGCACCCTGGATGCCCTGATCACCACCGTTTTGGCGGCGGGCGGCACTCGGCCGGCGACCGCCTCGGCCGGTGAGGAGGACGAGGGCTGGGACGTCCGGGCGCTGGCGGCTCTCGACATTCCCATGCTGCAAGGACTCTGCCTCACCTCCGACCGCGCCTGGTGGGCCGGCTCGGACGACGGCATGTCTCCGCTCGACGTCGCCACCCAGGTCGCGGTGCCGGAGTTCGACGGCCGGATCATCACCGTGCCGTTCTCCTTCAAGGAACTGGACGCCGACGGGCTGCCGCACTACGTACCCGACCCGGAGCGCTGCCGCCGGGTCGCCGAGATCGCCGTCAACCACGCCCGGCTCCGGCACATCCCGCCCGCCGAGCGGAAGATCGCGATCGTGCTGTCGGCGTACCCGACCAAGCACTCCCGGATCGGCAATGCGGTCGGCCTGGACACGCCGGTCTCGCTGATCCGGCTGCTCCGGGCGATGCGCGACCAGGGCTATGACCTGGGCGAACCCGGTGAGATCCCCGGCACCGGCGAGCTGCCCGAGGTCGAGGGGGAACATCCCGACACCACCGCCGGCAACGCATTGATTCATGCACTGATCGAGGCCGGTGGGCAGGATCCCGAGTGGCTGACTGCCGAGCAGCTGGCCGGCCAGCCGATCCGGATCTCGGCCGCGACCTATCGCCGCTGGCTGTCCGAGCTGCCCGAAGACCTGGTCGATGCGGTCACCGAAGCCTGGGGCCCGGCGCCCGGCGTACTGTTCGTCGACACCTCACGGGACAAGGACGGCGAGATCGTCGCCGCCGCGCTGCGGGCCGGCAACCTCGTGATCGTGGTCCAGCCACCACGCGGCTTCGGCGAGAACCCGATCGCGATCTACCACGACCCCGACCTTGCACCGAGCCACCACTATCTGGCGACCTACCGCTGGCTGGAGCGGGAGTTCGGCGCGCACGCGATGGTGCACGTCGGCAAGCACGGCAACCTGGAATGGCTGCCCGGCAAGAACCTTGGCATGTCGGCCGCCTGCGGTACCGACGCGGCGATCGGCTCGCTGCCGCTGATCTATCCGTTCCTGGTCAACGACCCCGGCGAGGGCACGCAGGCCAAGCGCCGCGCCCACGCCACGATCGTCGATCATCTGGTGCCGCCGATGGCCCGGGCGGAGTCGTACGGCGACATCTCCCGGCTGGAGCAGCTGCTGGACGAGTACGGCAATGTCTCGGTGATGGACCCCGCCAAGGCGCCCGCCCTGCAGGGGGAGATCTGGACCCTGATCCAGTCCGCCCAGCTGCACCTTGATCTCGGGCTGGACGACAAGCCGACCGACGACGACTTCGACGAGTTCGTCATGCACGTCGACGGCTGGCTGTGCGAGATCAAGGACGTCCAGATCCGCGACGGCCTGCACGTGCTCGGGCAGGCGCCCGAGGGCGACGACCTAGTCAATCTGGTGCTCGCCATCCTCCGGGCCGGTCAGGTCTTCGGCGGGCAGGTCAATGGTGTCCCCGGGCTGCGGGTCGCGTTGGGCCTCGACCATGAGACCACCGACACCGAGCGGGTCGACGCCGCTGAGGCCACAGCCCGAGCCCTTGTTGAGGCGCTGGCCGCCGTCGACTGGCAGCGCGACGCGGTCGCGCAGGTGATCGAGGAGGTGCTGGGCGAGCCCAACTCTGGAGTCACCGCGGCACTCGAGTTCGCGTGCGCCGAGGTGGTGCCGCGGCTGCGGCGTACCAGCGGGGAGATCGATGCCGTCCTGCACGCCTTGGATGGCGGCTACATTCCGGCCGGTCCGTCGGGCTCGCCGTTGCGGGGTCTGGTCAATGTGCTGCCGACCGGCCGCAACTTCTACTCCGTCGATCCCAAGGCGATCCCGTCCCGGCTGGCGTACCAGACCGGGCAGGCGATGGCCGATTCGCTGCTGCAGCGCTATCTGGACGAGACCGGCGGCTATCCGCAGTCGGTTGGTCTGTCGGTCTGGGGGACCTCGGCGATGCGGACCTCCGGCGACGACATCGCCGAGGTGCTGGCGCTGCTCGGTGTGCTGCCGGTCTGGGACGAGATGTCACGTCGGGTCGTCGATCTCGAGGTGGTTCCGCTGGCCGAACTCGGTCGGCCGCGGATCGACGTCACCGTGCGGATTTCCGGCTTCTTCCGGGACGCCTTCCCGCACGTGGTCGCGATGCTGGACGACGCGGTCCGGCTGGTCGCCGACCTCGACGAGTCCGACGCCGACAACTATGTCCGGGCGCATACCCGGGCCGACCTCGCTGACCACGGTGATCACCGGCGGGCTACCACGCGGGTGTTCGGCTCCAAGCCCGGCTCCTACGGCGCCGGCATCCTGCCGCTGGTCGAGTCCGGCAACTGGCGCGACGACAGCGACATCGCCGAGGTCTATACGGCCTGGGGCGGGTTCGCGTACGGCCGGGATCTCGACGGCGTACCGGCTCGTGACGACATGCAGACCAACTACCGGCGGATCTCCGTCGCGGCCAAGAACATCGACACCCGCGAGCACGACATCGCTGATTCCGACGACTACTTCCAGTATCACGGCGGCATGATCGCCACCGTCCGGGCGCTGACCGGTGCCGAACCGAAGGCGTACGTGGGCGACTCCACGACCCCGGACGCGGTCCGCACCCGGACCCTCTCGGAGGAGACGGCGCGGGTGTTCCGGGCCCGGGTGGTCAACCCGCGCTGGATCGCGGCGATGCAGCGGCACGGCTACAAGGGAGCGTTCGAACTCGCCGCGACCGTGGACTATCTCTTCGGGTTCGACGCCACCGCGGGCGTGGTGCACGACTGGATGTATGAGCAGCTGGCCAGCTCCTATGTGCTGGACAAGCAGAACCAGGACTTCATGCGGCAGGCCAATCCGTGGGCGCTGACCGGGATCATCGAGAAGCTGTCGGAGGCCGCGGAGCGAGGTCTGTGGGCCGAGCCGGAACCGGAGACGATGTCGGCGTTGCAGCAGGTCTATCTGGATGTCGAGGGCGATCTCGAGGACCGCGGGTGAGCCTCGACCTCGATGCGCTGCCGACCAGCGTCCTCGAGTTCCTGACTGAGCGGCATCTTGGCACGCTGACGACGCTGCGGCCTGACGGGACGCCCCATGTGGTGCCGGTGGGTTTCAGCTACGACGCTGCGACCAGGCTCGCCCGGGTGATCACCAGCGGGGACTCGGTCAAGGCCCGCAATGCGGCTCGTCCGGGAGCCGTCGCGGCCATCTGCCAGGTCGACGGCGCCCGCTGGCTCACCCTCAGCGGGCCGGTCCGGGTCGACCGCGATCCGGAGGCGATCGCGGACGCCGTCGACCGGTATGCCAGGCGCTATCGACCGCCACGCGTCAACCCGAAGCGAGTGGCCCTGATCGTCCAGGTCGACCGCATGCTGGGGTCCAGCCGACTCAGCTGAATTGTTCGCCCGGCCGCAGAACCGTGTATCTGTTCGGCCGGATCAAGGCTCATCCAGGTCCATGAAGGCGACCCCATCGGGGCGGTCGCCGAGAACTCAGGAGGACCTGACCATGAGTGAGAACACACTCGAGAACCCACATACGCCGGTGGCGCCGGAGATGAGCGACGCCGACGAGCAGTTGGATGTCGAGGTGGTCGAAGAGGCATCGAGCGGCGAGGGGGAGAGCGTCGAGGTCACCGGCGAGGTGGAGCCGGTCATTGCCGTCTCCGCGGAGGCTTCGGTGGTCGAAGCTGCACCGGATACCTCGGTCTTGCGGCCGATTGGTGAGGCGACGTACGGCCCGGCGATCTCGACCGAGTCCGTGCTCGGGCCGGACACCCGGATCCAGATCAACAACACCGCCGACTACCCGTGGCGGGTGCACTGCTCGCTGCTGATCACCGCCAACGACGGATCGCAGTGGATCGGCACCGGCTGGTTCATCGGTCCCAAGACCGTCGTCACCGCCGGTCACTGCGTCTTCATCCACGCGCCGGGCACTGCGCGGCACGGTTGGGTGCAGAGCATCAAGGTGATGCCCGGCCGCAACGGCGCCACCCTCCCGTACGGGTCGGTCACCGTGCCACGCGCCAATCTGCGCAGCGTCACCGGATGGACCGTCAACGGTCCGAACGAGGAGTACGACTATGGCGCCATGGTGCTGCCGACCCCGCTGGGGAACACCACCGGCTGGTTCGGCTTCGCCAACTACTCCGATGACACCCTGAAGCCACTGACGGTGAACCTGTCCGGCTATCCGGGCGACAAGCCGTCCGGCACCCAGTGGTATCAGTCGAGTCCGATCGCAGCGCTCGGCCCGCGGAAGGTCTACTACACGATCGACACCTTCGGCGGACAGAGCGGCAGCGCGGTCTACGTGATCCGCAACGGCAGCCGGTACGGCGTCGCCGTGCACGCGTACGGTGGATCCAGCAGCAACAGCGGCACCCGGATCACCAAGCCGGTGTTCGACAACTTCCAGCTCTGGAAGGCCTGATCCGCAGGATCGACTCGGGAAGGGTCGGTGAGGCAAGGTGAACATCCAGGGAGTCGTCACCGACCCGTCCGGGCAACCAGTCCCCGGGGCCGTGGTCATGCTGGCTGCGGCCCCGGTGCCGGTTCCCGACATCGCCGCGCTGACCGATGACGAGGGCCGGTTCTCGATCGTGGTGCCCGTGTCAGGTGCCTATCGCCTGCTGGTGCGCGGAGCGGTCGACCTGGTGGAGATCTCGGTTGCTGTCCACGAAACCTCCGTCGAGGTCAGCGCTGAACTGTCCAGCTGAGTGGCTGGGCAGAGTGCATACGTACGGCACATCTCAGAGACTGCCAGGTCAAACGTCATTGCATGAACATCCCAATGATGGTGAAAACGAGCATGACTGCGCCGACAACGATGCCGGCCACTGCGATGCCGTTCTTGAAACCGGCTGCCTTCGACTTGTGGTAGGCGACGATGCTGACGATCATCCCGACCACGCTGCAGAAGATCGAAAGGACGAGCCCGACGATGCCCATGGCTTGTCCGGGGTTTTGTGCCGGGCGACTGGACTGCGGCGCGGGGTAGACCTGACCCCCCGGCGGACGGCTCGGCGGGTGGACGGGCATAGCGCTCATATTCGCCAGATGCTGTCTGGCGAGTGTGAGGAGTCTCAGGGTGTCACGGTGGTTAGGACGTCGCGTTTGGACGTGCTCGAGCCGTTGTGCGGCAGCGGCCCAGTCGTTGTTGTCGAGGGCACGAATAGCATCGGCGTACTGGCGGTCGAGGTCGATGGTCTCGAGGTGGTAGCTGGCCTCCTCGACCAGTCGGTTGGGAACGGCGACCGGATCGACCTGCCCGAGTTCCTTGCCGGCGGTGATGACGCCCTGCCAGTCCCGGGCAGCGTGGGATGCCTGGATCCTGCCGAGGAGTTCGTCGCTGCGAGCCCGGTGGCGGGCATGGTTGAGTTGGCTGTTCAGGTCGATCTGGCCGGGCTTGAGCTGATCCATCTCCTCCAGGATGGCGACGACCTCGACCCAGTTCCTTGTGGGTTTGGCGGTAGCCAGGTCGGCGGTGAGGTCGGCGTAGCGGAGTTCGCGTTGGGCGTTCTGTAGCCGGTCTGTGATATCCGGCTTGCCGGGATAGCGGGTAGCCAGTGCTTCCAGTCGAGCGACTGCCTCGGCGAAGCGGCCGGCGGAGATCGCCGACACCGCAGCCTGGTAGTCCGGATCGTTGAGGTATCCGACTGTTGACTTGCCGGCGACGGACGATCGAGCCGTGGCCGAGCCCGATGCCCGTGAGGACTTGGCCTTGTGCTGGACGCTCCGGGAGAGCCGGGCAGCGCCAAGGGCAATGTCGTGTTTCGGATGGGTATCCAGTGCGACTGGCACTCCGAACTCATGTTGCAATAACTCGCTGACCATCGGGATCCGTGAACTGCCGCCCACCAGCACGATCGCCGTCAACTGGTGTGGGTCGATCTCGGCTGACCGGAGAGCCCGGCGCGTCGCAACAACGGTGTCGGCGAGCGCCGGGCGGATCGCGGTTTCCAGGTCGCGACGGGTGAGCCGCACCATCGTGTTCAGCCCGGGCAGCGCGACCTGAACCGTGGCATCGAGTTCGCTCGACAGCTGTTCCTTGGCCTCCACGCAGTCACGTCGCAAGCGTGCCAAGCCAACGATGGTGGCAGGATCGTCGGACTCCAACTCCGGTAAGCGGCCATCCAACATTTCCAACACTGATCGGTTGAGTGCTTCGTCGAAATCGACCCCGCCCAGATGTTCGACCCCGTCAGGCGATCCCAATAGCCGGAATCCTTCGACTGTCTTCTCCAACACGCATACATCGAACGTACCGCCGCCCAAGTCATACACAGCTATCCGCTCGCCGGCTTGCAGGGCACTTCTGGCAGCGTACTGCGCTGCCGCTGCCTCCGGTTCGGTGCACTGCTGAACGTGTGACAACTCGGCCAAACCGATGACCTGATCGAACAACTCCTGCTTGTACCGTCCCCAATTCGCCGGCCGGCTACAGATGACTGTCTCCGGTGCCGCACCTAGCTGGGATGACGTCGCATCGACCACCCAGCGCAGCATCCGTCCCATCAGCATCTCGGCCGAATAAGCTGCTCCGCCGACCAGCAACGGCACGTGATCCCCCAGTCGTCGCTTGAACTCACGCACCAAGCGGCCCGGATCGGTCGTTCCTCGCCGCTCCGCCGGCTCACCCACCACCAATCCGCCGTCATCGGCGATGAATAACACCGATGGAACCTGCATCGCCCGGTTCCCCAAACCGACCATCACTGGACCGGAGCCGTTCACTGTCGCCGCAGCCGTGAACGTCGTTCCCAAATCAACAGCCAACTGGTAGCTCATCATGCCCGCCAAACAAGAGTTCGTGTTGGGTCACAGTCCGCAGTGGCTGCGGTACCGTCGTCCTCTCGAGGAGGCTGATTGACCCGTGGATTTCTCACTTCTCAACATCTCAGGGTCGTGTGCGATGGTTCTTGATACCTATTCTGTCGCGTGAGCCTACGTGGGGGGAAGGATATTTTCGGAGTCCGGCCCGGTAGCGACCCTGATGGGCGAGAACGGCAGGGATGACCGGGTTATCGCAGGGCGTAGACGTCCATCACCCAGCCGCGCTTGGCGCGGATCGCGGCCCGCATTTCGCTGATCTCGTCGATCACCTCGGCCAGCCGGCCACGGACCAGTGCTTCGTCCGACAGCCCGAGTTGCGCGCCCCAGACGATCTCCAGATCGGGATGATCGTGGACCAGTCCGCGGCAGGTGAGTTCGCCGTCGAGCATCACGACGACTGTCCCCAGAGCCGAGTCGAACTCATCCAGGAGCCGTCGGCCGGTGGTGATGTGGATCGGACCGCCGATCGTGTTCAAGATCAGCTGGTGGCGGGCGGCGAGAAGTTGAACGCTGCTGATCCCTGGGAAGACCTCGACCTGGAGTTCGACGCCCGCGTCCCGGAGCTGCGACACGATTCGCAGCGTGCTGTCGTAGAACGCCGGATCACCCCAGACCAGGAACCCGAGGGTGCCGCCGTCCGGCAGTTCGTTCTCGATGACCTTGCGGTAGCTGGCGGCGCGGCTAGCATGCCAATCGACCACTGCCTCGCGGTAGCCGGTGGCGGTGCGATCGCGCGGCGGATCGACCACCTCGATCAGACGATAGTCGTCGTGGGTGATCACTGCCCGGCACAGTTCGTTGCGTAGCTCCGCCAGATCGCGGGCGACCGGATCGTCGGTTGTGGCGCGCTTGTCGGCCACCAGGAAGACGTCGACCCGATTGAGTGCCGCCACCGCCTCAGCAGTCAGATGAGCCGGACTGCCGCTGCCGATCCCGATCACCAGCACCGTGATCATGCTTGAGCCTCGCTCCGCACACGCGTCCAACTCAGTAGCCGGTCGAGATCGAGGTGTTCGTCAACGGCGTCGGCCATGGTCGTGATCATGCTCTCGCGCCGCTCGGCAAAGGCCGGTGCATCGGGTCGAGGTCGCCAGTCCGAGCCGGCCGCAGTAGCGATCTCGGTCAGCCAGGCCCGTCGGAATCCGTCGTTCTCGAGCGTCCCGTGCCACATGGTTCCCCAGGTCTGACCGGTCCGCCAGCCGTCCAGGAAGGGCTCGGCGTCCGGATCGTCGCCGGTCCTGGTGGCGATGCCGTGGTGGATCTCGTACGCCTCGACATCGTGACCCTGCCAAGTGCCGACGGGTCGGCCGAGTGATTTGTCGGTCGAGAACCTGACTTTGGTCGGCAACAGCCCGAGCCCGACCGTGGTGCCGGCGCCGGACTCCAGCTCGTCGTCGATCTGCTGAGCCAGCATCTGATAGCCGCCGCAGATCCCCAGCACAGGTCGCTCGCGGGTTGCCCGATCATGCAGGGCGTCGGCGATGCCGGTGCCGCGCAGCCAGCCCAGATCCGACACCGTCGTACGGGTACCCGGCAGCACGACCAGATCCGCATCGGCGGCGACCCGCGGATCGGTCGTCACCAGGACATCCACCCCGGGTTCGGCGGCGAGCGCCTCGACATCGGTGACATTGGAGACCCGGGGCAGCCGGACGACCGCGACCCGCAGCCGATCGTGCCCACCACTCACGCGCGGCGAAGAGCGCCAGGCTCCCACCTCCAAGGTGTCCTCGGCATCCAGCCAGACATCGGGCAGCCAGGGGAGTACGCCGACACAGGTCAGGCTGGTCCGTTCGGTCAGCATTTCCAGTCCTGGTTGGAGGATCGACCGATCTCCCCGGAACTTGTTGATCACATAGCCGTGGAGCGCTGCCCGATCGTCGGGCTCCACCAGGGCCCAGGTGCCGTACAGCGAGGCGAACACCCCGCCCCGGTCGATGTCCCCGACGATGACCACCGGCAGCTCGAAACGTCGAGCCAGCCCCAGATTCACGTAGTCACCCGCACGCAGGTTGATCTCCGCCGGGGAGCCGGCACCCTCGCAGACCACCAGATCGTGTGTGGCGGCCAGTTCCTCGTACGCCTCGTACGCCGCCTCGGCCAATGCCGCTCGGCCGGTCGCGTACTCGCCGGCCTCCAAGGTTCCGTACGGCTTCCCGCGCAGCACCACGAAACTGCGCCGATCCGAACCTGGTTTCAACAACACCGGGTTCATCGCCGAGGTCGGTTCGACGCGAGCCGCCTGCGCCTGCAGATACTGCGCCCGGCCGATCTCGGAGCCATCGGCGCAGACCATCGAGTTGTTGGACATGTTCTGCGCCTTGAACGGTGCCGCGTCGATCCCGCGGCGAGCCAACGCCCGGCACAGCCCCGTGACGACCAAGGACTTGCCCGCATCCGACGACGTGCCCGCGATCAGGATTCCACTGGCTCGGTCGCGCTCAGGCACCCGGGGAGTCTAGTGCTGGTCTCCGCTGGCGCCGCGATCGCGGGTGACTCGGGATCTAGGGTGACTCTGGTGAAAGACCTGACCAGGTGCGCAACTGTGTTGCGCGGGCATTCGATGTGCGGCACCGGCCGCCCGACTACACGGGATCAAAGCAGGACGGCGGCGCCGTTATGTGCGCGGGCGAGTGCGTGGTCGCTGGTGACAAGTGTCGCGCCCGCCGCCCGCGCCCAGCCGGAGAGGTATGCATCCATCCACATCTTCGGTGACGAACTGGAGATATCGGAGGCAGCGCGCCAGAGCTCTTCAGTGCCCCGAGGCTCCAGGACCCGGCACTCAACCCGTCGATCGGCAACGATCTCATCCATGACGGCCCATGCTTGCGTGTTGGTCAGTGGCTCGACGCCACCCGCTGTGAAGACCGCTCGGGTCGTGAGCAGACGCAACGTCGACAGCTGAACTGGCCTGCACATCACCACCCTGTCGATGTCACTCAACCGCTCCCACCATCGCCGTGCTGGGGAGTGGGCCGGATGCCAGTCCAGGGTGAGCGCGAGCCAGATGTTGGTGTCCGGGAGGAAGTCGGTCACCCGGACAGTTCCGTCGCGGCCAGGTCATGAGCGGCGTCCAGCTCGGCGACCTGATCGGCGGACAGCTCCTCAGGCGTCGCTCGATGCGCTCCCAACACCAGTGGGAACTGCACCCGCCGCGCCCCAGACTGTCTCGTCTGAGCGAGCGAAGCCCGCAGCAGCGTCGTGATCGTCTCGGTCAGCGTCGCGTCCTCTTGGGCGGCGCGCACCTTGATTGTCCGCATGAGTTCGTCGGGAAGGTCCAGGGTGGTGCGCATAAACACAGATTAGCAGATTCCCAGACCTCTGCTTCGACTTCTCCAAGCCCTTGGGGTCGTCACTGATCCTGACGTAGAGCACCGCCCGCAACCGCCGAACGATTGGGCTCGGGCGACGCGCCTGCTCAAGAGGGCGGGTTGGATGCTCCCACCAGCCGAATCCGTTCGTAGTCGCAGCTGCGGGCGAGCCGGGCATCGGCAGTGATGAGGAGTGCGTCGAGACGTTCGGCCAACGCAACGTACGCGGCGTCGTACGCACTCAGTGAGCCGGTGCGTTCCCAGGCGCGATCGCTGATGATCTCGTGCGGCCACAGCTCGATCGGCAGCCGTTGCATGGCCTGATGCGCCAACGCAGACTCAGTCGGCGACAGTCGCCCGGAAAGACGGTGTCGCCGGAGCACATTCGACACCTCGTACGGCAACAAGTCCGGCGCATGCAGATCACTTCCCTGAAGGGCGGTGGCCACCTGCTCGCCGTTGTCCCCAGGATCGATCAGAAGGATAAGCAGTGCAGATGCATCGACGACGACCGAGGTCACCGTCGATCGGATCCCAGATCGGCCAGGATCTCCTCGCTCGATGCGGGTGGGTACATCCGCGCCCGATGACGGATCTCGACCAGGACGTCGGCTGCCAACGGCCGGGAAGCGAGATCGATGAGTTGCCCCTTCAGATACTCCTGGAGAGATCGACCAGATCGCGCTGCCCTGGCTGCCAGCTCATCGCGGACCTCATCCGGAACATCGCGGACCGTCACGTTCACCGCCATGCATGCATAATACAGTGACTAGCTGCATTCTGCATGTCGATTCTTTGTTTTCAGCCAGGTCGGCTGCCATCCCTGAGGTGAGCGGCGAGTTCGCCGACCTCCTGGAATTCGCCGGTTGCAACAGCGATGACCAATTCGTACGCCTGGTCGTTGGTGAGGGTCAGACGGCGGCCATTGACACCGAGGAAGGCGATGGTGGCGGCCAGAGCGAGGCGCTTGTTCCCGTCCACCAAGGCATGGTTGCGGGCCAGTGAGTGCAGCAATGCCGCGGCCTTCTCTTCCAGGCTGGGGTATGCATCGTCGCCGAAGGCCGAAGCCTGCGGACGGGCCAGCGCGGACTGCAGTAGTCCATGGTCGCGGACCAGAACCTCGCCGCCGAGTGTTCGCTCCCCAACATGCAGCAACTCGGGCAGGGTCAGATAGATCACTGGCCGAGTCGTTCCAGAGCCTCGGCGTAGCGGGGCAACTCCTCGTCGAGGACTCGGTCGAGCAACTCGGCCCGACTATGGGTCTCGATGTACTCGCGGATCGCTTGTCGTGCGACCTCCTGCATCGAGCGGGTCTCGTGCTCGGCCCGTAGACGTAGCGCGTCTGCTTCCTCGTCGGAGAGTCGAAGGGTCATCGCCATAGTCACGGATGGTATCACCGGTGACACCAATCGGTCCGGTTGATCGGTCCGCTGGCGTCAGTAGCCGGCCTGGAGCAGCATCTGAGGCTCCACTTGGTCCTCGTACTCGTAGAGGTCGCACAGCCATCGTTGTCGGCACCAGACGACGAAGTCGTACATCATCCGATTGGTGTCGAGATCGCCGACCGAAACCAGCAGTACGTAGTCGGGTTCGACGGCCACGAGCGCGTGGACGTAGTCGGGGCCGGCGGCTTCCAGCAGGGAGGGCAGATCGGCCGTACGCTCGTCGGCCGACTTGAAGAGGACGTAGGAACTGTCGGGCCATCGATGGCTGGGGAGCGCGTGCAGGTAGGCGCGCATCTCCTCGACCGCACGGGGGTCGAAGACGGTCTTGCGCGAGGGCTGGAGATAGAACTCGAACGGCATAGCTCCCCCATTCTCACCGGACGATCGGCAGGTGACCGGACGCCCCCCACAAGCCCATCAAGAACTTGAGTTCGGCGTCGGTCGGGGTCCGGCCGATCAAGCCCTTGAACCAATCGCTGAGTCCGCTGCTGGCAGCTTTGGTCCCGGCGGGGATCAACTGCGCACCTTCGGTGACCTTGGCGATGATGTCCTTGCTGCCGAACCGGCCAGGTTTCTCCGCAATCTCTTTGACCAGGTGCGGGAAGGTGGTGCTTTCTCCCTTCAGGGCTTTGGATCCGACCTTGATGCGCACCACGGACCCGTCGGCGTGGGTCCAGATATGCATCCCGCCGCCGCGTGGAGTCAGGGGTTGTCGCATGCCCTCGTGCATCAGGATGCCTTCGATATCCGCCAAGGTCCGTCCGCTCAGATCAGGTAGGCCCCGCACTGTCGCCCCACGGCCACCAGCCACGAGCCGTTGCAGCGTGGGATCGATGCTGAACATCGTCCAGCGGCGGAACTCGTCGAGGACCTTGCCGGTGAACTTGTCACCCAGCATCTTTCCGAGTTCGACCAGCGTCGACGACCCGAACTGATTCAGGGCCTCCTCTACGACGGTGGCGGAGACCTTGGCGCGGCCCTCGCGGAAACGAGTGAGCATGCTCTCGGGAAGCTCGCTCAGGAGTGTGCGAGCCCGGGTCGCATTCAGCCCGCTGTCGCCGACCCAGCGGATCGCGTCGCGGCCGTGTTTGGCCATGAGTTGTCGCATCTCGGTGCCAGTCATCTGACCAAGCGTGCTGACCGTCGCCGGGCCTAGGTCGCGTACCAGCTGGACGAATCCGTCCTGTCCGAGTTCGGCTGTCAGTCGTCGTGCAACGTCCTCGCCGATGATCGTGGCCGCTTCCTCCGAGCCGGCGAGGAAGGTCCTGAAGAAGACGAGCCCTTCGATGTCGGCATGCTGTGCCGACAGCTGAGACAGACGGCTGGCGAGATCGTTGGTCTCGCGCACCAACCGAGCCTCGCCGATGGCGGTTCCTTTGGCCGTGGATGTGAACCTGCTTTGCCAGGTCTGCGCGGCCGCCAAGATCTTGGTGAGTTCGTCGCGGGCAGGGTGCGTGGCCGGCATCCGCTCGAGAATCTCCTGGACGCGGCCGATCAGGACGAGGCAGTCCGAGCACAGCCACAACGTGAGCCGTCCGGCGACGTCGATGACCTTGAGCCGGTGACCACCCTTGCCGATCTGAACGGGCGCTTCGTGCAGCACGGTGCTGCCGGTCGCTTCGGCTGCTTGCCGTCCCGCAGCAGCCCCGGCTCGCTGTTCCGCCGCTTGGGTGATCTCTGCCGCTTCGCGCCGCGCCAGCGCTGCGACCTCACGTTCGGCTTGCTCGGCGGCTTCCTTGCTCGCAGCGCGTTCCGCTGCACTTGCTGCGGCGCGCGCCCCTTTGGCTCCCACTTGGTATGCGTCGAGAAACAGGAACGCGGTGTCCAGCACCGCTGCGAGCAACGCTCCCGACGCCTGGCCTTGGCTCAACACGCTGCGGTCGTCCCGTACGGTGGCTCGGGCAGCGGTGGCCATGTCGAAGTATTTCTCCCAGCTGCGTCCCGCTTGCAGGGCCCCCGCTCCGAGACCGACCCCGGCAGCGAGGAAGAAGGTGGCCGAGCCGAAGGTCGCCAACTCGGCCACGATGAACGCGGCGGCGGCGAGACTGCCAAGTCCGAGGGCAATCCAGAACTCGCTGGCCTGGTGGTCAGCCAGTACCTTCGTGCCGATCGACTTCCCGAACGGAGTCGACCAATCGGTCTGCGACGGTCCGCGGGTGATGCCGCCGAACAGCTGTTGGTGGATGGGCACCAGATCCCGGTAGTCGAGATCGTCGGAGGAGATCTTGGGGCCGGTGGCGTTGATGTCGGCGAGCACGGCTTGCAGGGATTTCTCGACCACCTTCAACACAGTCTGCGGGTCTTCGCCGGCCAATGCCCCGAGCTTCTCGTCGCGCATCGCGGCGTACACCGCTGGGTCGGCGTTGGTGATGCCGACGATCAGGTCGCTCAGCGGTAGGTAGCGAGCATTCACGTCGTCCCACTTCGGCAGCGGAGGTTGCTCGGTGCCTCGTGGTTCCTGCATCGGCCGGGCAGCAGGATCGAACATCGACGGAAAGGGCCCGATGCGCCGCCACCCACCCCGCGGGCGTTCTTCGTAGTCGACTTCCCAACCGACCTGCAGGGTTCGCAACTGCCGCTGGGCCTGCTGGGCCCGCGCGATGATCTTGGCGTGTTCCCGGATCTCGGCCAGGGCGTCTGCTCGCCGCAGCTTTGCGTCGTCTGTTGTGCCGGTCGGACCATCGGGAGACAGACCGAGCTGCTCCAGCTGCTGGGTCACGTACCCGCGGTTGTCGGACAGGAACCGGGCTGCCGTGCCTTTCACGTCGGCTTCGAAGGCACGCCGATAGCGCACCACGACGGGTAGGTCGTCGAGTTCGGCGCCGTAGTCGATGCTGGCGTTGAACAAGGCGATGTGGTCGCCCGCGATCTGTGGCAGCTTCTCCCCGAAGCTTCGCCAAATGCGTTTCAGGGCGGACTCGTCGCCCGGTCCCACCCAGCGCTCCTGGTGGAGCCGCACCACGAAGCCCAGCCGCTCGCCGACGCTGTAGGCGGAGAAATCCTCAATGTCCTTGATCTCGCTCTCTTCCAGCTTGGAGCGGATCGGTGCCGGAGTGGGCGCCCGCGGGGTCGTGCTGGTTTGCTCAGAGGGCCCCAGCGCGGTCGGATTCCGTTGAACGGGAGCATCGAGATCGTTGTCCTCATTGCAGGGACAGACGTCGTGTGGGACGGGTCCACAGCGCTGAACGGGACGAGGTCGGGACGCTGTGCGCTGGAGCAGGAGCCGGCTGGTCGCACGGTTGCCGGCCGCGGACTGCAACCACGCAAGCTGGACAGCGTCGGATGGCTCAGCCGGCGCCGCTGGCCTTACCGGAGGCGGGGCTCGCCAAGCTGGCGCGGATTTGCCACGATCCCACTCCATTGCCTCAGTGACGCACGGTCGCTGACCAACCGGTACGTCCGAGCGCCCAGACAATCGGGTAGCTGACCTTGCGCTTTCGGGCATCCTGGATCGACGCTCAGTGATAGAAGTAGGGGTCGAGCACCCGTACTTCGGTGATGGAATCGACAGGAAGTCCGTTGGCCTCGGCGGCCCGCCGGATTGCCTCGGGGCTGGGGCCGTCGTAGATGCAGAAGGTCGTCACCTTGTCGTCGGTGACGAAGGACTGCACCCAGGTCACGTCCTGGTCGGCGTTGCGTTGCACGATCCCGGTGAGCCCTTCAGCTCCGCGATCGGTGATCGGAACGTGCAGCCCATCGGGGAAGGTGCGCTGTACGAGGTAGCGGGTCATGTCGGGTCCTCTCTCTGCTGCCCGGGCCGCCCGGGTGAGTCTGTGATCCAGACTCGCCCTGCGAGCGGGGTCATCGCATCGGGACCGTTCCCTATCTCCTGGCGCGCAGTTCCCCATCTTCGGCAGCTGTCAGTGCTGAAGCGACCTCCCGGCGCGAGGCCACCGCGAGCTTGGTCAGGATCGCCGAGACATGGTGGCCGGCGGTCTTCACCGAGATGTGCAGCCGGGCGCCGAGTTCGGCATCGGTCAGCCCTTCGCCAACCAGCCGGGCCACCTCCAGCTCGCGAGCGGTCAGCCCGCCCGGATTGGCGGCGGTCTGCCGCGAGGGCCGCCGCGGGACATTCGCCGAGCCTGCCGAACGCATGCGAGCGAGCAACGCGTCGGCGGCGGGTCCGGCGCCCAGTCGGTCGAAGATCTCGAGTGCGCGCAGCAGATCGGCGGCCTCCTCGCTGTCGGCGAGTGCCGACGCAGCCTCGTACGGGCAGTCGAGTTCGTTCCACACCGCGGCGGCGGTCGACAACTCACCGTGGACATGCGCGGCAAAGGGCGCCGCCGCCCCATCCGGCAGCGCGTCGAGTTCACCCGTACGCCAGAGCCAGAAGCCGAGTTCGCCGATCGCCCAGGGCTGGCTCCGTAGCAGCGCGAGCTCGTACGTGTCGCGTACCAGCGCCGGAATTCGTTCCGGATGTCCGTGAAGCCAGGCCAGCTCGGCACGGCCCGCGGCTGCGCCGGAGAGTCGCTGCAGATCTCCGCTGCTTTCGGCGAGTCGCCACGCCTCGTCCAAGGGCGCGTCGGCATCGTCTCGACCCGTACGGACTCGCACCCGGCCGATGACGGTGAGAGCCACGATGCGAGTCGTGATGGCAACGTCGTCCTTGACCTGCTCAGCCAGTCTCAACGCTCTGGGCCAGTCAGCGTGCTCGAAACTCAGGCGGGACAGCCAGGCTGTCGCGTAGCCACCGTTGCGATCGAGGTCGCGGTCCGCGCTCCAGGCGAGAGCCTCGCGCAGCCAGCGATCGGCTTGAGCGTAGCGTCGCACGTCCCCAGCCCCGGAGCCGAGATTGATCAGGGCCCCCGAGACGGCGATGTCGTCACCCATCTCCTCGGCCAAGCGTCGAGCCTGCATCAGTGGCTCCTCGGCATCGTCGGGCGCCAGGAGCCACAGTGACGATCCGACGGCGTTCAGGGAACGGACGAGCGTCCAGTTGTCGCCGTAGTCGGTAGCCAGCCGGGCCGCTTGCCATCCCAGCGCGACTGCCTCCTCCGCCTCGTCGGCGAGCATCAACAGCACCGCTCCGCTCATCAGTGCGACCGCCTTGTCGCGGCTGTCGGGGCTGTGGTCGAAGTGATGGATCGCCTCGTGCACCGCCTCGTGAGCCTCCGCGCCACGCGCCATGTCCCACAGGACCCGGGCGCGATTGGCCATCACGCGCCCTTCGTCGTCCGGCCGGTCCAGTCGTTGCCAGGCCGCGCGTGCCTGGTCAGAGGCTGCGAGAGCGCGGGTGTCGTCCCCGAAGGTCGACGACTCTCGAGCAAGGCCCTCCCAGATATGCGCTGTCTCTTCCGGCCCGAGGGCACCTGCCGCGAGCGCACGCTCGTACTGTCGTGCAGCCGATCGATGCGCACCGGCTCGGCTCGCGGCGTCACCTGCGACGACCGCATACCGGGCAGTCCGCTCGGCGTCGCCGGCCCGCTCCGCGTGGTGGGCCAGACTCGCCGGATCAGCCTCGCGGCGCTCCAGCTCCGCCAGCAGCCGTACGTGGGCATCGCGTACGCGGGTCGGCGGCATCGCGTCCTCGATCGCGCGACGGGCCAGCTCATGCCGAAACGACACCGTCGAGTCCCGCGCCCGCAGCATTCCGGCGGTGACACATTCGTCGAGGGCATCCGGCGGTACGGATGCCACCGCCAGCACGACGTCCATCGGCACCGCTCCCGCCGGCGCCAGCGACACGGCATCGAGCACCTGTCGTGCTGCCGGTGAGAGCGGTGCGGCCCGTGCCAGGACGGCGTCCCGGACACTCACCGGCACGCCCCGGACAGATCCGGCGGCGACCACTTCGGTCACGAAGAACGGGTTCCCGTCGGTGACCTCGAAGAGTTCAGCAGCATCCACTCCCGCTGCCAGGGCGGCGACGGAGACCGGCCCGAGCCGATCCAGCCTCAGCCGAGACACCCCGCCGAGAGTCGCCAACTGCCCGAAGGTGCTGGTCAGCGGGTGCGAGTGGTCCAGTTCGTCATCGCGGCTGGTGACGACCACTGCCGCTCGGGTGCGTTCCACGCGTCGGCCGAGGAACACCAGCAGATCACGCGTCGCCTCATCGGCCCAATGGACGTCCTCGATGATCACCAGCGCCGGCGGCTGAGGAGCCTTCAACTCCGTCACCAGGCTGGTGAAGCACGCGTACCGTGGCCGTTCGTTCGCCATCGCATCCAGCAGCGTGCCGCGGCTTTCGAGCGCGATGTCATGCAGGGGGCCGAGCGGTCGGGGCGTGCTCAAGGCGTCGCACGATCCCCACAACAACCGGGTCCCGGTCGGCAGCTCCTCGGCGAGGGCGCGCACCAGCGAGGTCTTGCCCACGCCCGCCTCCCCGAGCACCAGCGTCAACGAACCGCGGCCGGCGGCGGCATCGAGGAGGTGGGCACGCAACACGTCCAGCTGCCGTGCCCGCTCCAACAGCCTCGTACCGCGCGACGTCATCGCGTCGACATCGACCACCGCCCCAGGATGTCACTACCGCAGTCCACGGGAAGAACCCGCCGGCACGGCTACCCGCCGATATGGGGAATACGCCGACACACAAATAGGGAAACACTCCCGATGATCGGCACGCTCGACCCTTCTAGCGTCGAAGGGGTCTATTCACGACGCAGGAGGAGACCACGATGGCACTTTCGACGGATATCCAGGTTTCGCACCCCGGGTATCGGACTACTGATCTCTTTCAGGAGCGGTATCCGAAGCATCCTGCCGGCTCTCTGCTGCGTAGAAGCAAGCACAGACCTCCAAGGAAGAAGGGGACAGCGATGCAACAGCGCAGCAGAATCCTGGGCACGATCACCGTGCTCACGTGCCTGGCCACGACCGGCCTGCCATGGCAAGCGCCCGCGGCCGCGGCCGCCACCGGCTGCCGGACCGACAGTTCCGACTTCGACGCGGACGGGACACCCGATGTCGCGGTCGGCATCCCCGGACAGTCCGGCAAGCCCGGCGCGGTCGAGGTCCGGCTCAGCAACAAAGGAAAGCCGTTCACCACGACCGTTCACGGCCCCCACGGCTTCGGCACCGCCATCACCTCGCTGTCGTCGTACGAAGGTCCCGGCGACGAGGCGCTGTGCTCGCAGCTGGTCGTCGGCAGCCCCGAGGAGAGTCTGGATCCCGCTCTGAAGCGGAGCGGGGCGATCCACGTCTTCTACTGGGACAGCGCCAACAAAGGGTTTGTATTTCGCAGCATCTTCGGCCAGCCGGGTGAGGACGGCTCGCAATCCGGAGCCCGATTCGGTGCTGCCCTGGCTGCGGAACCACGCCGTGCCGGGCAGGTCACGTCTCGACCCGGCAGGCTGTGGGTCGGCTCACCCGGCCAGGACCTCTGGGCCGGCCCCGACAGTGGTCAGGTGACCTCGTTCTGGATCGACGCGGATCAGGACACCGACATCCACGACCCCCGCCTGACCACCCTTGGCGAGCCGTGGACCGATGACCCCACACCGCGAGCCAACCTGGGTGCATCGCTGTCGGTGGGCGGCGGCATGGTCGCCATGGGCATGCCCGGCTTCCCCGACCAGGGCAAGGCCAATGCCGGTGCTGTGCTGGTCGAGCAGGCGAAACCCGATCCCGACGCCGGGGACCTGTTCTTGGACCAGACAACCCGTGGCGTCCCCGGCACCTCGGAGAAGGGTGACCGCTTCGGCGCCTCCGTGCATCTGGTCGCCGGCCCGACCGGCAGCGCTCCGACCCTGCTGGTCGGGACTCCCGGTGAGGACGTCGGCCGAAAGACCGATGCCGGAGCAGTCACGGTCTTGCGGATCTCCCCGAAGACCTACGAACCGATCGGCACGGTCCGGACCGTCAACCAGGACTCGGCCGGCATGGCCGGCACAGCCGAGCGCGGTGACCAATTCGGTACGTCCGTGTCGAGCATCCGAGCCGGAGGAAAGACGCGTTTCCTGGTCGGTGTGCCGGGCGAGGACGTCGGCCGAGCCAAGAACGCCGGCATGGTCCAAGCGATCGGCACCGGGAAGGGCTGGACGCAGAACAGCAAACGGATCCCCGGGCACGCCGAAACAGGAGACCGGATGGGCGCCTCGCTCGGCGGCTCGGTCGACACCGGCGCAACCCGGCCGCTGATCGGAGTTCCCGGCGAGAACAGCAACACCGGCGGCGTACTGATCGGCCTCCCGGTCGACGGACACCGGCCGACCTTCCTGGTGGGGAAGCGCGCCGGCGCCCGCTACGGGTTCAGCGTCAGCCCGTGACCGACTAGGGGATGCGCTAGATCCGGTGTCGGGCCGAGCGCGAACCCGTCAACGTGCCCAGCGTGCTCGGCGGTGTCTGGACCACGGCGATGCCGATCAGGATCAAGACACCGCCGATCACCTGGACGGGCGTCGGAATCTGACCCAACAGCAACGCCGCGAAGACCACGGCGAGGATGACCTCGGACAATGCTACGAACGAGGCGATCGAACTTCCCAAGCGGCGTACGGCTTCGATTCCGCTGACGTAGGCCAAGGCGGCGGACACCAGCGCCAGTGAAACCAGCGGCACCCACCACGGTGCGGTGTGACCGGCGAGTTGCACCGGCGCCGAGGCCGTCGTCAGGGGGACGATGCCGATCATCCCGGCCAGCAGCAGGATGGCGGCTCCGACGCCGGTGCCGACCGTGGTCAGCAGCAAAGTCGGCGGAGCATCCGCATTGTTCTCCGACATCAGGAAGTAGCCGCACAGACACAGCGCCGCGCCGAGCCCCCAGGCCACGCCGACCAGGCTGATCCTCACGTCGCTGGTCAGGTCGAGCACCAGCGCCAGCCCGGCGAGCGAGAGTGCGGCTCCGATGAGTTTGGCGGCGGTCGGACGCTCACCACGCCGCCACCAGAGCCAACCGATCAACAGCACCGGCGCCAGATACTCCAGCAGCAAGGCGACGCCGACCGAGAGATGCTGGATCGCGCTGAAATAGCAGAGCTGGGCGACCGCGACGGCGACCACTCCGTACGCGATCATCCGCCGGGTCTGGCGTCCGGTCGGAAGTCCGGTGCGGCGGATCAGGAGCAGGCAGGGGATCAACAAGGCGAGAAAGGCGCCGCCGACCCGGCCGACGACCACGGCGGCGGGCGACCAGCCGGTGGCGATCAGCGAACCGCCCAACGAGCCGGCGACACCGAAGGCGGCGGCCGACACCAACGCGATCGGCAACCCGGTGCGCAGATCCACATCGGTCTGTGCCGACTGCGGAGCGCCAGTGGTGCTGGTCGGGCTGGTCAACGGTACGGTCCTGTCGCAACGGCGGGTGTGCTGGCGTCGCCATCGACGTCATGAGTGAAACATGCCTATGCTGATGACAGTACCGAGAGGGGTGTCACGAGTCAATATGGTTTTCGCCTATGACACCGAGGTGTCGCTGGTCGAAGCGGCCACACTGGTCAACACCCTGGGCAGCGACGGTGTGGATGCGCTGGCCGACGCGGCGGGCCTCCAGACCTGGCTCGCTCGCCACCCCTTCACCGGCGTCATCCTGGGCAGCGACGAGGAGGTCGCCGAGGTGCGCGCCGTCCGTGAGCAGTTCCGCCGGCTCTGGCAGGTCGCCGATCGCGACGAAGCGGTTCCGATCATCAACGAGATCCTCGCCGCCGCCGATGCGCGGCCTTTCCTGACCCGGCACGACGAGTGGGACTGGCACCTGCATGTGACTCCGCCGGATGCGCCGCTGGCCCAGCGGATGGGAGCGGAGGCGGCGATGGCGTTCCTCGAGCTCGTCCGAGCCGACGACTGGGGGCGGCTGAAGACCTGTGCCGCCGCCGACTGCAATGACGTACTCGTCGACTTGTCCAAGAACCGCTCGAAGCGCTACTGCGACGACGGCAATTGCGGCAACCGAGCCGCAGTGGCCGCCTACCGAGCCCGGAAGCGAGCCCGATGATGGCCGGTCCCTCGAAACGCTCACAGGTGCCGCCGTTCACCGTGATGACCGTGCTCCAGCGGGTCGCCGAGCTCCGTGCCGCTGGTCGCGAGGTGATCTCGCTGTGTGCCGGCGAGCCGTCGCAGGGTGCTCCGTCGGATGTGAGGCGGCGGCTGGGGGAGTTGATGATCGATCGGACTCCGTTGGGCTATAGCGAGACCTTCGGGATCCGCCCGCTCCGGGAGGCGATCGCCGGGCACTACCGCCGCTGGTACGACCTCGAGGTGCCCGTCGAGCAGATCGCGATCACCACCGGGTCCTCCGGAGCCTTCGTGCTGAGCTTCCTCGCTGCCTTCGATCCAGGTGATCGGGTGCTGCTGGC